>QHCE01000082.1 GCA_003243955.1 Acidimicrobiales bacterium | reverse complement strand
TCCGGAAAACCAAATACCCCTCAATATGAACAGTTCCCTGGTCTGGAAGATGAAAAAGTGTGGGACTCCTACGTTGAGAACCACACCCCAGGCGCATGGCGTATCTATTGGATGTATGGACCCGATGAAAAAGATGCCACAGGCGAGCAATGCGCAGTAATCACTGTCCTAGTAATCGGGCCGCACTTGTAGTTGGAAAATCTCCCGTACCGAGTGTGACACTGCGGCCCCTTTTAGGCGTGAAAAACGGCCCTGTCACACCCGTGTAACTGCGAGGTCATAAATGTACAGTGCAAACTCAGTGGGCGGCGGTGTCCCAGTCGGCGCCTGTTCCTACCGAAACCTCCAGTGGGACTTTCAGCTTAGCCGCGTCTGCCATACGTTCACGAGCCAGTGCTTCCACCTGCTCGCACTCGCCGGGGGCTATTTCAAAGACCAGTTCGTCATGCACTTGGAGCAGCAGCCGTGAAGAAAGGTCGGCGGCCTGTAGCGCTGTATCGGTAGCCAGCATCGCCACCTTCATTACGTCAGCGGCTGAACCTTGGATGGGGGCATTCAGCGCCATGCGTTCGGCCATTTCCCGTCGCTGCCGGTTGTCGCTCACCAGATCAGGCAGGTAGCGGCGCCGGCCCAGGATCGTAGAGGTATAACCGTCCTTGCGAGCCTGCTCCACCACGCTGTGCAGGTAATCACGTACTCCCCCGAAGCGCTGGAAATACTCCTCACGCAGCACACGCGCCTCCTCGGCACCAATACCCAACTGCTGCGACAGTCCAAACACCGACAAACCGTAGGCCAGGCCGTAGGACATGGCTTTGATGCGCCGGCGCATCTCCGGATCGACCACGCTCGGCGCCACACTGAATACCCGCGAGGCGACGGTGGTGTGCAGGTCCTCCCCAGCGTGGAACGCGTCGATCAGACCAGCGTCTTCGGACAAATGAGCCATGATCCGCATCTCGATCTGGCTGTAGTCGGCGGTGAGCAGTGACTCAAATCCCCTCCCCACCACAAATGCACGCCGAATCTGGCGCCCCTCCTGTGTCCGAATCGGAATGTTTTGCAGGTTCGGCTCCACCGATGACAACCGACCAGTCGCTGTACCGAGTTGATTGAATGTGGTGTGGATGCGGCCGTCGTCAGCAACAGTCTTCAACAAACCATCCACAGTGGTCTTGAGCCGCATAACATCGCGATGCCGTAGCAACTGCGCCAGCAGCGGATTGTTCGTCTGGGCATACAGCCCCGCCAACGCATCGGCATCGGTGGTGTAGCCGGTTTTGATCCGTTTCGTCTTGGGGAGGCGCAGTTCGTCGAATAAAATCGCCTGCAGCTGTTTGGGCGAACCAAGATTGAACTCACGCCCTACCTCTTTATGCGCCTGCTCCACGGCACGGTTCACTTCGGCTTGGAACTGGAAGCGCAGCCCCTCCAGATATTTCACATCGGCGGCGATACCCGCCTGCTCCATCTTCACCAGCAACGTCACCAGCGGAAGCTCCACGTCGGCGACCAGCTCAGCGGCGCCCACCTGAGCGACCTGCTGCTCAAGCACCCTCGATAGGTGCACCACGGCCACAGCCCGAGCGGCCAGCGCCGTGTTGTCGGCCGCCGAGTCCATGCCATCGAGGCTGAGTTGGCCCCCACCGCCGGAGCCCTCAGGTAGCTCGACGTAGAGGTATCGCACGGCCAGATCGGCCAGATCGTAGCTGCGCTGGTCTGGCCGCACTACATACGCCGCAACGGCAGTGTCGGCGGCAAGGCCCCGGAGCTGCCAGCCCCGCAACGCACAGGCCGCAATCACGTGCTTTGCGTCGTGGCACACCTTGAATACAGCTGGATCAGCTAACCATGACGCGAGTTCGGCGTCATCCACGGCGCTCAGGCTGGTTGGATCGCACCACAGCGCCGCGGCGCTGTCGACACCCAGCGCAATACCTCGACTGGGATCCACTCGGCCGGCGGCATTGACGGCGAACGCGCAACCGACGGTGCTTGCCGCGGCGGCATGCCGATGCAACCAGGCGGAAAGCTCACCGGGCAAGGGCAGCGTCAGCGTTATCTCCGGTAACCCACTGGACTGCGGCGCGGCTGAATCAACCCCATCAATACTGTCGGTACTTCCGGGGCGCATCCCAGGCCAGGCGGCCTGCAACCGCTCGCGCAGCACTCGAAATTGGAGCGTGTCAAAAAGCTGATGCATAGCTTGACGATTCACGCCGCTCCACAGCAGCTGCTCGATGTCACACGGCAGCGGCATGTCGGTAATCAGGCCGTTAAGTTGGTAGTTGCGCAGCACTCCGGCCAAGTGCTCCCGCAGCGAGTCGCCAGCCTTGCCGGCAATCTCGTCGGCCCGCGCCACAAGCTCCTCCAGCGAGCCGTACGTGGCCAACCACTTTGCCGCCGTTTTGGGGCCCACACCGGGCACGCCGGGCAGGTTGTCGCTGGACTCCCCCACCAAGGCGGCAAGATCTCGATGGCGTCCAGGCGGGACGCCGTAGCGTTGCTGTACTTCCGACGGCGTAATACGCGCTAGATCAGAGACGCCCTTGCGGGGATAAAGCACAGTGCAGTGCTCGGTTACCAGCTGAAACGCGTCTCGATCACCCGTGCAGATCAGCGTCGGCAGCCGGCAAGCAGCGGCCTGCGTAGCAAGTGTGGCGATGATGTCGTCGGCCTCGTAGCCTTCGATCGCGATAGCGGTGATGCCCAGCACGTCTAGCACCTGCCGAACCAGATCTACCTGGCCACGGAAGCCCTCTGGCGTGACGGCTCTACCGGCCTTGTATTCGGCGTACTGCTCGGTACGAAACGAAGCGCGCGAGACATCGAACGCCACAGCGATGTGGGTTGGCTGCTCATCACGCACGAGATTGATCAGCATCGAGGTGAATCCATACACCGCGTTAGTAGGCTGCCCGGTTGTGGTCGAGAAGTTCTCTACGGGTAACGCGAAGTAGGCACGATAGGCCAGCGAGTGGCCGTCGAGAATCAGCAAGCGTTGCGTAGGCGACGAGGTCACCCTCCGAGCGTAGTCACCACACCGATGCTGCCGCAGCGCGACCGCGGGCAATGCCTAAGCTCGCCGCTACCACATTGTCTTCAAACGCAAGCAGCGAGCGGTACTGTGCTTCCCGGAGGAGGTGCATCTCCCGGAGCATACGCACAGCGCTGTCGGAATCGCGGCGTTGCACCAGCGAACGATCTTCACCCACCAGAGCCTCGGCGAGCAGCACATGTCGTTGGATGTCGGCCAAATCCGCTTCCAAGAGCGCCATCCGGGCCCAGGCTAGCGACGGGTCTTTGTCAGCTAGCTCAGTAGCCGACTCCCCACAGACCTTCAACAGCTGGGTGAGCGCGGCCCGAAAAGCGCGGTGCTCCTTGTGCATGCGGCCAGTGAGCGGTACCGACACAGCTGGAGGCGCCATAGTGGGACGCACCTTCTGCCGGTACACCACACCTGGCATTGCTCCAGCATGACCCATCGCCCCGGTGAAACCCCGTACGTAACCGGCCGCAGTGGTCAGATGTTTAACGGCATCAACAGGCCGGTCCTGGTTCAGCGCCCGCAGCGCAAGGTGGATCGTCGTTGTCGCCCGAACGTTGAGCATCAAGTACACCTGATGACCCACTACCCAACGCTCCGCGGCGGAACCTCTGCTGGCGCTACCCGCCGACAGGGGCTTGCGCTCAACAACAGGAGAGGATTTCCTGCTCGGCTCGTTCAGCAAAAAATCCTGGAACACCGCGCGAAATGCCGTCAGCTCGGCGAGAAGATCGTCCCGCTCCACCGGTGCGCACAAAAGATCTGCCAGGCCCCAAGCAATCACGACAGCTTCCTGAGCTGCTGCCTGCTGCGCGGACAGGGCTGCGCTACGCACCGCAAAATAAGACCGAATCGGATTGATGTCTGAGACCGAGCTGTCCGATATCGGCGTGGCGCTCGCTACAAGCATCTGGGCCAGCTTCTGACTGGAGTTGGCAGCTGCCTTGAGAGCCGCCTCGGCCACACGGCTCCAACGGGCACCCGCCCGCAAAGACTTACAGACTTCAGTCAGTTCACCACAAGTCTGCGCGGCGAGTAGATAAGCCACCAAGTCGAGCCGAGGCGGCGGCAGTGGTTCGGATGGATCGGGAAGAATCGCCACCGGAATCTGCCTTGGGCAACCATTCATAGCCATATCTCCTGCTAGGAGACTGGTCTGATTAAGCTGATTCCGTCGCGCACGGGCAACAGCACGCACGATACTCGCGGATCGTTGACTACCGCATCGTTAAACGCACACATGGCACGGGTTCCGGAGTCGTCGGTGTCGGGGTTGAGTATCTCGCCCTCGCGCAGTGTGTTGTCGCAGGCGATCAGGCCGTGAGGTGCAAGCTTGCGCAGCGCGGCTTGAAAGTAGTCGTAGTAGGACACTTTGTCCGCGTCAATGAAGACGAAATCGAACGGCCCCTCTAGCGAGCTGAGCGTCTGCAGCGCCCGACCAGTCGCCAGAGTGATCCGATCGGCGTAGGGGCTAGCGTCGATATGCCGACGCGCCACGCCAGCTCGGCCAGCGTCAAGCTCGCAGGTCACGATGCGGCCACCCGGCGGCAAAGCAGCGGCCATTGAGAGCGCGGAATATCCGCTGTATGTACCGACATCGACCACGAGCTGCGGTCTAATTGCATGGACCAGGGTCTGTAATAGCCGTGCCACCACAGGGCCCGACAGCATTTCAGGCAGATCAAGAGTCTCATACGTCTCGGAGACTAAAGCAGTCATGGCAGCCGGGTCAGGTGTGGTGTGTTGCGCGGCGTAGTCATCAATACCGGGCAAATTCACCGACTTCAATGGTGTGACAACCTTCATGTACCTGAGTCCCCCTGTCTCACGAACATTGTGATATTTCCTTACGCCCCAAGCAATTACTGCAATCCTGCAACTTCAGACACACTGTCTCAAGCCCTGTCTACAGCAGCGTGGCGTATCTAGCAATGCCGCGCCGCAACCGAATCACAATCACCTGACGCAGTGCCGACCGTGAGCCGACCGTGAGCCGCCTATAAGGCTGCGGCTGACAGTAACGGACATGCTTGAACCGCCTGATGCTTGTGGCGTCGCCCGCCGTTGACACAATCAAGGCATGCATAGCGAAGGCGGCCGAACGTTCCATCACCTCGACTTCAATCCTGCCTACCGAGTGGAGATCGATCCAGAGTTTCCGTCCGACGGTGACTGGCGCTGCCCGGTATTCGGATTCGGCTCTGATGGCCAAGTGCAGCGGGAAGTGATTTCTCGATGGGGCGCTCCGCTCGTGGTGCACGTTATGCCGACGTTTTCGCCGGAGTGGATCGGCGTGTTCCCTGCAGGCGGGCTCGGCGGTGCGAGGGGTGTCTTCGCTGGACCTGCACCTACCCAAATGTGCGCGGTAGTGGCCGGCCAGGCATATCTCGTGCGTGTTGACGTGCCAGGTTCCGATGCGGTCATGGCGCACGATGAAGTGAATCAGGCCGTCCCAGTATCTGGCGCTTCTCTGCTACTCCTTGCCGGTTACACCGACATCGTCGCGATCGGTCCCGATGGGGTCAAGTGGCGCACGCAGCGATTAGCCGCAGATGGTCTCCGGATCACGGAGGCGAGCGCTGACGCTATCTACTGCACCATTGACGCACTCGACGGCTCCCTGGCCTCCATCATCGTGGACCCGGCGAGCGGAAAGGTTAGGGCCGGGCCGCTTCTGTGACATCGCACTCCTTATAGCTAACGCTTCCACGATCCTAGGGGAACCTCAGTCGGCTACCCAGAGCAAGACTCGCGGAGCCTGCTTGCTCAGTCGGCCGTGCGGCTGATTGCTCGCGCGGCAAAACCATCAAGTGCCGCGAGAACCTCCTGTGACTGCCACATACGGTTACGGGCAAAGCCCGTGAACTCCGTCAGCACACCCGCCCGAACCAAGGGGGTAATCGGTCGCGCAGCGTTATCTGGTGAGATACCCAGTTCTGCGGCAACCATTGCGGTATCCACAACTGGTTGACGCAGCAATAGTTCAGCTAGCCGCCACACCATAGCCCCACGGCGAGCATTTACCCGGCCGTTCCAACTAGCGCGCACCTCATGCAGCTCGGTGACAAGCCGGCGACCGTTATCGATCGCAGCGAATGAGGCGTTAGCCATCATGGTCACGATTGGCTCCAGATCTCCGTTTCGGTACGCCGTGAGAGCGTGAAAATACGCGTTCGTATCGCCCAAGAGTCCAGCCGAGACCGGTACGGTGACCTTCCGTGTCAAACCGTGACCACGCAGCATCGCGTGAACCAGAGCACGGCCGGTGCGGCCGTTGCCATCGCTAAAAGGGTGAATGGTCTCAAACTGGGCGTGAGCAATAGCGGCATGGGTGAGCACCGGCAAATCGGTCCGTCGGGTAAAGGCCACAAAATCGTCAATCAGGTGAGCTATATGGTCGTGATGCGGCGGAACGAACATCGCGCCATGTGGTCCAACGCAGTCTCCGCCGATCCAAACCTGCTGCCGACGCCATTTTCCGGCGATAGCTGGGGCGTAGTTGCGCATCAGCGCGTCGTGCATAGCGAGGATGGCCGCGGTGTCGAGCCGGTCGGCCAGATTGATTGCGGCTTTCATAGCAGCCACGTTGCCGACGATCTCGGTAGCATTATGTTTGTCGCGGCTGCCCATTTCAGCCAGCACAATGGCCTTGGTGCCCGACGTAAGATTCTCAATCATCGATGATGCCGCCGATTCCGATCTCAGCAGCACTGTCGCGAAGGGCACAACCTCTGCACCAACTTCGGCGTCGAAACGCGCGATCGCAGCCGACGCTTCAGCGGCGAGCGCAGCAACAGCATTCGGCAGGTACGGGTGCGCATCAGCGATCGTCTCAACGAGGGCGGCCCGATAGGGCCCCTGGTGACGCTTATGCGCTCTGCGCGAGAGCGCATCGGAAGAGACCGAGGGTGTCCAGCTGCGGGATTCCCAGCTGACACATGGCCAAGCACTGGACTCGGCTGGTACTGAAGGCATAAAAAATCTTACCATCATCTGTGCAGTAGCTGATGGTAAGGGAGGGGGCTGGCCGAGCACGGAAACGTAAGGCGATGCCAACTACGGTACGGATATTCGTACTATAGTTGGGTAGAGCCGCAAAAGGTGCTGCTGTTACCGGTGACTGAAGTCGATGCGTCCAACTCAAACGCGGTCATGGCGCACGATGACGTGAATCAGGCCGTACCCGTACCAGGCGCTTCTCTGCTGCTCCTTGCCGGGTACATTGACATCGTCGCGATCGGGCCCGAAGGGGTCAAATGGCGCACAAAACGATTAGCCGCAGATGGCCTACGGATTACCGAAGCGAACGGGGACAGCATTCACTGCACCGTTGACATGCTCCAAGACTCCCCGGCCTCCATCATTGTGGATCCGGCGAACGGAAGTGTCAGGGCTGGGCCACGGCTGGAAGGGCAACCATGGAACTGAGTCGGCAGGCAGGATAAGTCATAGTGGAAGGCACGTTGTATCTGACCGAGCTCACAGAGTCAATCACGCTCCATCTTCTCGCTGATCAACCCAGGCGACGACGCGTTGCCAACGCCGAAAACCAAGAACCTTCCGACAGCACCGAGGAAGACAACAGAGGGCTCGTTCTGGATGATCGCTCGGATACCTCCCACTCCAGTGACGCAGCAGACCTCAGAAATCCACGTATGACGCTTGACGGCCACTCGAAGCAGTACACATTTCAAAGTTGAACGACGATCTGAGCACTGATGCTTCTAAAGTAGATCTCATGACTGATAACGGATTGTTAGCAAATCAGGACTCAACGGTTGGCACACAGGTACTGCGTCGATTCTCAATAGCAAAACGTCAGTACGAGTTTACGGCCACAGGTGATGCTGAGCTCCATTTGGAATTTCTCGCGCTGACGCCCGATGGTGAGGTACTAAGTCAGCTCAGGGGGAAATACAACTGGACGATCTGGAGGCGTTAGCATCCGCTGTTGGCTGCTTCATGTCTGGCCTGGTTGACCTTCACTCTGCGGGGAGCGAGCAGCATAGGAACGACGTCGCCGAGATCCGCCTGAAACATCAGAATGCCTACAAACCGTGGCCCAGCGCTGACGAGCAAGAGCTCTTACATCGCTTTGCCGAGGGAACGTCAGTCCAGTCCTTGTCAGAGGAGTTTGGTAGGCAAGTCGGAGCGATCTTAGCCCGTTTGGAAAAGCTCGGCGCAATCAGCGCTGAGAAACGCACCCGCTTTGATCTGGCACCGAAACCGCCAACCGATAGCGACAGGACATTGTGAACAGCGCCGGATATGCTGATGCTATGACGATCACTCAAGCTCACGATGTACCGGAGCAAGGCGGTGTGATCAAGTTGCCGCCGCCCTCGCCATGGGAACGCGCCGGCCGACTGGCCGACGAGGGCGAGGTCGCGCGGTTGGTCGACGAGGAAGGTCACCGTTATGTGGTGATGAGCGAGGCCCGTTTCCAGACTCTCGACGCTCTTGAAGACGCACAGGACATCCTCGACGCCGAGAGTGCCCGTGCCGAGCCGTCCGTGCCGTATGAGCGGGTGCGGGAGGAGTTGGGTCTGTCGTGACCTACCGCACCGAGATCCGGCCCCGTGCGGTCAAACAATTGAAAAAGCTCGATTCGGTAGTGCGTAAACGTATCGACGCCGCAATCTTGTCCCTTGCCGAAAATCCTCGCCCGCCGTATCCGAAGGATGGAAGGTACCGACCTTGACGAGTGGCGACTACGTGTCGGGGATTGGCGCGTGATCTACGACATTTACGATGACCGGCTTGTGGTGGACGTGGTAAAAGTCGCTGGTCGCGGCCAGGTCTACAAAGGACACTAGACATCTTCCTCCAAAACAGGACCATTTCAATCTGGCGCGTTGACCCACGAGCGGCGTGGCCGCAAACCGTAGCGGCACCAGTGGAGGGGCCATGCCTCAAACGAGCAAGAGGCCCGAATCGCGCTAGGAGTTGGGTCTTTGGTGGGCTTCAAGTTTTCCGACTGAACTGTAGTACCGCTCTCGCCATGCCCTACATGACTTCACGTAGGAGGCCAAATGCAGGTCAGCGAAGTGTCCGCGGTCCCAGTCCACCGAAAGGGCATCGACATGGGGATAAACGTACGTCAATGCGCTCCGGCGACCGTCGAGCTCGATCTGACGAAGCTCATATGCGTCATCTTCAAACACATCCAGCAGACGCCACTCGTCCACATTAAGCCTCGTGACCACAAACCCGCTGGCGTGCGTGGATGCCGGCACTAGACCGGGGTAGCGACGCCCAGCAAGGCCAGCAATTCGCCAGCCCTCAGCCGTCGCGGGCGCCCGGTCAGGAACACGCCCAAGCAGAGCTCGTAAAACTTCAGGAAACAACAAGCTGCCGTAGATAAACAGCGCCGCAAGGTCACCCGAAAGGCGGTCCTTAAGGCCGGCGCCGCAGGGACGTAGATCGATGCCAAGCACCACTAGCACTTCCTAACGGCCGAGCAGCTCTTCATCGCAGGTTGGCGTCATCGTAACTGTGCGGGCTGACTTGTTGTATAACAAGTTTCCGCCTGGCCGCAAAGGGCGTTTCAGCACAGATTCTACGCCACATTCTCTTCGGATCACTCGACTACTTCGGACTAACACCGCACACGAGGCACGGCGATGGCTAGTCTATGAGAGGCGATCCCGACTCCGATTCGTGGCACTCGGAGATCACCGCCACCGCCGCGTCAGCGGCCGAGGCCCGCAGCCAGGTAACTGAGGCCGGCTTTCACCGGAAGCGGCACGGCCTGACAGTGCTTCGGCCGGAGAAAATCAACGGACGATCGCTCTAGTCTGGAAACACCGCTCCGGTTCGGTCAATGAATGGCGGACGGCTTAGCGCCACGCCCAGCGCGTCGCACGTTGCTCGAACGGCAGCGAATTTTACGTCCCTGAAGGTGCTGTCTGCCGGAGCGTCAACGATTTTCGTCACGGTTACTTGGTAGTTGTTGTCACATCCGTCCAATCGGTCCAGCACGTACTGCACGCCTTCGATCGCCCCAGCGATCAGCAGCTCATCATCAGGGCCACCCCACCTGGCGTTCGGACTGTAGACCTCACGCCGCCATGTAAACACCGCCTCAGACACGATGACCTCGGCTCGCTCAGCTCGCTCGACCCGGACCGCAACCTCGGCAAGTCGCAGCAGGCCTCCCGCGACTTGCTTCAGTCTGAACGACGCATCCATGACCCAATCCTCCCACTGCAGTCGTCTACGTACGCTGCATGGACAGCCACTACTTCCACGGTCTTGTCTGCCCGGAAGACGGGTACGTCTCCGACACCTCGAAACAGGCCTATTGCGTCACGGTGGTTCGGCGGAGCCTACGTTGTGCGCCGCAAGTGTGTCGGCCGGCGTGATGAATGCTCAATCGGACAAGGCAGTTCACTGACCATCATGGCATCGCGGGCTAAAAGCCCGTTCGGCGAGCAGTGGTTCAACGTCAGTTACTCCGTCGTGTGCCACTTCAGCGGTGTGGTGAAAGACGTGCTCACCGCGGGCGAGCTGCCGACCTCAGATCTCAACTGCTCGCTTTCAGCGTTCCGGGAAGTTGACGATGGGCGGTGGGCGGGCAGTCGAACTCGTGATCGATATGGAACGGCAGATCGGCGGCGAGGATGACGCACTTGCAGCCTCGGTTTCGCTCACCGCGCCAGCCGGCGACGACCCCCAATCAGAACTCAACTTCCTGATCTTCGACGTCGAACCACTCTGGCTGCAGGCAGCCGAGAACCTCTCTCGGCTGCTTTGCTCCGATGAAGGAGCCAAGGAGACGCCGCCGCACCGCAGCCACATCACACAGCCGGAGGAAGAGCGCTGACTCCTGTGCGGGCTTCCCCATAAGCTGACAGCGCGGCAAGCAGATTACATGGGCTTGGGGCAAGATGGTAGGTAGATCACGAGGGCGACACCGCTTTGTCGCATAACATATCCGGCTTCATGTAGCGCTAATGCACCTTTGCTGCATTTTGGACCCTTGACCTCTTTTCCCTTAGGATCGCAGTCGGAGACGGCAAAGGTGCCACACACCAGCAATTTAGCCAGCGCGCGCTTCACCGGTAAAAACAGCGAACCGGAGAAATTACTGGCAGGTGTGAACACCTCGCCCAGGTAAACAGTTTCGGCTGGTGAATCCACCTCTGGTCGCACAAGGCATACGAACCCTGCTTCCGTCGCAGCTTCGTAGGAGTTCCACACAGTGCAACCTGAAGGGAGAACGCCAAACCAAATCAGGCTCCGCTGCCCCTCTACCAGTGACTTGACTTGGCTTATACCTCCCGTCATCGCCGCTTCGGGGAAGGACCAAAGCTTCGCACCCGTCTTCTCTGCGATAGCGTCAACTACCGAAGCAAACTCCTCGGGCGTGACAAAAAAACGAAAGTTGTGACCCATGATTTTCCAGACTAGTTGTAGGGAGTGAACAGCGGCCGAACTCAGTACGTGGGCACATCCGCAACAGTCAGTCGCCCTTCATGGAAATATTCAAGGATGATCTGCTCTTTAACCGCAAACAACCAGACATCATGGCTGGTAGCCAGTATTTCATTAGTGAGCTCAGCGACTATGTTTACGGCCAGAGCCAGGGAGGGAACAACGATATTTCCCCAAAAAATTATCGTTTCGGAATCAGCTTCTGCGTATCGAAGCACCAATTGTCGTAGTAATGCGGCCCCTTCGACATCATCACTCACGGCATGCTGCTCGCGCACATTTATACTATTCCAGTCGATCGTTCCCCATGAAGTCTGTGGTAGGCGGTTCAGGCTGATTGACTCGAGTTCGTCGTTTTCTTCTTTGGTCAATATCCTAGCTCGGTCTCGTTCAGCCTCACCGAGGCTGCCCAAAAGATCGGACAATCTTTCCGGGTAATTACCATATGAAATAGTGGGCATTACGTGTCTCTTTCCAGTAACTTTACAAAATCATTCTCGGTCCGTTCCCCCGCAACTGTGCGAAGCGGATTACGAAAGTCTGAGCACGACGTCAATGAACTCCTCTTGTTGCACCACACCGGTGGCCGCCACAGTGCCAATCAACTTCTCAACCGCATGAGGAAATGATCCCGCGAGGCACACATGCTTTGGTGAATTCTCACTACAATATTACCTGCACGCTCGACTCGTCAAAAATGGTCAAAACTTCCGCGAAGAAGGGCGGACACGGACCTCCCGATCCGGACCCTCCGGCGATTTCCCCAGATGGGCACGGGCAACACTGGAATTCTTCCATATCAGAGTAAACGGAACCTTCGCACCGAACCCTCCGCAAAGGCAATCGCTCAATCCATCCAAACCGGCTC
The DNA here is from genome assembly GCA_003243955.1 of Acidimicrobiales bacterium. Lineage (GTDB taxonomy): Bacteria > Actinomycetota > Actinomycetes > Mycobacteriales > QHCE01 > QHCE01. The sequence goes on along the minus strand of QHCE01000082.1, from coordinate 44,060 downwards.
CGAAGTAACCGCCTGGCCCATTCACTGCCTCACCGATCGCGCAGAAGAAACTCGCCTCATCGGTGATGTGCATACCGTCGAGTTCGAATGTCTGCTCGGCCGCCGCGTCGACTGAGCGTCGACCACTCCATTGGCTATGCACCCGCAAGACATGGAGCCATGCCTGGCTATTCTCACCGGGCTTCGCCCACTCATTCTTTGTACGTGACTGCCCGGTCCTCCAGAGTTCCCAAACGGGCCTAGCAGCCGGATCAAGGCAATTAGCCCAAACCTCCTGATCCTCATCACCAACTAAGGTGAACCTTGGTAAGTCTCGCCAACCGACAAGCTCCTCCCCGCCATCTTTCCCGACCACCCCACCCAACTTCCTTCACCAGCTGCGGCATCAATAAAACGCAGAGCCTAATAGACGTGCCGCAAGATCGTCGTCTCCCGAAATCAAGCCTCTGACCTGCTAAACTATATCAACGAGGCTAGGATTTGAACCTGTGACCTCTAGGCTATGAGATACCGGTGCGTGGTTGAATTGCGCCATGACTCCGGACGAACTCCAACACGAATTGGCGACACTGCGGCAGGCTTTCTCTAGTCGTCGGCTGCGCCAAGCACTCGGTTGGCGCAGCCATACACGATTTCGAGGCCGCCCACTCGGTCGTCCTGCCGGAGCCCTACCGCAGTTTCGTGGCTGAGGTCGGCGATGGCTGCCCAGACGGCCCACCCCATTACGGGCTGGTCCGGCTTGGGCACTCCCCTGACGACCTGGGCCCGGGCGCCCCAACCGCCCTCGCCCGGCCCTTCCCGCTCAACCGAGCCTGGATCTGGGAAGACGACCCACGCCCGGAAAAGGAACGGCGGCACCTCCATGACGCCGTCTTCTCCGACGGGTCTTTGTGGCTGGGAACTGACGGCTGCGCTATGCACTGGGCACTCGTGGTCACCGGCCCACATCGCGGAGGAATCTGGCAAATCACTGACGTTGGCGCCCAACCTTACGGACGCCCTTTCGGCCACACCACCGCCACGTCAGGCCTTTCCGGTTGGGTGGCGCACTGGGCAGCCGGGCGCCAATGGTATGACTTGGAGCATCCTGTCTGACCGAGGACGTCGTAGCTGTCACAGCCAGCGCGACTCGAGTCCTGAACCGATGCGCCTAGACGAGCTCAACGGCGAGCGTGCAGATCACGTTGAGCACATCCGGGCCTTTTATGCGCTTCCTCGTCCGGCGTTATACGTGCTCATACCGCATTCGGCGCTTTCATTTGCCGATGAGCGTGCCTAGAGCTCCGCGTCGTAGTAACGGTCGTAGAACGCCGTGAACGCGGATGGAGTGAAGTCCGCAAAGTCGCCGGTGGACTCACACTTCTTCAGGTAGTCAAAGGCGGCCTTCGCCTCGCCCGTCGCTATCGAAGTGAGGTGGCTCTTGGTTTCGTTGAGGCCTGCCCCGCACATCAGCTGGATGTCAAGAGAGCAGCCTGCATCAAAGTTGGACCTTTTCGCCCTCCAGACCCGAAGGGCGTCGTCGACTGACCCGTTGTTGAACAACTGAACCGAGAGCACCCTCATCGCCACGCTGTCCGCGTACATCCCTGCCTCGATCTCTCCGTCGAGCAGACTGCGATTCTCGGTCACAGCATCGCCACCCGGATGTGTTCCGTATCTCGCCAGCAGCTCGTCCTCGTCCACGCCCCAATAGTAGGGAGGCAACAGATGAGCGTGATAGCCGAGGCTCGGTCTGCATCCCTACCACGGTTGAGGCGGAGTCTCGGAAGGGCCAATACATGAAAATCCCTCTCAGGGCGTGCCTTGAGAGGGATTTCTGCTGGTAGCGGGGCTAGGATTTGAACCTAGGACCTCTGGGTTATGAGCCCAGCGAGCTACCGAACTGCTCCACCCCGCGTTGGTAATGCAACTATACCTCGCTTGAGATTAGAGTTCACAGCGGGTGCCCGTGCGGCATTAGATAGGGCGTTTTCCGGGAAAACGCCCTTAGAATGCTGTTTTTGGTGACGTTTTCCGGGAAAACGTCACCAAAAACTATCCACTAAGGCTTAGCTCTGGTCCTTGCGCTGCGCGGCATCAAACCGCTTAGCCGCGGCATCAAGGTCGGACTGCGCTTTACCAATAGCCCCAAAGTCACCCTTTTGCTGCGCTTGCCGCAGCGCTTCCAGCGCCTTCTTGATGTCACCTACGGCCGCGGCGGTCTCCGAGCCGCTCTTGGAATCCGGCTTCGGCTGCGGCGGCTGCTCGGGCTGTGACTGCGGAGGCTGCTGTTGGGCGGGTTGTGAATTTTGCGCATCGAAAAGTTTGTTTAATGCTTCGGGCAACGTCTTTTCATACGCCACTTTTTCGCCATACAGCACGAGCACCCGCTCCAGCAGCGGGTACGTCGTGGCGCCAGTGTTGCGAACGTAGATCGGTTCTATGTACAACAACCCCTGCCCAACTGGCAGCGTCAGCAGATTGCCGTACACAACCGTGGAATCAGCAGAGGTAAGTAACGAAAGCTCGCGCCGCACATTGGCGTCATTACGCATACTCGGCTGCGCCTGATTCGGACCCGGAATACTCGAATCACCTGGAAGCTCTAGCACGCTGAGCTGAGCTTTTCCGTTTTCGTCATACGATGCGCTCAACAGCGCGGCAAGGTTCTCTCTCCTAGCCGCGGTCATCGCGCTGGTCAACTGAAAACGTGGCTGGCGCTGATTGGGCCACTGTGACACCAAGTAGTACGGCGGCAGCAGAGCATTTCCGCGATGCGTAGGGTCATCGGGCACTTTCCAAAAGTCCTGCGCGTTGAAGAACTCTCGCGGATTACCGACGTGATAGCTGGCAATCGCTTGGCGCTGCACCTTAAACATATCTTCTGGATAGCGGAAATGCTCGGCCAGCGCCGCTGGAATCTTTGACTTCGGCTCCACAATGCCGCCGAACGCCTTATTCCACGCCTTCAATATGGGGTCGCCAGTATCCCATTGATACAGCTTCACCGTGCCGTCGTATGCATCCACTGTGGCTTTCACCGAATTGCGGATGTAATTAATCCGGTTGTTGGCTTGAGCTTGGGTGCCATGCCCCGTCAACGAGTCCGACGCTGAGGCTCCCAGCTCCTGGTGCTGCGAATAGGGGTAGTCATTACTGGTGGTATATCCGTCAATGATCCAGACCACCTTGCCGTTCACTACAGCCGGATAGGAATCACCGTCCAGCGTCAAAAACGGCGCGACTTTTTCCACCCGACTACGCGGATTTCGCACATACAGAATCTTGGAACTATCGTTTAGCGTGCTCGAGAGCAGAAAGTTCTTCTCCCCGAAGTACGCGGCGTAGGCCAGACGGCGGCCGAAACTACTCAGCTTCACTCCTCCGCCACCCTTATAGGTGTTGCTGACCTGTTCGCCAGCCGTGCCACCGCCGACCGTTGGCCGGTCGAATTCACGGTCTTTACCTCGAGGCTGCCTACCCACAATCGAGTAGTCGGTCATCAGCTCGCCGTAGTAAATTCGGGGCTGCTGTATAGGTGCTGCCGCGGCGAATTCTTTGGCCTGTTCGCTAGTAAAAGGATCACCGAGCGCACCGGATGCGAAGATGGGCGAGCCCGCACCGTCAACCTGATTTGCCGGCGCGGCGACGAAACCAAATCCGTGGGTGAAGACGGTGTGGCTGTTGATCCACGTGCGCTGATTGGCCGATAGTTTCGCGCTGTTGAGCTCTCGTACACCCACCACATAGTCGCGGACCTTGCCGTTGATCGTGTAGCGGTCAACGTCTAGTTTGTCGTTGAAGTCATAGAATGATCGGACTTGCTGCCGCTGCACGTAAGTATCCGAGATCACGCTGGGGTCGAGCAGTCTCGCGTTAGGCACAGTGCCTTGGTCGTTGCGAAGCTCGGCCGATGTGTTGCTGACATTCGGCGCATAGCTGGATCGCTGTATTCCTTCGATGCCGTAGGCCTTGCGGCTGTAATTAATGTTGCGCTGAATGTATTTGGCTTCCCGATCAATAGAGTTGGGTTTGATGCTGAACTGGTTGGCCAAAGCGGGGACGACGCCTCCGATCACCACGGCCGAAACCAGTAAAAGAATCAACGCCATAGCCGGTAACAGCGCTTTGCGAATACCTACATTCAGGATAGCCATCAAGGCGCACAACGCGGCGATCCACATCAAAATATTCTTCGCCGGAATCAACCATTCCACGTCTACTGCCGAAGCTCCTTGCGCACGCTCACCGCTACCGCTGGACGTCAAAAGCCCAAACCGGTCAAAGTAGTAAGCAACGGCTTTGAGCAGCACGAAAGCGCCTAGTAACGCCGAAAGGTGGCCGATTACCGCCGGAGAGATTAGCTCGGCCCCCTTGAGCCGAAGGTTGCCGTACAAGTAATGCATCACCAGTGCGCCGATGATCGCCAACGTCACAGCGACAAACAGCACGGACAATATGTAGCGCAGGAATGGATACTCAAAAACATAGAACGAGATGTCCTTGCCAAACTGCGGATCCTTTGCTCCGAACGGCTCGGAGTTAAAGAACAGCAGGCAGCTACGCCACTGGCTCTGTGCCGTTAGGCCAGTGACGATGCCGACCAGTGTGGAGATCGCAGTCACGATGAGCCCGAAACGCGGTGTAATCGCCAGCCGGTAACGCTCGAGATTCTGCTGCTCGGTAGAAATCGGGCGATAACTTGGCCGTAGCCGATACGCCAATACGATATTGCCGCCTACGATTAGCGCACTCAGCGTCCCGAAAACCACAAACAGCGCGATTTGGGTCACCAACGTCGTGGACCACACGCCGCTGAAGCCAACTTCAGAAAACCATAACCAATCGGTGTACAGGTTTACGCCCACGGTGAACACCAGCAGCAGCGCAAGCACAGCGAACGCGGTTATCACAATGAAGCGACTCCGCCGTCCGAGCCGGCCAAATCCAAGGCGGCTCAATCCGAGCTGAGGTATCCAAAATCGCCGAGCCATTACCGATACTCCATACGTGTGCGTTGGGGTGTTGAAATCCAGCTTCGTTTTAGAGGTCGCGCGCCGAAGGCGGGTGGGGACGCCAGTCCTAACACGAAGGCACCTTCCCACTATCGCGCAGCGCTCGCAGTGAAGCCAACGCGTCGCTCAACGTGCCGATCTTCACTAAACGTAGTCCCTTAGGTGCGGTTTGAACCGCGGCGGCACAGTTATCGGCCGGAGTAAGAAACACCGTTGCGCTGGCTTTGCGGGCGCCGATCAGCTTCTGCGCGATACCGCCTATGGGCCCGACGGCGCCCTTGTCATCAATCGTGCCAGTGCCGGCAATGACTCGACCACCGGTGAGATCCTCCGGCTGAATTTTGGCTACAACGCCCAGCGCGAACATCAGACCCGCGGAAGGTCCACCGATTCCAGCCAGGTCGAATTCCACCTTGAAGGGGGGTTTGTGCTGGCCGTCGTAGCCCAAGGCGCGCAGCGCGGCGGTCTGAGCAGCGTCTTGGGATGCGACAAACGATGCCTTGTCTTTCTTTTCGGTAGCGCCGCGGCTCTCCCCCGGCGGATACACGTACTCGCGGGGCACCACCGCGGTGTCGGAGTCCTTCCACAACCGCAGCGCGGTAGCCACGTCAAAGCCACCATAAACGCTTACCGTGGTCAGTCGCAGCTGGCCTTTCGAGCGCGATACTGGCACGCCGTTAACCGTAATGATGTCGTGTTTGCCATCAGTGCCCAGGACGTTTACCGTCTCGCCGGGTCCTAACGCCACATATGGGACAGGCATATACATCAGCCCGATGGCGAGCGCGAGCACAACCACCGCACCAATTAAAACTGTCTGTCCCCGTCGTGACATGGCAATACCCTAGCTAGGAGCGATTTCACTGGTAGCTGAGGGCTGCGGTGAGCCGCGCGTAGGTGGGATTAAGAATCTTAACCCACGGCCCCAGCTTTGCTGCCAAGCGCGCGCGTTACGGTGGAGGCATGACCAGTCCGCAGCCTTTCGGTGGCGACCCAGCCGCTTGGGAAGCCATGTTGGAAAATGTCCGCCGTGCAGTCACCGCCGCGTCAGCTGGTTCCGAGGGGCCGGTGAACTGGGAGCTTGCCCACCAGCTAGCGATGAATGTGGCCAGCAATGATGACCTTGAGCCCACCTCCGCACAACAGAAGGCGGCTACCGAGGCATTGCATTTAGCCGATCTTTGGCTAGATGCGGCAACTATCCTTCCCTCAGGCATCAGCCGTAGCCAGGCATGGACTCGGCAACTGTGGGTGGAGCATACGCAGGCTAGTTGGCGACAGCTTAGCGATCCCATCGCTGGTCAGGTCGTCAACGCCATGACCTCCTTACTGACTGAGAATGGCGATGCCTCAGACTCCGCGAATAGCCAGCTAAGCGGAGTTTTTCCGAAGGAGGTGCTGAGCCAGATTGGTCCGCTCAGTCAAATTTTTGCTGGAGTAGGCGGGGTAGTTTTCGGGGCGCAGGTGGGTCAGGGCATCGGAGCGTTGTCACGCGAAGTGCTTTCGGCCACCGACATTGGTCTGCCGCTAGGGCCAGCCGGGACCGGAGCTTTGGTCACAGTCAACCTTGACGAATATACCGCTGGGCTGCAGCGTCCACCTGAAGAGGCGCGACTATACGTGGCTCTGCGTGAAGCCGCGCATCACCGACTTTACGAGCATGTGCCGTGGCTGCGCGGCCACGTCTTCGACGCGGTAGCCGCATACGCCCGCGGCATCGTGGTGGACCGGGAAGCCTTCGAAGGGGCGTTGGAACGCGTTCGAATAGAGGTCGATCCAGACGATCCTGAAAGCATGCAACTGGCGCTCACCGACGGACTGTTTACCCCGGCGCAGACCCCGCAGCAACATAAAGCTCTCGAACGCCTAGAACTTGCGTTAGCCCTGGTGGAGGGATGGGTCACCCATGTGGTGGACTCCGTGGCGCAGCAGCGGCTACCCAGCGCGGCGGCGCTGTCAGAAGCATCTCGCCGCCGCCGAGCGGCTGGCGGTCCTGCCGAACAAACCTTTGCGACGCTGGTTGGGCTGGAGCTAAGACCGCGGAGGCTCCGGGAAGCTGCCGCGCTGTGGGGACTGCTGTTACAGCGACGCGAATTGGAGGGGCGCGACGGAGTGTGGCAACATCCTGATCTCTTACCCACCGCGGACGACTTGGACAGCCCTGAAGAATTCGCTGACCGCAATCCAGGTGTCACTATTCCGGGGATGGAAGAGTTGTAGCAGCTCTTAAGCACAGTCCTCGTCAAATGTCAGATGAGCGGCCGCCGCGACTCCCTCCAAATATCCCAACGCCCGTTGTGATCTGGGATACCGCTCAACCAGCCGCCAAAATTTTTCGTTGTGTCCTGGCACGATTAGGTGCACCAATTCGTGCACGAGCACATAATCGATCACCCACGGTGGGAGCTGCGTCAACCTGCTCGATAACCGGATCGAGCCGTCGCTAGGTGTGCACGAGCCCCACCGGCTGCGCTGGTTGCTCACCCAGCGCACGCTAGTTGGCTGACATGCGCTATCAAGGTAACGCTGCGATAGCTCTCGGGCACGGCCCAGAAGAGCTGCATCGCTGCGCCGCACCGCCTTGCCGCGGGCTCCTCGCCGGCTGAGTCGACGCAGCATTTTTGCTACCCATTCATGTTCCTGCTCGGCGGTGAACTGGTTCGGGATCAAAACAACGATCGTCTCACCATCCCGGTAGGCGCTCACCGTGCGGCGGCGGCGAGCACTACGGCGAACCTCGACGGCAGGCCCCACACCAGCAGCATTGCGCCGCGCCTCCACCGATATATCCACGGCAATGAGCCTACATCCCCAGCTATAAGCGCTACATCCCCAAGTTACCCACAGCCTTATTCACAATTGGGGATAACTATTTTCTCTGTCTGCTTTGTGGATAAATTTCGGAAAGTTCAACCCAGATTGATCCTGTTTGACTATGCTTAGCTTTATTAAACTTCTTTTGCCTCGAGATGAGCAAATATGCGTCCTCAGTTAGCACCCGCCCTTCCCCAGCTCTGGCGCGATGAACACTCCGTGCAGCTAGGAGTTGACCCACGGCGAGCCATCGTGCTCAGCGGTCTGCACGGCGGCATGCGGCACGTAATGGCCGCCCTGGATGGGCAGCACACCCTTAGTGAGGTGGAGCAGATCGGCAGACGTCATGGCGTGTCTGCGACCCAGCTCAGCGACTTGCTAGAGCAGCTCGCGGCGGCACACGTACTGCTCGACGGACACACCACACCGCTACCCCAACAACTACCGGCAGCAGCACGACGTCGCATCCAGCCGGACCTGGCCGCGTTGTCGCTAAGCCATTACGAACGCGCGGCGAACGTGTTCGGGCGCCGCACCACCAGCACGGTGGTGATCTACGGCGAAGGCCGGATCGCACCTCTGATGGGGGCGCTGCTGGCAAGTTCAGGCGTGGGTCGCATTCACGTTTATGGTCCAACTGGCCACCGGAAAGTCGCGATTGCTGACGCGTGCGTTGGCGGTTTACTTCCCAGTGATGAGCACCGTTCTTACAGCATTGCAGCGCATGAAGCTATCCATCGCAGCGCTAGCGAGGCCGATACCCGGCTACCTCACCCCAGCAAGGTGCCCGAGTTCGTGGTGTTGGCGCGCGGCTCTATCTGCGGCGAACCACAGCTGTCACGGCATGCCCATGCCGGCGCACCACACCTTCCAGTGCTGTTGCGCGACGGCATCGCGATCGTGGGCCCGTTGGTGATCCCTGGTCTAACAGCCTGCTTGAGCTGCCTGGACTTACATCGCAAAGATCGAGACCCCGCCTGGCCCGCGCTGGTGTCGCAACTAGCTACCTACACTGAGCGGCCCGAGCCATCCCATGTTGCGGTCGCTGCCGCGGCGGCGGCACTTGCCTGCATGCAGGTATTGGCTTTCCTGGACGGCGAACAGCCAACCACCGTAGGCGCATCGCTCGAGCTGGACGGGCTCAGCAACCCTGTGCGACGCCGAACGTGGCAGGCGCATCCCGAATGTGGCTGCCAGGTACGGAGTTACGGATCAGGCGTATCGGCCTCAACCAAAGCCGTGCCACTCAAGCCGACCGAGCCAGATCGCGCCTCCGCCTCTAGGAGATCTTCGCCCGCGACGAGCGCGAGCACGGCAGCTCCATAGTTCGCGATCTTGTTCGGCCCCACCCCGGATACCGAAGCTAGTCCTGCCTCATCCGCTGGAGTCTGCTCGGCGATTGCTTGCAGCGTTGCATCGGTAAAAACAACGTAGGCCGGAATCTCCTGGGCTTGAGACACCGTACGCCGCCACTCACGCAGCCGTTCAAACAGCTCTTCGTCGTAGTCAGCCGGGCATCCGCTGCACCGGCGCAGCTTGCGCTGGGTGGGATCAAACAACGCGGTTCCACAGATTCGACACTGCGGCAACTTTCGGGAAGGCTTTCCTGACGTGGCAGCCCGGCTGTGAACTGTCCCCCCGGTACCGCCGCCGCGCGCACCCGTACCGCTCAGTACGCCAGCGGGTAGAAAGCGCGACGGCCTACGGCTGGCTCGGCCACCCGGCGAACGCGACGCCGCCCACGACAGCCACAGATATTCGCGGGCCCGGGTAATGCCGACGTAACACAATCGGCGCTCTTCCTCGATCTGCTCGGGCTCGGTCGCGTAGCTGATCGGCAGCGTGCCATCGGCCACGCCGACCAAAAACACCGCGTCCCACTCCAAACCCTTCGCCGCGTGCAACGAGGCCACCGTGACTCCATCCACCGTGGGAGCGTGCTGGGCGGTGGCACGCTCAGCCAACTCCGCGGCGAACTCCGTTAAGCCGGCGCTAGGTGTGACCTCGGCAAACTCGGCGGCCAGCCGGAGCAGCGCGGCCAGCGCCTCCCAGCGCTCCCGGGCCGCCCCACCGGCGGGAGGTGCTTCTGCTGAAAACCCCATCGCGGTAAGCACGTCGCTTACTGACGTGGGCAGCGAGCCGCGTCCGGTGGCAGTGAGAACGGCGTCGCCCGAACTTTCGGAGCGAGACGCTCCACGCAGCAGCATCACAGCTTCTCGGATCTCAGGCCGCTCAAAGAAGCGCTCAGCGCCCTGCACTACATAAGGCACGCCAGCGTGGGACAACGCCTGCTCGTAGGCCTGTGATTGCGCGTTAGTCCGGAATAGCACCGCGATTTCGGCTGCCGAGGTACCAGCGGCGATCAGCTCAGCGCAACGCTGTGCTACCGCGGCGGCTTCGGCCGGTTCATCGTCGAAGACCCGTGCGGTGGGCTTCGGGCCCGCGGAACGCTGTCCCACCAGACGCAGCCGCAGCTGGGCTTGGGCGCCGCTGGCGGCCGCAATGACCTGGTTAGCCAGTTCCACGATTTGCGGTGTTGAACGGTAGTCGCGTTCTAGTCGAACCAGCGTAGTGCCGGGATACTGGGTGGGGAAGTTGGTCAGGTAGGTCGATGTAGCACCGGTGAAAGAGTAAATGGTCTGGGAGGCATCCCCCACCACGCATAAATCGGTACGCCCACCGAGCCAGGCTTGTAGTAGCCGCTGTTGCAGCGGATTGACGTCTTGATACTCATCGACCACAAAGTGCCGGTACTGCGCCCGTATCTGTTCAGCAACGTCGGCATGCTCCTCAATCGCCCACACCGTTGCGCGCAGCACATCTTCAAAGTCGATCACGCCAGCAGTGCGTTTCTGCTGCTCATATGCGTTGTAGATGTCCACAATTTGCGCCACGGGCAGAGGCGCTACCCGGTGTACCCGCTGGGCGGCGGCGGGATATTCGCTCGGCTCCACCAAGGTGGACTTCGCCCATTCGATCTCGCTGGTCACATCTCGTAACGCCGTACGCTCCAGGTTCAGCTTTATTGAACTTGCCGCTTTGGCGACCAAGCGAACCTTGGTGGCAAGCAGTTCAGGGGCGGCACGCCCGTGAAATATCCGGGGTGCGAAGTACCGCAGCTGCCGAAGTGCTGCAGCGTGGAACGTGCGCGCCTGCACACCGTGTGCGTGCAGTTGTCGCAGCCGCCCACGCAGCTCACCGGCCGCCCGAGCGGTAAACGTTACGGCCAGCACGTGCTGCGGCGCGGTCTGGCCGCCGATCACGCGGTGCGCTATGCGGTGAGTGATCGCCCGGGTCTTACCGGTTCCAGCCCCGGCTAGAATGCACACCGGGCCAGCGAGGGCATACACCGCGGCGCGCTGCTCATCGTCGAGACCGGTCAGGGCATCGGCAAGAACAGGTGGTACGGACGACATTGGCGGAAGCAATTCCTCTCCGCGAGCGTTACAGGGGTGAGTCAGGCAGACGCAGAAATCAGGCCGATACAGGAATAGGAGCTTACGGTGAGCGAACTAACGATCTACAGCACGCCCTGGTGTGGCTACTGCCATCGGCTGATGAGCCAGCTGGATCGGGAAGGCATTGCCTACACGGCGGTGGACATCGAACAGGACTCGCAAGCCGCGGAGTTCGTGAGCAGTGTCAACGGTGGCAATCAAACCGTACCCACAGTGAAGCTCCCCAACGGGAACGTGCTGACCAATCCCAGCGTCGCACAACTCAAAGCAGCGCTGCAGTAAGGCGACACATGTAGCAAGGCGACACCTCACGGCCCTGTCGTCGAACTCGACAGAAACGCAGTTTTGTGCTCGAAAAACCACTAGAATTTCGAGTTGGGCGACAGGGTTTTAGCGGTAGGCGCGACAGGAAGAGGCAGCCGACATGGCTAGGCAAACGTCAGCTACCAATTCACGTGAAACCTTGGCTCAGCGGCTGGGGTCCTTGGCTGGCGATTCACCTGTCTTAAAATTCGGCGCAGTGGCGGCACTGACTGCTGTGGGCCTCGGGGCGCCGGTGGCCCTGCTACTCGCAGGGCAGATGCTTCGTGGAGCGGTTGCCAATAAGGACCGGCCGTTGAAAGGCGCCTTTGATGCTTTAGGCCAACCATCGCCTACGCTCGGTAAGGTAGTGCAAGCTGCGGCCCATGGCGCCGGCACAGCCGGGCACAAGGTGCGTGGCGCCGTAGGGGCCGTCCGGGGGCCTAAGCGCAAGTGGACGTCCTAAGCAGGGCGCGACCAGCCAATACCCCATTTTTAACCCAAAGCAAATTTTTTTCCACCCTATGTAGACTTTCTATACACCCCTATGTAGAATACCTACATGGCAGAAAACCTACGACTCACAACTACGGTAGCGGCGGTGCTTGCGGTTTTTTTAGAGGACCCCCAGGCGCCTCACTACGGCTTCGACTTGACCCGCGCTACGGGTCAGCCCAGCGGCACGATGTACCCGATTCTGCTACGACTAGAGCGAGCAGGGTGGCTGGAAGCGCACTGGGAAGAGATTGACGAGGCGGTAGCTGAGCGTCCCGCTCGGCGTTACTACCGGCTCACCCCCGATGGACTGGCTACCGCATGCAGCCAGGTAGCCGCACTGCGTAAACAATTGGGGCGCGCATCAAAGGCACAAAAGGAGCAGGTTGCATGGTGAAGTCTCGCTACTCTCCGATAATGCTGCTGGCAGCATGGTGCCTACGGCGAGCGGTCCGCCGTTGGCCGATGCCGCTACGTGATCAGCTATACCAAGAGTGGTACGCCGAGCTGCACGCGCCGGAGGCGGTAGAGGGTTCCGCGCCGCTGGCCGTCGCATATCGTCGGCTCCGCTTTGCCGCGAGCCTGGTATGTAGGGCAGGTGTTAATGAAGATTTAGAACCGCGTGACTGGCACAACCGACTTGCCGCTTTCCAACCCTCGCTTCGGCCGATCATAGGCCTCTTGGCCGTCCCGCTGCTGGGCGGCATAGCGTTTTCGGGGCTCGCTTCGGCCGCAGGGATACTGCTACCCGCGAGCGAGGATGGCGAGGTTACGTTTGCCTCGCAGCCCAGCGCGCTCACGTTGTTTCATGTAGGTCTGAGCTTGCTGTGTCTTGTGGTGGCGGTAGTGGCTACCGGGATGGTAGGTGCCTGGCTGGGGCGAACCTACTCCATTGGCGCGCCCAGCGTTGTGGGGCCGGTGATACTCGGTGTCGGGATAGTCACTGCCACGCTGTTGCCAGCGCATTCCCAAATTTCGGTGGTGCATTTAACCGTAGGGATTTTGGTCTGGGTGCTGCTGACTACCGCGCTAATCGGTCGGCTTCGGCGTTACCCTTACCCGGCGTGGCGCAGGGCAATAGCAGCCACAGTGGGGGGAGCAGGGATCGCCTACGCGGCAGTTACAGCAGTCGTGCTGTCCACCATGATCGGAATGCACGTCGGGCTAGGGCACCTCGAGCTAGGGTATCTGGCTGGATCGTTCCCCGCGTCCCTGCTCCACATGATGAACATCGACATGGGACCGGCCCTCGGCGACCTACCAGCAGCCGTGGCGGTTGAAAATGCCGGACTCGCTTTGTCGCTGCCCATCTTAATGTCCACCGCTTTCGGGTTGGCCTACGCCCGCAGGAGCACGAAATCTGCTCCTCAGACACAAAACACTCCGCAGGAGATTGCATGATCCGCCGGTTTCACGTTCACATTGGTCTCGCATGCGCCATCATTGGTGCCGCCATCTGGGCATTCACAGTAGCCATCACCACCCCAGCGGCGGTAAAGGCCGAACACACCGCTGAAACAGCACAGAGTGTGGGGAGCGAAGCTTCGCCCACCGACCTGACCGGCGGCGAGCTTCACCTGTGGGCGCAGGAGCTGCGGGAGGTCGCGATCGTGCTCGCCGCCGCGGGGCTGCTGTTTGCCATCCAGCGGTTCCGGGGCGCGGCGCTGATCAGCGTGCTCACCGGGGCATTACTTCTGATCGCCGATCTGGTTATCGATTCCCATGATGGCAGCGGAGGTCGCCTGGCGATCTCGATAGCCGCTGGTGCCGTCCTACTAGGACTGCTAGCGTTCGGTTTCGCTCAGGGCGTTGGCGAACGGAGTCGCTCCAAGCAGCGGCCAACGTTGGTAATGCTGGCGGTAATCGCCGCCTACTGCGCCCCGGCCCTGTTCTTCCACACGCCAACGCGGCGGAACACGGAGTTTCTGCAGAGTCGGGAGTTTCTTCCCCTGATAGGGCTATCCCTGGGTACGGCGATCGTAGCCGTAACACTTGCCGCGTTAGCGGGGTTCAGTGCGGTGCTGTGCATGCAGCCGCTGCCTCGCGCCGGTGTTGCGGCATGCATAGTGGGTGTTCCAGTGGCTATCGTCGGCGCCATCGGAGCCAGTACCGGGATTGGGCTCTACTCAAACTTTGCGGGTGCCGCAGCAAGCCAAGCCGCCGCGCTGAGCTTGCCACTTGCCGCCACGGCGGTCCTGCTCATGCAAGCTCACAGCGGCAAGCTGCGCCGGCTGCGTTTTCGCATAGCGTTAGTCGCCGGATCGGTGCTTCTGGCTGTACCGATGGCACTCTTCGCAATGCTAGCAGCTTACGTATTCGGAGAAAGGCTGATGAACGCCGCCGGCTATTCCTTCCCTGCCGACGGCGTCCCTTACCTACCCGGGGCGCTCCTCTTTGCGGTGATACTTGGTTTCCTCTCGAGGGCCTTGAATAAAAAACAGACCACAGTAGAAAGCGAAACGTCCGACCCCGAAGCGGCAAAGGAGGTGAGCCCTATCGCATCATAAACCCAGCAGCACGAATATTCAGTACGAAGGGTTATCTAAGAGCGTTTGGCTCAATAAAAAATCGCTTTACCTGAAAGGAAATCTGAACTATGAATGTAGGGATACCGAAAAAATTGTCTCGACTTGGCATTATGGGCAGCGTCGCGGCGTGCGCCGCGCTATCGGCTGTGATCTTTACCGCTAATCCCGCCTCCGCCGACCCCGACGAGCAGCCCACCGTGAAGATCACTACAGAGGCACAGCAGGTCGGATGCACAGCCGAAGCGCACGGGCAAACCGTATATGGGTATTGTACTGGTAATGCAGTGCCTTATCGTAATCTTATCGTCACGTGTGCTAATGCTGGTAAGCAAAAAGCTCAAATAACAGAAAATGAAGAGAAAGACATAGATCACAAGAAAATCCCATACTTTACATCTGTTACCTGTTACAATTATGGCTCAGGAGTTAAGAGTATTCTTGTAACAAATTCTGAATATTAAAAATGTTTTTCTAAAGCGTTTAGCGTCTCGGCGGGTCCAAAAATTGGAGCCCCCCACCGAGGCGCTAAACGCTTTCACAAAGCAAGCAGGGCGTTAGTTATTGACATGCCTACGACTGTACTTCTACTGGATGCAGTCGGGCGGTGCTGTCGGCGATCTGTGCGGCGTCGCCTAGCACCACGGTGACGGTGTTGGCCGGTGCGAGATAGCGGGCCGCGGCGGCGCGCACTTCCTCCAACGTGGTCGCCGCGATCCGCTTGCTGTGCCCGGCGAGCCAGTTCAGGTCTAGCCCCTGAGCGGTCAGTGTGGTGATCCAGCTCGCTAGCCCGCTCTGAGTAGCCGCGGACAGCGCCGCGGTGCCTATCGCGTACTGGCGCACATCTTCCAGCTCCTGCACGGTGGGCGCAAGCGTGGCGAGCCGGCCGAGTTCGTAGCCGATTTCGTGCAGCGCGGGCGCCGTGACATCGGTAGCCACGTCCGCGTCGATTGTGAGCAGCGAGGCCGCCGCGGAGTGCTCGATGCCGCTATGCGGAGAGTAGGTATACCCCTTGTCCTCCCGAATGTTGGATACCAGCCGAGACGAGAAGTAGCCGCCAAAAATCAGATTCGCCAACTGTAGCGCCGGATAATCCGGGTGCGATCGGGGGACGGCTTGAGCCGCGATCCGGATGGAGGACTGCACAGCGGCGGGGCGATCGGTGATCTGCCAAGCGCCGGTGCGCCACGGTGGAATCGAGGGCATCAGCGATGGTGTTCCGATGGTGTCCCACGCCTCCATCGCTTTCTGCACGGCATCAAGCCCTCGCTGTGGATCGATATCGCCCACCAACACCAGAACCGCGCCGTCGGGTATCGCCGTCAGCGTGTGCAGCTCCCGCAGCGCCTGCGGTGCCACATCGGCGACGGCTGCCGGGTCAGGTAGCTCTGTTCCGTAGGGATGTTCCCCGTACAATCTGCGCAGCAGCGCTCGATGGGCCGCGGTTGCCGGCTGCGCCAGCGCCACATGGATGGAATCCACCAGCCGGTCCCGTTCGATGCTGACCTCGCGGTCTGGGTAACTAGCACTGGTGAGTACCTCAGCTAGGAGATCTAGCAGCTGATCGAGCCCGCTGGTAAGTGCTGTTCCAGCAAACAGCAAACGGTCGGCATTGATCGAGGCACCCAGGTCACCACCAATTCGCTGTAGCTCGATAGCCAGCTCAATGTTGTTACGTGTGGCGGTACCAGATAGCGCGGTATCGGCCAACAACGAGCTGGCCGGGAGCCGGGCTGCATCTGCGACCGTGGAAATGCGCAGCCGAAGCTCCACCAGCGGCACCGCGGCGCGACGCACCGCCAGCACCCTCAGCCCTGAGCTCAGCGTGCGCTCTGCCACCTCGGGCGTGACCATGGGCGAAGGCACAGTGAGTGCGGGCACAGCTAAGCGCACGACCGGGACAGCGGCTTGAGGTGCTACGGCAGAGGCAGTCACGAGAGTTCACTTTCAGGTTGTGGTTGCTCAGCTGTGGCAGTTGGGTCGGCTGCGCCAGATGGCACGAGTTCTAAGACTGCCCTGCGCTGTGGATGCAGTGTGGCCGCGGCGGCTTGGATCTGCTCCGGAGTAATTTGAGCCAAAAGTCCGGACAGCTCGTTGATCAGCTCGGCGCGACCGTGATGCTGCTCTAGCGCGGCTAGTAGCAGCGTGCGGCCTAGTGTGGCATCGCATCCCTTGAGCAGACCAGCCGCCACTCGGGTACGCACCCGGTCAAGCTCGGCCGAAGCTATGCCATCACCAGCCAGTCTGGCCAGCTCGGCATCGATGGTGTCAATCACGGTGTCGGTGGACACATCGCTGGGATAGTGCGCTTCCAGGATCAGCTGAGTCGGCCCGCGAGACGCGAACGCCTCAGCCATCAGACCCACGTATCCACCAATTGACGTCGCGATTCCGTCGCGCAGCAGCAGCCGCTCCACCAGGCGGGAGGCATCGCCGTCGGTGAGAACCTCCGCTAACAGCACGTACGTCAGGTAGTCACTAAACTTCTCGACGGGGTCAGGCACCCGCCATGCCAGCGCGACAGCTGGCATCGGCGCGAGCCGATCCTGATGCCGCACTCGCCGCGGCGCGCGCAGATCTGGCTCGTCGAAGTTGGGTAGTGTGGGCGCGCTTCGGGCAGGAATGTCGCCGAAGTGCCGCTCCACCAGCTCACGGGCGCGCACCGGGTCGAAGTCCCCTGCTACGGCGAGCACCGCGTTCGCGGGCGCATAGTAGGCGTGGAAGAACGATTCCGCGTCGGCCACGGTGGCGGCGTCCAGATCGGCGAAGGAACCGTAGCCGTCGTGGGAGTTGGCGAACGTATCGAACATCACCGCAGGCAAAAAACACCACGGAAACCCACCATAGGGCTGATTCTGCACCTGCAGCCGGATCTCTTCTTTCACCACCGCTATCTGGTTCGCCAAGTTCTCTGGCGTGATCAGCGGCGCCCGCATCCGGTCGGCTTCCAAGAACAGCGTACGTTCCAACGCGTTGCTGGGTAGCGTCTCGTAGTAGTTGGTGTAGTCCACGTGAGTGCTGCCGTTGAAGACGCCGCCGGAGGACTGCACATATCGGAAGTGCTCCAGCTTCGCCAGGTTCTGCGAGCCCTGAAACATGAGGTGCTCAAACAGATGCGCGAAACCGGTGCGGCCTTGTGGTTCAGAGCGCATGCCCACGTTGTAGCTCACCACCACACCGATCACCGGCGCGGACCCATCCGGCGAGAGCACCACCTTAAGACCATTGCCTAGCGTGAACCGCTCAATGCGATACGCGGTCGTGGGTAGCGGTCCAGATAGCAGGGGAGGTAGAGGTTGCACAGCCAACGGTGAGGTCACATGAGGATCGTATCCACCGACCGCGGGGCGACGGTTTGGCGGTACAGCTTTAGCGGTATCACGTACCATAAAATTGCATGTCCACTATCGGAGAAATGCAGGACGGTTCAATGACCGCACAGATTGCTTACGCGAGGCTTCGAGCTGCCGCAGAAAGCGGCACGCTGGCCGCGCTGTGTGATCGACACCGAATACTTCTTGTCACGGTGTTCGGCAGTGTGGTGTACCAAGAAGTCACCGGCGATGAACGGTCGACCGCGACTGCGCCGCCCCACGATCTCGACATCGCGGTTTTCTTCGATCCCGGCGCGATAAAAACCGAATCCACCACACTGGTCGATGTCGTTAACGACCTCATGGATCTGACGCTTTTCGACCGAGTTGATGTGATGGTTCTCAATCGAGCCGGTGTTGTTGCCAAAGATCAGGCGCTGAGCATGGGGGTGCCACTTTTTGAGGCGGAGCCCACGATGTATGCCCGGATGCAGATGGCTGCTTCCACCCAGCGAATGGACACCGCTGCGCTACGTCGCGCTAATCTGGAACTCATGGCAGAAGGGTCGGTGCT
Source organism: Acidimicrobiales bacterium (assembly GCA_003243955.1). GTDB lineage: Bacteria > Actinomycetota > Actinomycetes > Mycobacteriales > QHCE01 > QHCE01. Next base: position 25,586 of record QHCE01000082.1, on the reverse strand, counting down.
TCGATGACGCCACGCCGATTGAGTGAAGATGTGGTGAGCGAAAAACTAGAGGCGATGGCAGAACTACTGGGTGATCTGGCGCATCTGGGCGAGGCCACCTCTGCGCGGCTGAAGGCAGATCGTTTGGTGCGGCATGGCGTGGAGCGAATACTCACGCAGCTAGTCGAGTTGGCTGTGGCGATCAACAATCATGTCGCTGCAGCACTTGGGCTGACCGCAACTTCCTACAAGGAATCGTTCTACCTTGCAGCCAAGGTGGGGATGATCTCCGGCGCGCTAGCCGCGGAACTGGCACCTAGCGCTGGTATGCGCAATGTGTTAATTCACGAATACGTTCACATCGAGCTAGCTGACGTGGCAGGTAGTGTGCCATCTGCGCAGCAGAATTACGGCCGTTATCTGACCGAAGTGGCAAAGTATCTCACTGGCTTGGCCGCCACTAGCGATGGCGGAGAGCACTCTCATCGAGGGCCAGGTACGAAGCAAGGGTGATCAGGGGGCGATCCGATCGTGGACTCCGGCGAGGACTTAACGGGTGGAGATCACCGTGAACGCCTCGGCGAGCCTTCCAGGAGTCATACCCGCCTCGGCCGCATTCGCGCCCAGCATGCCGAGGAGCATGTCCTCTAGCGAATCTGTGCCGCTAGAACCAAGATGCGAGACCTGACTGACGTGGGCCGAAAGCGCCTTAAGCTTCACGTCAAATATGTCAGTAATGTCCACCATGTAGTCAGGGTTCGGACCACCGGATAGCCACACCTCCGGCACCGTCCACTCATCCAGGCCTTCGACTGCCAGCAACTCCGGATGGGCGAATCTGTTACGCGCGTCGGGATACACCGCACGCATCAGCGCCTCCCCCACCGCGAGGTGATCCGGATGGCTGGGCGCTATCCGCTCCCAGTTGCGTAGCGGAGACGGCCCCACGACCCGCTGCGGGCGAAACCGGCGAATCTCACGGGTCAAATCGCGGCGCAGCTCATGAGTGACATACACCGCACCATCGGAGTAGCCGTCCAGGAAGCACACGTCTTTCACGCCAACCTCGGCCGCGGCGGCTCGTTGCTCGGCTTCTCGTACGATCGGCATCTGCTCGCGCGGCCGATCATCGAATCCGCCGGCGTCGCCGCGGGTGACTATGCAATAAGCCACCTCTATGCCGGCCTGAGTCCAGCCGTAAATGGTGCCAGCGGCACCAAAGTCGATGTCATCGGGATGGGCGGCCACGACGAGCACTCGTTCAACATCGGTTGCGGGAATTACCGAAGGTGGAAAGGTCATACCGACAATATTACTGAGCCCATTGCCCTCTGCACCGCCTTGCGACACGGTGCCATAGAAAGCTGTCGGAAACTTACCCACGTTTTCAAGATGAACCCCTTGCCCGAGGCTAGTTGCCAGGTTGGAGGCGTTGTGAAACTGCCGTACTGGTGTGCTGAGCTTGGGTCAGATCTCTCTTAGGCGATGGATAGCCCGCTCGGCGAAGCACGGCTGGATTATCACTGAGGCCACTTTGCGCAGGTAAACCCAGCGATTTCGTGAGACGGCCACGCAGGCTGCAGAGCCTGTCCTCAAAATGAAAAAGAGATCCTAAACTTACTACGCAAGCGGCCAACGCGCTAACTAAAGCCGCCGTCCCGAATTCTGGGAAACCATGATTAAAAGAATCCTTCGCTCCCACCACCGCGACAGATGCCAGCGCGGTTAAACCACTAAAGCTGGCCACTCGAGCTGTTTTTGTGACCCGGATGTCACGCCGAATTTGCTGCTGCTTCCTGTCTCGAAAGGGCCGCTGCCGAGCAACGTACTTCTTGACTTGGCTCACGGAGTGATCCAAGGCGGCGGCATGCCGCTTATCGAAGACGCTCAGCCACTCGCTGTGTGGCAGCTCGGTTTTTCGGGTAATCCAGCGAGGTGGTAGCCAGGGCTGAGCATGAGGGGTAGCGTCGGGCCGAGCGGCTTTGGGTCGATGCTGGAGCAAAACATTATGCAACCCGTCTAGAAAGCGCGGATACGCTTCCTTCTCATCCATGTCCCGAATGTATGAGTGGCTTTGGTTCGCGAGCTCCTTGGCAAGAGGCTGCGGAAACTCTTCCCATATAGGGTCCTGGCCATCCCCAAAACCGAGCATTACCCTAGCCGTGGTCGTTGGCGTCGGCACGGACCAGGCCAACCTGACCCTCGGGGTGGGTCCGGGAACCGGGAAACCATCGACTTCGGCGAGTGCCCACCATTGCCGGTCTGGCTCCCGCAAGCGCCACGCAGGATCGGAATTGTCGAAAAGGTTTGGGCTCCGGTAGGTAGGGGGACCCCCGCCATCCTCGCCGCACACCCACAGCATCGGGGAACGTTCTCCGCGGAAGCCGGCAACGAAATCCTCAGGGCGTGCAGCCGCATCCAGCGCATCGGACCCGTAGCCAAAGCAGACCCGTCGGACGCGGAATTGATCGCTCTCCGCCATGCGATCACCTCCGCTAGCCGCACCTGCCTGCCCCTCCAGGCTAACAAGGTACAGCTGCGCCCGTCAGACCTTTCAGATCAGCGAAGCCGGCAGCAGACGGGGTTCAATCCGGGTCTCGACCGCGGCACCAGCACTCTGGATAACGCGGTAGGCACCCACGTCTGGCCGCTCGGATAGCGCCTCCACGAACTCCGTGCCCTGATACAACAGGCCAACACCGTCGTCGGTGGCGTAGGCGTCTGGCAACTCGCCGTGCGCTACCAGCCGCTGTAGTAGTGGCCGGCGCTGCGCCTCGCTGTCGTAGTGCACGCCATTGGCATGGGGCAGGAAACCCAAGCCGTTAGTGACCGGCCGCAGCGTAGGCCCGAACGAATCGGTGACTCCACCGCTGTGCCAACAGATGGAACCGGCCGACACTCCCCCAAGCACCACGCCGGCCTGCCAAACCTCATGGAAAATCTCGTCTAGGCCGTGCAGGCGCCACATCGCCAGCAGACCGGCGACGCTGCCGCCGCCGACCCAAATCACGTCTTGAGCAAGCAGGTGAGCCCGCATGTCCGCAACGCTAGGCATGGGAAACAGATCAAGGTGGGTCACAGATACGTCAGTGCCGGTGAAAGCGTCGTTGATCCAGGCCTTCCAGTGCTGCTGATCGCCGGAGGCCGTGCCCAAGTGACAGAGTTTTGGCCGACGCGGCGCGCCGGCAAGCTCGAAGCTGTGCCACAGCAACGGCCCGGGGAGTAGCTGGGTTCGTTCCCCTCGCCGAAACCCGCCGGAGGTGGCCAGAATCGTCGGTGTGTGCTGGTTCATGGGACATGATTACCACGATTAGTCGGTAGGGATATCGCCAGCATACCCACATTGATTAGGCATTTCTGAGCCCAAAGTCCGCATAGCTGTGCACTGCTATGTCAATGGGAGACGTTGGCCTCGCACTCGCGCTGGCATCCCGGCTTTGATCAGTGCTCTTTCCAACGCCGCCTCGACCAAACAACGTTCCGATCACCAAGCAGATCCGCTGGCTGACTTAACATCAGCACAGCTCTGGAAGAGCCTCGAGGCCGGGGTGGGCACCCGCCGTGAATCCGGATTGGAGTGGGTCACATGCCAACTAACGCAACAGTCATGCCGGGTAGATCCAATCGCACCGCCGTCATGGACGGCATAGGCCGGCTGCACATCGAGGAACGGCCGGTACCTCAACCCGGTGATCGAGAACTTCTCGTAGAGGTCCGATCCGTCGGGGTGTGCGGCTCTGACGTGCACTTCTTTGAGCATGGTCCTAGGTTGAACGTCTTTAAGCCGCCGCATGTTCTAGGGCATGAAGTATCTGGCGTAGTCGCCGCGCACGGTCCTAGAGCCACAAGGCCGCCCATCGGAACTCGCGTCGCGATCGAACCGAGCCGGCCCTGCGGCATCTGTTCCCTGTGTCGCGGCGGTCGGTACAACCTTTGCCCCCAAATGCGGTATCTGGCGGCGCCGCCGACCGAAGGCGGATTTGCGCGTTACTTGACAGTCCCGGAGGACTTTGCCTATCCAGTACCCGCACAGATCTCTGATGACGCCGCCGCGCTCATCGAACCGCTATCAGTCGTCGTCCATGCCGCCCGGTGCGCGGAGATCGGGGTGGGAGCACGGGTGTTGGTCAGCGGCGCCGGGCCGATCGGGCTACTTATGACGCAAGTAGCTCGGGCCATCGGCGCGATTGAAGTCAACGTGAGCGACATCAACCCATTCCGGCTGTCGCTCGCCGAGACCATGGGGGCCACGCGAGTCATCGACGTTTCGGCTGCAACGCCTAGCGCAGTTAGGCTGGAGGTCGACGTCTTCATTGAGTGCTCCGGAAACCCCGTTGCGCTGCCCGATGGTATCCGCTGCGTTCGCCCTGGGGGCGTCGCTGCCGTAGTCGGGATGATTCCCACCGAAGACGCGACGATTCCCCTAGCGTTCATGCAGACGCGAGAGATCCGCCTCGTCCCCACCTTTCGCTTCGCCAACAGCTACGCGGCAGCGATCGGCCTGGTGGCTACCAGGGCAGTCCGCCCTGAAGCCATCATTACTGGACACCTGCCGCTAGACCGGGTGGAAACGGCGCTCCGTGCCGGACGGAACGATCCGCGCAGCGTCAAGACCATGATCACAGCGCAAGCGTAATGAAGCAGCCTCGTCACTCATCGAAAGTTGGGGTAACGTCGATTGCAAAGCCCAGTTGAGCGGAGGCGGCTGTAGTGCTCATGGCCAGCCGAGCGTATTGGCTGCTAGCACCCCTGACCGCTTTGGCGGTATTAGCCATCCATCCCGGCATTTCCGATGCGTCGCAAAAGTGCCCTTTCCGGGCTGCCTCAACGGTGGTGCCCTCTCCCTCCAACGAACTGCGCGCCCTAGCCACCCAAGCGTCGGCAGCCAAAGCGCCATCAACTTCGACGAGGTTCATTTCCATGGGCTACTACCCCGGTTGGGAAATGAATAAAACTCCAGTGACCGAGGTGGATTACACAGCTTTCACCACAATCATGTCCTTTGGCATGTATCCCTCGCCCGATGGCGGGGTAGGCATTAATGACATGCAGAGCGCCGAAAACGCTCGGGCACAAGTGGCCGCCGCTCATACGGCCGGAAAGAAGATCAATCTCACCATCGGCGGCGAAGGGCAGGGAACAGGGTTTCTGGGCGCCGCTAGCAACAGACACCGCGCCACTTTCATCCGCAACATCATTGACACCATGCAAACATACGGCTACGACGGTGTGGATATTGATTGGGAAGAGCAGGTGCCTCAACATCAAAGCGACTACGTTGCATTAGTTCACGAGCTCCGAGGCATGCTGAATGTGTTCTCTCCCGTTTCCTATCTCTCAATCGATGTGGACACTGGTCAAATTCCGCCTCCGATTGTCACGCAACTCTACGCGTCAGTCGATTCAGTCAACCTGATGAGTTTCTGGTCGGATGGCTTGGATCAAGTCTCTGCTTACACCAGCGCGGGCGTTCCGGCGAACAAGTTAGTTCTCGGTATCGGGCTGTCTGCTGATTATGTTGATCAAACCGTTGAAAGCGTGCAAACCAAAGTGAATTTGGCAAAGACTAAAGGTCTTTTGGGCACATTATGCTGGGAGATTGGGAACCTAAAGACGGCAAGGACGGACCCCAGACTGCAACCACTGCGTAGGGCAGTTGCAGGAAGCGCAGCCGTTTGAGGTTCGTGCAGTTGCATCTATTTCGTCAGCTCAATCACGATCGCCGAACTCAATGCAGGTATTTATACCACTAAGGATCCGGTAGAACACGCCAGACGTCTGGCACCTCGACGGATCGATTTTCTCATCGCTCAGTTGCAGCACCCGGTGGTGACGCGGAACCCTACCGCAAGCCCGGCGACAAGACACTCCAACTCGTCCGACTTGGCTCCTCCAGCGAGCTCAACCATGCTGGTCCCCAGCTCCCGCCTTACGCTCTAGGTCCCGAATATCGCCGCAGAGGAAGCTGAATTTGTCATATGCACCGCCCATAGTGGCTCACATGTTCGGCATCTGTAATGCGACGCACACGCCGCCCAGCACCACAAACAAGGCGAAACCCCGGCGGCGTGCAGGGCAGCGGCGACCGGGGTGTTCCTTCGAAGTGTACCAGAGGGTGCAACATGAGCAAATCCATGACTGTAATCAGCAAAGGCTTGTCACAAGAGAGGTTCGGCGCGTATAGGCGTGCGACCTGTGGCAATGCGGCCGCACTTGCACTCTATGAATGGAACAACGCAATCTCTGCCGCATTATGGGCTGACATCGCACACCTTGAAATTCTAGTTCGCAATGCGATGCATGAGCAGTTAACTGCCTGGAGCTCCCGCACGTGCGGCGAGCCACGGTGGTACTTAGACCCTAACCGAGTTTTGACTCCGAATCGACTTGCCGATGTCGCAGCAGCTCGACAACGTGCAACAACAGGCAGGCGAGGTAAACCGGAAACTTCTGGCCGAGTAGTAACCGAGCTGAGTTTCGGCTTCTGGCGCTACCTGGTCTCCAGTCACTATGACCGCACACTTTGGAAGCCGATCCTTAGCCGCAGCTTCCCACTTCAGCCACGCCGAAAAGCAGTGCACACCGGCCTAGCGCACCTCCATGAGCTGCGGAACCGCATTGCTCATCACGAACCCATCCACGCTGAGCGGCTGGAGCAACGCCACGAAGAGCTCTTGACCCTACTGGAATGGATCAACCCCCACTATCGCACCTGGGTGAAGCGGCAATCCACCGTTACCAGCCAACTCGTGGCTCGACCTGCCGTCAGCGCGGAGCCTGAACCGACTACAACAGCACCCAAACGCCCTCGAAGTGACCGGTGAGCAAGGAAGCCAATCTCGAGAACCTTCAAAACGGGGTGGCTACAAGCCTGTTCCATCTGTGTCGGTTCCGACTCTTCTTAAATGTCGGTTGGAGGGTGCTACTCTGTCGGTTATCAGCCCTCTCAAATGTCGGTTGATAGTCCGGAGGTGTTGGACCCATGGTTGAACTTGTACCTCGTTTTATCGCTTCTCATGCCGAGGAGTTTCTGGGAAGTTTCCGGGTCCTGATTATCAACGGTCCACGGCAGTCCGGGAAGACAACGCTGCTCAAGCAGCTTGGGAATCGCTATGGTGGCACCTATCTCACCCTCGACGACCAGGCTTTACGGGCAGCGTCGCGAGCGGACCCTGGGGTTTTCATATCGGCAGGCAATCGCCCCCTGATGATCGACGAGGTTCAGCGGGGAGGTGATGATCTCGTACTTGCCATCAAGAGTGCCGTTGATTCCCAGGGGGCACGGGGGCAATTCATCCTTGCCGGGTCGACTCGGTTTTTGTCGACCCCATCCCTGACGGAGTCGCTGGCGGGACGGGCTGGAATTGTTGAAGTGTGGCCATTCGCTGAACAAGAGCTGGCGCGATCAAACAGCTCATTCATTGCAACCGCTTTTACCCAAGCCGAAACATTGAGATCTTCTCTGCCCAGCGAATACGTCCGCGACGACTACTTTCAACTCATCTGCCGAGGCTCTTACCCGGAACCCATAGCCATGCAATCGGAACGCTCCCGCAACGAGTGGTACCGCACATATATTTCAGCGGTCATCGACACTGATGTGCGGGAAATGGCTCAGATTGAGACTCCCAGCAATCTAACTCAGCTACTTCATCTAGCCGCGGCTAGTACCGCTCAGGAGCTGAACGCGGTGAAGGCCGGAAGTGATTTGCAACTTCACCGCACCACGGTAAGTCGCTATCTAAATCTGCTGGAAACCGTATTTCTTATTCGATTCTTGCCCGCTTGGTCACGAAATCTGGTGGCGAAAGTAGTTCATCGGCCTAAACTTCACGTGACGGATACGGGGCTTGCTGCGCATCTCCTCGGTGTTGACTCCGACGGGCTTGCCGCACGAGTATCACCTGCTCGAGGGTCGCTCGTGGAATCCTTCATCGTCAACGAGGTAGCCAAACAAGCAAGCTGGGCACCTTTTCCGGTAAGTCTGCATCACTGGCGTGTCAGCCAGGGCGCTGAAGTTGATGTAGTGGTAGAACGCGCAAATGGAAAAATTCTTGGCATAGAAGCCAAATCCACAGATTCAGTTGACTTCAAAGACTTCAAAGGCCTCAGCGCTCTCCGGGACGCGCTCGGCGAGAGCTTTATCCATGGATTCGTTTTCTATACCGGAGCCCGGCCACTCTCATTTGGAGATCGACTCACCGCCCTACCCATCAGCGCTTTGTGGACCTAGACACAGTGCGCCGACGCTGGCTCCCCAGCTCATGCGCCTTGCGTTCCAATCCTCGATGCCGCCGCGAGGAAGCTGAATCTGTCACAGGCACCGTACACAGTGGTGCATATGTTCGGCATCGGTAATGCGACGCACACGGCGGCCCAGAGCATAACCAAGGCGAAACCCCGGCGGCATATCCCTCACGGGTAGAGGCGGACCGGGGTCTTCGTTACTACTCTATCACGGAAGCAATAGATGACGGAATTTGCGCACATGATCATCAGGGATTGTCAAAGGAACGGTTCGGCCCTTACCGCCGAGCGGCTAGCGACGATGCCCGACACTAGCGCTGTATGAATGGAACAATGCAATCTCTGCCGCATTATGGGCTGACATCGCACACCTCGAAGTGCTAGTTCGAAACGCTATGCACGAACAGTTAACCACCTGGAGCATCCGCAACTATGGCGAAGCTCGCTGGTATTTGAACCCAGGCAAGATTCTTACTCTCCGGCATTGCATGGATATTGCAGTCGCACGTCAGCGAGCCACAACGGGCAAGAGCGCCAAGCCCGAAACTCCTGGCCGCGTGGTAGCAGAGCTGAGCTTCGGGTTTTGGCGATACCTGGTAGCCACACAGTATGACCGCACCCTATGGCACGGAGGCCTCTACACCGGGCCTTCCCCGGCCATAGGTAAACGCAGCCAGGTACATTCCCCGCTAGTCAGGCTTCATGAACTACGGACCGCATTGCTCATCACGAACCCATCCACGCTGAGCGGCTAGAGCAACGCCACGAAGAGCTCTTGACCCTACTGGAATGGATCAACCCTAACTACCGCACCTGGGTAGAACGGCAATCCACCGTTACCAGCCAACTCGTGGCTCGACCTGCCGTCAGTGCGGAGCCTGAACCGACTACAGCAGCAACGAGACACCCTCGGTGGTGACGCGGAACTCGGAGATAGCTCCCGACGCCAGCCCGATCTGGACCGACCTGGTAGGGCTCATGAGCGCCACCCAAGACTACGAATCGGTCGAGAGCGACGTGGTGGATCGTGAACTCAACGCAGCGCTCGCCGCGATGAACTGCGAACCTCGGGTGGTGAACGAGTGCCTCGTCGCGGTCGCGGGCCGCACGGCGTTCCACTTGCTCCGCTGGGAGCTGCAACGCGAGCATCGCGATCCTGAAGAGGACTTCATCTCGACAAGACTCGAGGAGATCGCCGCCCCAAGCTTACGGAGTGGGCGATACGTCGCCTCAGAACGAACCCGCCAGCACATACGCCACCGAGGTCGTCACATGCTGCCGGGATCCGAAAGAACTGGTCATGGCCAGGGAGGGCTCCGCGCAGGCCTCGGTCGGGGCGCTGACCAACCGACGAAAGGCTTCACTCAGGACGGTGGGGCCGACGCGTCGAGCTCCTTCGCGGATTCCACCGGTATCGACACGCCTTCGTCGGTGACGGACAGATACCCACCATACACTTCGAAAAGGTGATCACCGTCGTCGGTTTCGATCTTCACCTGGCTGCCGTCCACCAGCTGACCCAGCAGCGGTGCATGCCCGGGCAGCACGCCCAGCTCGCCTTCAGTGGTAGTGGCGGTGACCATCTTCGCCGCGCCCGACCACACGGCATGATCGACCGCAACCACACTCACCAACAGATGGCTAGAGAGCTCAGTCATGTTAGATCTTCTCTTTCTTCTCGACGCCGTGTCCGAGTAGCTTCTTTTGCCAAGTTGGGGGAGCAACTCACAGGCCGTTGCTCAGCCCCTGCAATTGCCTAGCCCTGCAATTGCTTAGCTTTGGTCTCTAGATCCTCGATGCCGCCGCAGAGGAAGAATGCCTGCTCCGGCAGATGGTCGTAGTCCCCGTTGCACAGCGCGGAGAATGCCGTGATGGTCTCCTTCACCGGCACAAAAGAACCCTCGATGCCGGTGAAGTTTTTGGCCACGAATGTGTTCTGAGAAAGGAAGCGCTCAATGCGGCGAGCCCGACCCACCAGAATCTTGTCTTCCTCAGACAGCTCGTCAATACCCAGAATCGCGATGATGTCCTGCAGCTCCTTGTACCGCTGCAAAATCTCGATCACCCGGCCAGCCGTGCGGTAATGCTCCTCCCCCACGTACTGCGCGTCCAGGATTCGTGATGTGGAGTCCAGCGGATCCACGGCAGGGTAGATACCCTTCTCCGAGATCGGCCGCGACAGCACTGTGGTCGCGTCCAGGTGGGCGAACGTGGTGTGGGGTGCCGGGTCGGTGATGTCGTCAGCCGGCACATAGATCGCCTGCAGCGACGTAATCGAGTGACCACGGGTAGACGTGATTCGTTCCTGCAGTTCACCCATCTCATCGGCCAACGTCGGCTGATACCCCACAGCGCTGGGCATCCGGCCCAGCAGTGTGGAGACCTCTGACCCGGCCTGGGTGAACCGGAAAATGTTATCGATGAACAGCAGCACATCCTGCTTCTGCACATCCCGGAAGTACTCGGCCATGGTCAACGCCGAAAGCGCCACCCGCATCCGTGTACCAGGCGGCTCGTCCATCTGGCCGAATACCAACGCGGTCTTGTCGATAACGCCGGTCTCGGTCATCTCGACGAACAAGTCGTTACCCTCACGGGTCCGCTCCCCCACACCGGCGAACACCGAAACACCGCCGAAGCTCTCCGCGACCCGGTAAATCATCTCCTGGATCAGCACGGTCTTGCCGACACCGGCACCCCCAAACAGGCCGATTTTGCCGCCCTTGACGTACGGCGTGAGCAGATCGATGACCTTGATCCCGGTCTCCATCATCTCCGTCCGCGGCTCGAGCTGATCGAATGGCGGCGCCGGGCGGTGGATGGGCCAGCGCTGCTCAATCCGCAATGACTCGGTTGGTACATCCAGTGAATCGCCCAGCACACTGAAGATGTGCCCTTTGGTCACATCACCCACCGGCACCGAAATCGCCTCGCCGGTGTTGCTGACGTCGGTACCGCGCACCAAACCGTCGGTGGGCTGCATCGAAATGGCGCGCACCATGTTGTCGCCCAAGTGCTGAGCTACTTCCAGCGTGAGGGTTTTTTCCTGCCCAGCCAGCGTGACCGGCACGTGCAGCGCGTTGAAGATAGCCGGCATGCAGCCGCGCGGAAACTCCACGTCCACCACTGGGCCGATCACTCGGGCTACTCGGCCGGTGGCTGCATGGTCGGCCGCGTCGGCAGCAGACCCTTTGGCGCCATGAGGGTTCCTGATGTCAGTTCCGGTGGCGGTCATCTACTCGTCACTTCCTGTTGCCGCAAGTGCGTCGGCTCCACCGACGATCTCGCTGATCTCTTGGGTAATATCGGCCTGTCGGGCCTGGTTCGCCTCACGAGTGAGGCTGCGAATCAGATCTTGCGCATTGTCGGTAGCGGCTTTCATAGCGCGGCGTCGGGCCGCTGACTCCGACGCCGCCGATTCCAGCAGCGCGGAATGAACTACCGCAGTGACATAGTTGGGCAACAAACTATCCAACAACGCCGAGGCGCCCGGCTCAAACTCGTATGCCGCGCGTAGCTGCGCTGGATCCGGCTGCGCATCGGCGGGGATCTCCATCGGGGCGCACCGATACGTCACTGGCTCCTGGTTCAGCATATTACGAAAATGGGTATACACCAGGTGCAGCTCATCGACACCGACGCTAACACCCCCGTCAGCATTACGGGCAGTTTTGTCAACGCTCCTGTGGCTACCCGCCAAGAAGCTCGGGACTAGCGTCTGGCTTATGCGTTGCGCATCGGCATAGCTGGGCTGCTCGGAGAAGCCAGACCAGCCGGCGGCCAGCCCTCGGCCACGAAAACGGTAGTAGTTGGCGCCTTTGCGCCCCACCACGAACAGCTCCGAATCTATCTGTCGGGCGGCTAGTCGATCCATCAGTTGCTCGGCGGCGCGGAGCACGTTGGCGTTGTAGGCCCCAGCCAAACCGCGGTCACTAGTAATCACGACAACCCCAGCCCGACGCACTGTTTCTCGCGGGGTGAGCAACGGGTGGTCCACGGTTGCGTTCCCCGACAGCGCGGTGAGCACCTTGGTGAGCTCAGCCGTATACGGTGTCGCCGCGGCAACCCGGTGTTGTGCCTTAACGATGCGCGAGGCAGCGATCAGCTCCATCGCCTTCGTGATCTTTTTTGTCGACTGGACCGAACGGATTCGGCGTCGTAATACTCGAACCTGCGCACCCATAGGTCAGGCCCCACTCGCAGCCTTGAACGTCTCTTTGACGTGTTCGACCGCGCTCCGCAGGCTCTCCACAGCGTCATCGGAGAGCTTCCCGGTTTCGGAGATACTGGCCAGCACGTCACTACGCTGATGCCGCAGATACGAGATGAGCTCGGCCTCAAACGCGCGGACATCGGAAACAGCGATGTCGTCGAGCTGACCAGTGGTACCCGCCCACACCGACACAACTTCATGCGCCACCGGGAATGGCTCATATTGGCCTTGCCGCAGCAGCTCCACCAACCGAGCTCCGCGATCCAGCTGCACCTGTGACGTCTTGTCCAAATCCGAACCAAACGCGGAGAACGCCTCCAGCTCGCGGTACTGGGCCAGGTCCAGCTTGAGCCGGCCCGCCACTGATTTCATCGCCTTGATCTGTGCGGCTCCCCCAACGCGGGACACCGAGTTGCCGACGTTCACCGCTGGCCGCTGACCAGAGTTGAACAGATCCGTCTCCAAGAAGATCTGGCCGTCGGTGATCGAGATGACGTTAGTGGGGATGTAGGCGGAGATGTCGTTACCCTTGGTTTCGATGATCGGCAGGCCGGTCATGGAACCAGCACCGAGGGAATCCGACAGCTTCGCGCAACGCTCCAGCAGCCGAGAATGCAAGTAGAACACGTCTCCGGGGTATGCCTCTCGTCCCGGCGGGCGGCGTAGCAGCAGCGATACCGCGCGGTAAGCCTCAGCCTGTTTGGACAGGTCGTCGAAGACGATCAGTACATGCTGGCCGTGATACATCCAGTGCTGGCCGATGGCCGAGCCGGTGTAAGGCGCAAGGTACTTGAAGCCGGCGGGGTCAGAGGCCGGGGCAGCCACAATGGTGGTGTACTCCATCGCGCCGTGCTTTTCCAACGCTCCCTTTACTGCGGCGATCGTGGAAGCTTTCTGCCCCACCGCGACGTAAATGCATTTGACCTGCTTGCGCGGATCGCCGCTGTGCCAGTTGTCCCGCTGGTTGATGATCGTGTCGATGGCGATGGCCGTCTTGCCGGTTTGCCGATCCCCAATAATCAGCTGGCGCTGGCCACGACCGATCGCGGTCATGGCGTCAATAGCTTTGATCCCCGTCTGCAGCGGCTCTTTCACCGGCTGGCGCTGCACCACACTCGGGGCTTGCAGCTCCAGCGCACGAGTAGCCTCGGTAGCGATCTCACCTTGGCCGTCCAGCGGCTGGCCGAGCGGGTCCACCACTCGGCCAAGGAAACCATCACCGACCGGGACCGAAAGGATCTCACCGGTTCGATACACCGACTGGCCTTCTTCGACACGGTCGAAAGCGCCGAGAATGATGACGCCAATCTCCCGCACGTCCAGGTTCAACGCGATGCCCAGCGTGCCATCTTCGAAGCGCAGCAGCTCATTCGTCATCGCCGAGGGCAGTCCCTCTACGCGGGCGATTCCGTCACCCGCTTCGGTGACTACGCCAATCTCTTCAGCGGACACGTCGGTGGTAACCGATGAGATATAACGTTCCAGGGCGCCCCGGATCTCCTCGGCGGAGATTGTCAGCTCAGCCATTCGATAATCCTCATTACTGTGGTAGTCGGGCTAGGGGTGCCTGTCAGGAGTTCCCTGCCGGCGTTCTCGTCACCTTGCGTACCTGCTCCGCTTCGCTCCGCCCACGTACGCGGCGGCTCCTGCGGCCTTGGCAGAAAACTTCTGACAGGCACTTTATAAAATTTTCAGTTTGCCAGCTATCTCGCTATTGCGGTTCGTGCCTGCTCGAGAAGGCGGCCGATGCTACCGTCATAGCGATCGTCGCCAATCTCCACAATCGCTCCACCGATGACGGCGGGATCGATTCTGACGTGCAGTGAGATCTGCTGGCCGTAGACTGCGCTCAGGTGCCTGGTCAACCGTTCCTCCTGGTCGACGGTGAGTGGGGCCGCCGATCGTACATAGGCAACCTGGGATTCACGCCGCTGCGCAACCAGCTCCACCAGTCGAGCCAGCCCAGCCTGAAAGCCGCGTCCACCCAAGCCGTGTAGCGCCATTGTCACCAGACGGATCGTCACCGGAGCGGCTTTACCGTCCAGCAACTGCTTCGCTAGTTCTGCTCGCGCGGCAACCGGGCTCCCTCCGTAGCTGAGCGCTTGCGTTAACTCCGCATGCGCTCCGACAATCTGCTGGAAGCGGAACAACTCGTCTTCAGCATCGTCTAGCACTCCATCGCTCGCTGCGGTCTCAAGCTCGGAGTCCACCGCTAGCAGCTCGATAGCGCCAAGGAGATCAGCCGCACTCGACCAGCGCTGTCGAACCACAACATCGAGCACGCGTAGCGCGATAGCGCCAACCCGGCTACCCAGCAACGACTCAAGAAGTTCGGCTCGACGCTGCGGCAAGCGTGCTGGATTCGACAATGCTCGGCGTAGGCCAGGTTCTGCTACCAGCAGCGCGGCCACACTACGCAGCTGAGCGGCTAGATCCTGCCACGCGGCACTCCCTTGGGTGGCACTGCCAGTACCGGTATTGACCAGCTCAGTCAGCTGTTCCCGGGCACTGGCAAGCGACTCACGGCTGGCCGCTCGCATTAGCTTTCACCCGGCGTCGAACGCGCCACCCCAGCCGAAGCCCGATCGTTGCTTCGCTCCAGCTCATCCAGGAAACGCTCCACGGTGCCTGTCTGACGCGTCTGATCAGCCAACGCCTCCCCAACAATGCGGCTCGCCAATTCTACCGAAAGCTCCCCGATCTCGGTGCGCAGCTGACTGACTAGCTGCTGGCGAGAAGTAGCCAGTTGCTGCTCGCCATGGGCAATTATGCGCTGAGCTTCGGTGTTAGCTTGGACGCGTAGGTCCTGCAGAATTTGGTGGCCCTCTTCGCGCGCTTCATCCCGGATCCGCAGAGCTTCACCCCGCGCCTGAGCAAGCTGAGAATTGTAGCGCTCGAGCAGCTGCTGAGCCTGCTCTTGGGCCTGCTCAGCTCGGCGCAGCCCCCCCTCAATGGCATCGACACGGGCTCGATAGGTCTGCTCCATTTTGGGAAAGACATACCGCATCAAGATGAAACACAAGATGCCGAACGCGATAAAACCGATGATGAGCTCACCGACGACCGGAACGATCGGCGGCCTCTCTGCAGCTGAAACCAATGGAGCAGCTAAAAACAATGGGTCTGTCAAGAGCGGCGCCGAACTCATAGCTACCCGGCCCAAACGAAGCCGAATGCGATGCCGAATAAGGCCAGCGCTTCAATCAGCGCGAAGCCAAGAAACAGCCATGGCAGGTTCAAGCGGGCCGATGCTGGTTGGCGAGCGCTGGCCTGGATGTATGCGGCGAAAACGAGTCCGACACCGACGCCTGGGCCAATTGCGGCAAGGCCGTATCCAATGGCGGCGAGGCTGCCTTGCACGGCGGCTAGTTCAGTCATTGGGTTCCTCCTGTGCGTGCCGCGTGATTTTCACGCGGGTACGGGTTAATGGTCAAGCATGGCGATGAAACAACGCCGGCAATCAGTGCTGTTGCTCCAACGCCCCTTGCAGGTAGCTCGCGGTGAGAATGGTGAAGACATATGCCTGCACCAACTGCACAGCGAATTCGAACAAACTCAACACGATGGCGAGCACAAACGAGAAGAATGAGAAACCTTTAAACAAAAAATTATCCGACGCCAAAAGCGCGGCGCCGCCGAGGGTGAACACCAGCAGTAACAAGTGTCCCGCGAACATGTTCGCAAACAGTCGCACTGCGAGTGTAACCGGCCGCACTACTAGGGTGGAGAAAAACTCGATCGGGGTAAGCAGCGGGTACAGCCAGACAGGCACACCTGGCGGAAACAAAATGTTTCGAAAGTAAGTAGCGGCACCGTGCTGCCGAATACCGATCCAGTTAAACAGCACGAATGAGATAAGCGCAAGCGCCACTGGTAGTGAAATCTTGGCTGTGGGTGAAATTTGGGCGAGAGGGATGACACCGTAGATGTTATTAGCGACAATGAATAGAAATAGCGTGGTCAGGTAAGGAGCAAATCGCACTCCAGCTTCGCCGATTACTTGACGAGCCATGCCGTCCCGGATGAAGCCATACGCCGACTCACCCATCCATTGCATGCGACCGGGAACCAGCTGTGGCTTGCGAACCGCCAGTAGAAAAAAGATCGAGATGCCGGCGATGGCAATCCAGGTAAGTAACGTCAGCTTTGTGATCGCGAATTCCACGCCAAAAACGTGAAAATCCGCCAGAGGTGCGTAGTCAAAGTCTTGGAGTCCTGGTGGAAACTCTGCTGCCAGACTCACTCGCACCGCCTTTCTCCCATTGTAGGTATTTCTGGTCGTTGGTGGTTCAGGGTGTCGGTAGTTCGGATTTGGCTACTCGCTCGAGAGGTTTGCGTACCGTTTCACTACGAGAAAGATTGCGGCGGCGGCACCTAACACCAGACCAATGGGTAGCCCAAAGCTGACGTCAAACCACCAATCGATCAGCCAACCGATGCCGCCCCAGACGAGCATCCCGCTGATCAACGTGCCAACAATGGCCCAACCAGTGCTCATGCCCCATTCGGGGCCGTGGTTGCTCTGGTCGTCTGCCATGGCAAGGCAAACGATATCGCATATAGCGGGGGCGTTTCCCGACCCCCCGTGTTACGAACCAGGCTACTACCTGGTAGAGAATTGATGGTTGGCCCCTCTACCGGCAACTTCTGCGAAATTACCCTTCATGAGCGTGACAATTTCGAGCAACTTGTCATTGCTTGGTCGCCCATCCATACACCCATACAGCTTGCGTTGCCACCCACGTTGCTGTCCCGATTGCGATCCCCCACAGCAGCGGAACAAAGCCTGGCCAGCCACCGCGGGCCAGGGCAAAAACCACTAGCCCAATGGCCACGATCTTGAGTACGTACGTCAACAGCCCCACTGGAAGGATCAACCGGCGCTCAACTAAATCTGCCCAGGCAATCACCAGCGCGGAAAGCCCAAACGATGCCGTAGCGACGCCGACTCCAACCGCAAAGCCCAGCCCGGCCTGCGGGTTGTTGCCAGAACCCGACACCAGCACTCCGTGAAGACTCAGCCCCGCGGCACCAAACACCGCGACCACGACGCACACGGCGGTAGCCCAGGCGCACATCCGCAATCCAATACCGCTGCTGGCCGTATGCTGGTCGACTACATCCTCCATCACGCGGTATCCGGGTGCGGCGATTCACCGACAAGGGCCGCCACCAAAGGCGCCAGCGCGTGGTCGATCTGATCAGCTACATACGCAAACACCTCGTCGCTGCACTCGAAGGGATCGGTTAAGTCATCTTGTGAGTCATCGACACGGCCCTGTGCACGGTTGGTGCGCTCACGTGCGGCAAGCGCCGTCACACCAGCGATCAGCGCTTGCGCACGGTGGCGAACAACAGCTGGAGACGGCGCGATGTGTTCGGTTTGTACCGGCAGCGCAACTTCACCAGCTAACCGACCAAACTGCAGCAGACTAAACACCGAACCGGCACACCCCGGCGCAAGGTAGTAGACAATACTGCGCTGCTGACGTGCGGTAGCGGTAAGAATGAGGTCTGCCTCAGCTAGCTTGACTTGCTCCAGCGTGCGTGCCACAAAGCCGGCCGCGCTCGCCCCCAGACGGGCCAGCTGCGTCGCCGAACCCGCGCTCATCGGTTCCCCGACATACCAATCCCCGGTACCTACGCTATGTGAACGCAGGAGCTCCGCGGGATCGGTGTCAGGATAATTCTTGGCGAGCCGTTGGGCGAAACGGTGACTCAGTAAGCGTTCGGCCATCGGGGAACGACAAATATTTCCTAGACAGAGATGCAACACCGTGAACGGCGCCGGCAGACTCACTGTGCCGCGTCCCCCATCGGCACCCGCAAGCTGGGGAGAACTTCTCGCAACTTGTCAATGCTGATTGCGCCTAGCCGCAGCAGTGTAGGTTCATCGGCGGTGACATCGACAATGCTGGACGGCGTTGCATCGTCGCTTGGTCCGGCCTCCAAGTACACCGAGACCACGGAACCGAACTGCTGCTGGCCAAGTGCGGCGGTAGCTGCCGGCGCCTGCCCGGAGATGTTCGCACTCGATACCGCCATGGGGCCCGTAGCGGCCAGCACTTCCAGCGCTACGGGGTGCAAAGGCATTCGCACAGCCACGGTGCCATCGGTGTCTCCAAGATCCCACGCCAGCGACGGAGCTTGCTGTACGACGATAGTCAACCCACCAGGCCAGAACGCTGCCATCAGGTCTCGGGCCGCGCTGGGCAGCGATACAACTAGGCCGTCCACGGCGCGTCTGGATCCAACAAGCACCGGAACCGGCATGTTTCGACCGCGACGCTTAGCGGCCAACAGCTGAGTGACAGCAACGTCATTGAAAGCGTTAGCGCCAATGCCGTACACCGTATCGGTCGGCATGACGATCAGATCGCCACGCTCGACAGCATCGATGGCCGCGGCAATACCTAGGCTGCGCTCGGCGAGATTGGCGCAGTCGAACAGGTTTGCCAAACCGGCGGTGTGCTCGGGGACGCTGGCTGCTTGATCGGTACTGGACATGACCACACAGGCTACGCGCCGCGCAATGCAGGCCAATCACGCCGTCCACCTCTTCCCTACGGCAGCGGGCATCAGAACGGACCAGTCCGGCAACTAGTGTCAGCCAACAGGCACTGACTAGATGCGCGCGTCAACGCCCCTGCTAGATATCACGACGGTACCCAAGCTCGATCACCCACACCACCAGCTCACCGTCGTACAGGTCATAGATGACCCGATAGTTACCCACCCTCAGCCGCCAGGCGCCCTTGTCGTCGCCCTTCATCGGCTTCACATTGAGATTAATCCGTGAGGATCGGTGGCGAGGGCTTCCAACGCAGCGATGAGTTTTAATCGTGTTTGCGGATCCAACTTGCGGAGTTGCCGTTTTGCGTGAGCTGAAAAAGCAACGTCGCATGCATCGTTACGTGGTTAGCTCAGCTTCCGCCTCAGCTTTCAGAACAGCTAAAGGTGTGCCTTTTTCACCAGCTGCCCGACGAGCGCGGGATTTCTCAATACATGGCCACAATGCCGCTGCCTGTCGATCTTCCTCGTTCTCTTCCAAGGCTTCTAACGCAGCGTGCACCAAATTAGCAGGCAGCACAAGCCACAACCTCGCGCTCTTGCTCGGTTAGCCATGCCACATGCCCAGCTCGTGCCGACTCCAGCGCCTGATCTAGCGGCGAAGGAGTCAACGCATACACAGCGCCCCTGTCATGAACTGGCATGGTAGTCATGTCACTAGTGTAAACGTTTATCCGAACACATCCCATAAACCCTCAATGTAGATGGTCAAGCTCCCTACAGTGTGGTTATTTAGTCTTCGCGGGGTGGATTTGCACCGCCAGTTGGGGACCTCGCAGAACTCTTCGATTACAACAGACAACTGCATGTTGACGATCAAAACCGGCAGGCTCACACGTCCAGAAAGCAGGATAACGATGACAGCACACGGCCAAGCGCCCGACCGTAACCTCGCCTTGGAGCTGGTACGCGTGACAGAAACCGCGGCGATGGCCGCGGGGCGTTGGGTGGGGCTCGGGGAGAAGAACGCTGGCGACGGCGCGGCGGTGAACGCGATGCGCAAGCTGATCAACAGCGTCTCTATGCGCGGAGTCGTAGTGATCGGCGAGGGTGAGAAAGACAACGCGCCCATGCTGTACAACGGCGAGCAGGTAGGCGACGGAACCGGGCCGGAGTGCGACGTCGCGGTAGACCCGATTGACGGCACCACGTTGATGAGCAAGGGCATGCCCGGCGCGCTCGCGGTACTCGCGGTCGCCGAACGCGGCAGCATGTATGACCCTTCGGCCGTGTTTTACATGGAAAAGCTCGTTGTAGGACCCGAGGTGGCAGGAGCGGTAGACATCACGGCCCCAGTCGCCGCGAACATTGCCGCGGTGGCAGCGGCAAAACACAGCCAAGTCGAAGACGTCACGGTCTGCATACTGGACCGACCACGACACGAGCACCTGGTGCACCAGGTGCGAGAAGCCGGTGCACGGATCACGTTTATCAGCGATGGCGATGTGGCCGGCGCCATCTCAGCCGCCCGGGACACCACGGGTGTGGATATGCTGCTAGGGATCGGCGGCACGCCCGAGGGCATCATCGCCGCGTGTGCGCTCAAGTGTCTGGGCGGTGAGATTCAGGCCCGGTTGTGGCCGCGTGATGCTGCCGAGCGGAAGCGGGCGCTTGACGCCGGCCACGACCTGGACCGGGTACTGACCACCGACGATCTTGTTCGCGGCGACAACGTTTTCTTCTGCGCTACCGGAGTGACCGACGGCGACCTGCTGGATGGCGTGCGGTACCGCGCGGGGGGCGCCCGAACTCAGTCGCTGGTGATGCGTTCCAAGAGCGGCACGCTGCGATTCGTGGAGAGCTATCATCAGCTGGAGAAATTGCAGAAGTATGCAGATGTCAACTTTGGCGCCGCCGACTTCGGCCAGCGTCGCTAGGCGGTCAAGGTGTTTACGTTATGAGCGCGGATCGAGCAATCGACATCACTGCGATCTCGGGCCTGGTGGTCAGCTTCCGTCGGATGAATTCTTCGCGGTAGTGATCGGCAGCCTTCCGCGAGCTGAGGCAACCGAGATGGACCCCTCGATCAGCCGCAGGCTCGAAGCTGTCCGCGCCGGACTGGTGACGACAGGTAAACACCTCACCGCAACCGTGGACAGCATTCACTCCTGGTGGGAAGAGCCAGGGGGCGATCCCTACGTGCGTGGGCAACTAGTACGCGGCTGGCCGCAGACTCCGGAGGCGCAGCGCGAGGTGTTGGGCGGCGAGGCCACCGAACCCGGAGGGTACCGGCGTGGGGCGCAAGCCATCAACGCTCAGCTAGACCTGGTTGCGCCCAAGCTCCAAAAGCTTCTGCTGCCCTTCGACGACGTTGAAGGTGCGGCAGGGGCGTTCCAGGAACTAAAGCTAGCTGGCCGATCCATCGCCGATACATGCTCCACAGCGCTCCTTCTCGCACAAACCTTGGGCCATGCGCATCCTTACTCAAGAGCTGGGACATCAAGCACACGCCGGAACTTTCGATTACCACAGGACAGGCCGGCTACGGGCAGAACTGCGCCTATCCACAAGCCTCCCAAGGCCGGGCCACGTTGGTACTAATGAGGAGCTCAACTCGCGTCATACCTATGAGCACGTTGTAACCGAGCTGTGAACTCGGAGTCGGTGATCAAGGACTGCTGATGGATCCAATCCCGAGTGCTCGGGCAGATCCAACCAGCGACGGTGAGCGCGTCCTCATACCACTGCCGCAGCGGACGGTCATGGATGGGTTCATGATGGGCTATGCGGTTGCGCAGTCCGTGCAAGGTAGCCATTTTGGCGTGAACCGCTTTCCGGCGCCCTTGGCCCGGGAAGGCCACATGCAGGCAGCTACGCCACAGCGATCGCTCATACCGAATGGCGAGCAGGTACCGCCAGAACCCGAAACTCAGCTCCGCAACTACCCTTCCCACCGATTCGGACTTACCGGTGTGCACTGCCCGTATCCGAGCAGCAGCAATATCGGCGCTGGTCTTGTGGTTGAACACCTCGCCAGCGTCGAGATACCACCGCGCTTCGCCGAATTCCCGCAAAGACCACGCCGTCAGCTGTTCATGCATTACGTTGCGGACAAGCACCTCCACGTGGCCTAGCACCACCCACAGCTGCCCCGCGGCCCGGAAACTACGCTCGTAAAGCTCAATCGCCTGAGGCAAACTCTGATGTGCGCCAACGCGATACCGCGCTAAGCGCTCCGCCGAGATCCTCCGTTCGAGCAGCAGGTGTTCGCTGGTTGGCATAGAACTCAATTCCTTGGTACAGTGCACGAGAAGACCCCGGGCGCCTCTGCCGCAAGGCATGCCACCGGGGTTTTGCTATGTCTTGAACTTCTATGTGCGGGCATACCCGCCGCCTTTCGAACAAATGTACTAGTGCCGCTGCCGTACCGCAAGCCCCGTTCGACCGAAACTATTGCCACGAGTCGAAATCGCGGAGGAACATATAGACCATGCCCGGAATAAGTGAAGAACACATTGCCCAGGTAAAAGGGCTCGTCCGCGAGTTGCCGAGGCCCACTTTCTTTGGCCTGGTTCTAACGTCGCTAGGCGCTCACCGCCGCTCAGATCCAACGTTCAACCACCCAGTCCGAGAGCTAGAAACAGATCTCAGATACTGCGATGGCTCTCTGGACCAGGTCGTCGGGGACTTAGCCCGCTGGTTGGAACAAAACGGTGTGACGACTGAGCTGACCCGAAGCTGGCCAGAAGGCAACGGCTTTGCAGAGCTCGGAGCCGCAGAAACTGACCCACAAGCCGCGCACAACGGAGTCACTATCATCCACGATCGGCTTATCGGAGCTGAAGGAAATCAGGGATTGCTGGGCCGGTTACAGGAAGTCCTCACCAATTACGAAGGCCAAGATGTTGCAGATGTGCTCGCCGCACTCACGCATGTGCACAAAGCTGCCGAAGGTGCATATCGAGGGGAGAAAAACTTCCGGAACTACCCGGGGTGGAAGCGACGGCAGCCACCCCCGCCGCGGCGCCAGCTCCAACGCCCTCCGATCAGGCACCCACCGGAAGGGGAAGGATCGCTGACGCTCTGTCAGGCAAGCCGCGCTCCACTCATACAGGTCAGCAAAACGGGCCCGGCCAAGGCCCTAGGCACTAGCCGGGCGTCGACTCAGCGTGTCATCGAACCGGTCTACGCCTGCCAGATCGTGGGGGTACCCGACCTTGTGCACCTGCATGGCTCGTCATGCTGCCGGCCCCGGCCTCGCTTTGTGCCAACGTAGCTCGAGCTATCGGACCGTACAGCACAGGAAGCAGCACATCTGACCACTGGACTCCCAAAGCCGGGCTTTGGCTGATCCCCGCCACGCTCTCCCGGCTCATGCGACGTTTTACCGCCCAGTGCGTCGCTATCTCGACTACTGCCTCGCCACTCGGTGCTCCCACGTCAAGGCTTAGACCCCCCTCCTTTAGCGTGGCCAACAGCTGCCTATGAGCATTGTCCAGCGCACTGGAGGTTGGCTGAAAACAGGGTCTACCGCTGGGTCTACCCCCAGCCTCAAAACCGTAGCTGGGACACCACGCCTGCCAGCGGAGAGCGTCTGACGCGCTTGGGCACCACAGCAGCGCGTCGCCCTGCGATTCCGGGCTCGGGTCTAATACCAACATCTGGGCAGCGCTTCCAGCCAACTCAGCAATGTCCAACACGCTGGCCACGGACTGGAACTGCTCGATGCTGGTCAATGGTTCAGACAACTGTCGAATGACCGGTGGATCGCCGCCAAGCCAAAGGTAGTTTTCGCCCAGGTTAGCTACCGCGCGAGCGCTGCGTGGGTTGCCGACGTCACCCAGAAATAAAGTGGTGGTCGACAATTGCGGGTTATTCACCGTGACTCCGCGCTCCGATAGATGTGACCGCCAGACATGCACCAATCTTGCATCACCGGTGCCGTCGGCGCGCACTATAACGCCGCATGCACCGCTGGGCCCCAACGCGAGGACTATTTGCCGCGGCGATCACGTTTGCCTCTACTGCTACCTCTAGCGCCACGTCTACCACCGGGCGGAGTACCTGCTGCGGGTGAAGCAGGTAGAGCCACGGGCGGCAGCTCTTGCGGCGATTGGGCTAGGAGGGCGGCTGAAGGCGCTTCATCAAAGGTGAAAGTCGCAGGTGTGTCATAAGAGCCAGCGGGGTGGGGCTCACTGCGGCGAGCCTGGGTTGCCGCCAGGAGAGTGCCGCCCATCTGACTGTGCCGGATGGGATCGTTGAACTGTACAGATACTTGCATGGCCGGCAACGCAAAAACGGCCCGGGAACCCGATTGCCATAATGTGTGTACCGCGTGTGGCGCTCCGTCTAGCTCGCGGTAGCTGAACTTGTTGCCACTTCCGCCAGCCCATATCGTCACGCCGCGGGGGGAAGCGATCTTTGACTTGGGTCCGCTCTGGACTGGACCAGTGCTTTTCAATGCATTGATAACACGTAGCCTCACCTGATCGCCACATTCGGTGATGACTTGCAGGTGGAAGGCAACCTGGTCTACGGGGACCGGCAGCACAAGAGCACCAATAACGCCACGGCGTGTCGGCTGATCGGGGCTGCGGTACAGCGGCTGAGTGGTTATGTCGTCAGGGGGCCTAATGTAGTAGGTAAGCTCTATCGGGCCTTCGTATCTCACGGTCTTGCCGTTGTCGAATGCCGCGAATCCTTCGAGCATTCTTATCCCCCTGTGCCCGTAGTCACCAGGAGAAAAGCGGAGCTTTACTGCGTCCTTGCCAGCACGAGTGAGGTGAATATCATGACCATAAAACAACGCGCCGCCGCGCCCACGCGGCCCACCGCCATGAGCGGCGTCATCATAGGTCTGGGGGCTACCGGCTTCATGCCAGCCCTGGATGGCCGCTTCAAGCTCGTCCATATCGGCGCGTAGGTTCGGCCCTGAATAACGGCGAGTCGCAGTCAAGAGTTCATCGACATTGCTATAGGTGACGGAGCCGTCGCTCACTCCGACCGTCACCTGAGCACACTCGAGGGGGAATTGCAGACCTTGCCAGCCCTGCGCGGCGGCGAGCGCATCCGCTGACTGCACGCCGCGCTTGCGGTCTATGAAACTTGTCCGCCAAGAGACAAACAATCGACGTTCCGCATCCTCGCCCTCGCGCACCTGACGCAGAACATCAAGCTGCCGCTGAAACTCCTCGAGCGAATCGGCCGCTAACACCGGCAGTTCCTGGTATCGGTCGAGCACGCTGTCGGCTTCTTTGAGCTCGCCGGCATTAAGGAATGAAACCCCAGCGGCACGTTGCACTACAGCTCGATCGAGAACAGCCCTTGCCAGGTCCGGTAGGGGTGCGGAATCACTGTTGGGAACGTCTCGCACCAGGCGATACAAGGCCTTCCACATATCCGGATGAACAGTGGTCATACCAAACTTGGCGGCGTTTCCCAGGCTCAGGCGCGCCTCAGCGGCGAGTTGCTCGAAAACCGCGGCCGGGTCCTCACGGAGGAGCCTTTCTCGCTCACGTTGCCGCGAGCGCAAAGCCTTTTCTACCGCTATCGCCTTCGCCACAGCTTGTATGGCATCTACTTTTTCCGCAATCAGCGGATTTTGATTCTCGCCTTCTAGATGATCTATTCCAAGGGG
>QHCE01000051.1 GCA_003243955.1 Acidimicrobiales bacterium | reverse complement strand
GGAAAACCTGATACACCTCAGTCAGGCCATGACGGCTAGTTTTGACGGCAATGTTGTTGTATGTCATCTCAACAGTTCATCCATTCCTGGTGTGGCCTCCCTGAGCAGTTCAGGCAAGGCGGGGTGTAGGTGTCCATCGTGATCGCGATACCGGAGTGACCAAGTACTTCCGTCACCACTCGGGGTGAATTACCTAGCGACAAGAAGAACCAAGCGCCGTAGGCTCTGCTTGTGCTGCTTACGTACGTGGACGAATCTTACACCGATGACTGGTTCGCCATGGCGGCTTTGTTGGTCGATGGGCCGGAAGCGGTCACGCTGACCGATGAACTCAACCAAGTTGCGACTGCTGCCGAAGGCCTACGACTTGGATGTCGGAGTGGAGCTTCACGGGCACGAGATTTTCCATGCTGGCGGGGCGTGGAAAGGGGTGCCGGTTCGTGCGCGGGTTGGCGTATTCGATGATGTTATCGAGGCGGTCGCCGCCAGGAGGTCATGGTGATCGCCCGTGCCATGGGCGTGGTGGGTCAGCGTGCTCGCTACCGTGTGCCTGACCCGGCTCATACGGTGGTGCTGCAGCACCTTTTGGAGCGGGTAGACGAGTGTGTCACCAGTCTCGGCGATTACGCGTTGGTGATCGCCGATGAGGTAGAGGGCCAGGCAAGGCATCGTGCTGACCTGTCGAGCTATCGCCGAAGTAGGCACCACTGGATACCGACACCGCAAGGTGACCCGAATCGTTGACACGCTGCACTTTGCTCCGAGTCACGCTAGCCGCTTAGTCCAAGCCGCTGACGTGATCACCTTCCTGTATCGGCGAGCGTTCACCCACCAGGAGACCGATGAGCGGTCCCGCAAGGCGAAGATTGCTATGTGGAACCGATTGGGGCCACGGGTGCATCATCAGCTCTGCTGGTTTCCATCAACAAAGGGCCAATGGCAGCAGCATCTGTGGGAACGAGACTTCCGATAGATGCACAAAGAGCCCGCAGGGCGGGCTCTGAGGCTGTGCAGGAGATCCGAGGAGTTCCCGCGGGAGTTACTTTAGCACTCAGAGCAATTTATTGCCAACGTGTGCGTTGTCACGCCTTTCTGGCACACGCGGCGTCCGGCTGCGCACCGTGCATCATGCCTAGCAGTTACTGTGCCGTGTGTAGCTGGGTGTTGAGGCCGCCCCAGTTTCCAGCGCGGCCCGATACCTCCAACGCGCCGGTCACAGAATGACGCCAAAACAGCAAGCCATCGGCGTTGGAAAGCTCTTGTGCGCGCAGCACAGAACCGGTTTCATAGGAGCGACCATGCGCGCTAACCGCGGCCCGGACGGTGACCTTAGCCCCGGCTGTGATGTAGCAGCCGGCCTCCACAACACAGCCGTTCCCCAGCGATATTCCTACTCCGGAGTTTGCGCCGAGCAAACAGTCTTCCCCGATACTGATCACCTCTGCGCCACCGCCAGACAGGGTGCCCATAATCGAAGCGCCACCGCCGATGTCGGAACGATCGCCAACGACTACCCCAGCTGAGATGCGGCCTTCTACCATGGAGCTCCCGAGCGTTCCGGCGTTGAAGTTCACGAACCCCTCATGCATCACCGTGGTGCCGGGAGCCAGGTGCGCACCGAGCCGCACTCGCGCCGCGTCCGCCACTCGCACTCCGCGAGGAACAACATAATCGAGCATCTGCGGAAACTTGTCTACGCCGCGAACGTGGAGCCAGCTGCCGGCTCGGCGCGCTCGTAGTTGCGCCACGTTGAGCTGATCTATTGCGCACGGCCCAGCTGATGTCCACGCCACGTTGGGAAGCTGCTCAAAAATACCGTCGGTATTGAGTCCATGCGGACGCACGAGACGGTGAGAGAGTAGATGTAAGCGCAGGTAGGCGTCAGAAATGCCGCTGGGAGGTGCCGCCAGGGATTGGATCACAACGCAAATCCACCGGGTATGTACACCGCGAATCGGGTCGGGCCGAGTTGCCTCAGCGGGCAGCTTTGCCAGCTGAGAATCAGCCTCCCGCTGATTTAACCATGGCGGCGCGCCCACGCCGAGCTGCCCGGCTGGAAACCAGGTGTCGAGCACGCTATCTTCGCTGTCGCCGTTGACTATCGTGGCAAGACCCACTCCCCACGCGGCTGAGTTCAGCGTTTGGGGAACGGTGTCAGCGCTGGCAGTATCTGTCACGTCTGCCACGGTAGCGCTGTGCCTGATTTGGCGTTCGGGCACGGGCGCAGCTTGGCCGGTCGAGAAGCCGCAACCCAGAGCCGCCGGCTCTGAACTACTAGTCTGGGTTGATGTCTGACACGATTCCGGATTTGGACCTATGTGCCGATCCAGTGCAACTCACGGCAGCGCTGGTGGACATCCCGTCGGTTTCAGGTGGCGAGGCCGCAATAGCCGACGCGGTCGAGGCCGCACTCGGCGGCATAATTGGCATCGGCGACCTAACTATCACCCGCGATGGGGATGCGATCGTTGCGTGCACCAGTCTCGGACGGAACCAGCGGATTATTCTGGCGGGGCACCTGGACACGGTTCCGATCGCTAAAAATCTGCCCTCGCGGCGTCAAGGCGACCTGCTTTATGGTTGCGGTAGCTCAGATATGAAAGCCGGTGTGGCGGTCCTGCTGCATGTGGCCGCAACTTTAGTTAATCCACGGTATGACTTGACGTTGGTGCTGTATGACCACGAAGAGGTCTCCTCGGATCAAAACGGCCTTGGACGTTTGATGCGGCACCAACCACAGCTATTTGCTGCCGATGCCGCAATTGTGTTGGAGCCCACCGCTGGGCAGATCGAGGCGGGCTGCCAGGGGGTACTGCGGGTGACTGCGCACACCACTGGGCAGCGTGCTCACGCCGCGCGCAGCTGGTTGGGTAGTAACGCCATCCACGCTGCCGGTTCCATCCTCACCCAGCTTGGGCAGTATCGGGCTCGTTCGGTCAGCATTGACGGCTGCACTTACCGAGAAAGCCTAAGCGCGGTGGGAATTTCCGGTGGAATAGCTGGAAACGTGATTCCAGACGCATGCCAAGTGGAGCTGAGTTTTCGTTACGCCCCCGATCGCAGCAGTGCTCAAGCTCTGGCCCATGTGCAGGAGCTATTCGCCGGCTATCGCCTAACTGTGCTCGACGAGGCTCCGGCGGCGTTGCCGGGGTTGAACGCTGGGCTGCTGCGTCGTTTCGTGGCGCACGTCGATGCGCCAGTGGTAGCCAAATATGGCTGGACCGATGTGGCTCGGTTTGCTGAACAGGGTGTGCCCGCCTTGAATTTTGGTCCTGGAGATCCGAGCATGGCACATCAACTGAATGAATGCGTGGACGTCGGGGTCATCCGTAGCACCGCCACGGCACTACGCGGTTTCTTATCCAGCTCAGCATGAAATGTCCTAACATCCGCAGCGCTCCGCCCCCTTCGAAGCAGAGAGCGGAGCCGGGATTGCCAAGAGATACGGTATATACCATGACAGAACAGTCCAACGGCGGCATAAATCAGCCAGATCCCTGCGCTAACTCCCGACACCTTGGGAATGATCGTGGCGAACGTGAACGCGGCCCGGTCATGTTGCGCGGTGCCCAGGTACCACGCACGACTACCGACCAGCACCTGTTGGATAGTCGTGGTCCCTCCGACTGGGTGCATACCGATCCGTGGCGCGTGCTGCGCATCCAAGCGGAGTTCATTGAGGGCTTTGGAGCGCTGGCCGAGCTTGGTCCTGGCGTCAGTGTTTTTGGTTCAGCGCGTTCCAAACCTGACAGTGACGATTACCGCAGCGCTCAGCAACTCGGCGCGGCCCTAGCTCGCGCCGGATACGCGGTGATCACCGGGGGCGGCCCAGGGGTGATGGAGGCGGCCAATAAAGGTGCTCAGCAAGCCCGTGGTGTCTCGGTGGGGTTAGGAATCGAGCTGCCCTTCGAGCAAGGGCTCAATCAGTGGGTGGATATTGGCATCCACTTTAGGTATTTCTTCGCGCGCAAGACAATGTTCGTGAAGTACTCCCGAGCTTTCTGTGTACTGCCCGGTGGATTTGGCACGATGGACGAGCTATTCGAGGCCCTCACCTTGGTGCAAACCCATAAGGTCACTCAGTTTCCGGTCATCTTGATCGGTAGCTCCTATTGGGCCGGACTGGTTGATTGGTTGCGTAGCACCATGCTGGGGACCGGAAAGATCAGCGCTGGGGACGTGGACCTGTTTACGATCACCGACGATGTAGACGAAGCGGTGTCTCTCGTGCTCGCAGCCGATAAGCGCAACGGAGGAAAACCTGTCGTTACTGGTGCTGACGCCCCTGAGCCCGTCGAGGCATAGTGAGCCGGGCTCCTGCGGCCTTGGCATCCCCTCTATTGCCGAGGCTCACTTACGACATGGTGCACGATTGCAAG
>QHCE01000063.1 GCA_003243955.1 Acidimicrobiales bacterium | reverse complement strand
GTAGGACACCACCGAACACAAAAATGCACTGTAGGGGACACACAATATGTGTGTCCCCTACAGTCAATTACTTAGAAGATTCTCATGAACGGTGTTATTCTGATGAACCTTCGCTATACCTATTTGGGCCCTAGGGGAACATTCTGTGAGCAAGCGCTTCACAGCGTGAATCCACCGGGTAGTGCAGAGCTTTCCCCGATGCCAACTATTACCGATGCGTTAGAGGAAGTATTTAATGAGAACGCAGACGCAGCGTTAGTGCCGTTAGATAATTCGGTTGAAGGATCAGTTCGTCCGACACTGGATTACTTGATCGGGCACGAATCATTGATGATTGTGCAAGAGGTTCTACTTCCAGTTTCGTTTAGTTTGTATACACGTTCAGAAATTGATTTAAGCGCCATCTCTACGGTTGCTACGCATCCCCACGCCGAGGCGCAATGCCGTAAGTGGTTGAAATCAAACCTTCCTAGCGCGCAAGTTATTAGTTCACCATCCACCGCCGATGCCGCGGCAGCGGTTAGCCGGGGCGAATACGACGCAGCGATATGCTCTTCAGTAGCCGGTAAAGATTATGAACTGCATCAATTAATCGTTGATGTTGCCGACAATAAAGACGGCGTAACTCGCTTTGTGTTGGTTACCCGGGCGCGGAGGCCGCCCCTTCCGACGGGCAACGATGTCACCTCCCTAATAATTTTTATTTCCCATGATAGGGCAGGAGCTTTGCTAGAAGTTCTTACCCAATTCTTTGTTCGAGGCGTTAATTTAACTCGTATTGAATCTAGACCGACAAAAGAAAGGCTCGGCCGGTATTGCTTTTTCTTCGACTGCGAAGGCCATATCGAGGATTTGCGGTTAGCTGAAGCCCTCAAGGGGCTACACCGTATCTGCGAGGAAGTGCGGTTTTTAGGTTCTTATCCAAAAGATGTTGCAGGCGATGGTGAATTGAAAGATTCAGTTCTACAGTCAGCTAGCGGAACGTCAGATAGGGACTTCGCCATGGCTGAGCGGTGGATAAAGCATATTAGGAATTCCGGGCCGGTTGAGAGCTAAAGGTTGTCGTTCAGGGGTTGCTTTACTAATGATTACCCGCCGATAAGGTTCCCCAGCATTCCGCCAGTTCCGCCACTGCTAGCCTGCGGAGTGATTGGCCCCTCTGAGGGCTGGACGATCACAAATCCTTGGCCCTGGAATGCGATCTGGAACATTTCGCCAGAGCCGCCCTTGAGGATGGACTTAATTCCCTGGGAGCGCTGTATGCTGGTCTGGAGCTGTGCGGACCAACCCACTATTGCGTCACTGTCAACAAACACCGGTAGCGCCGGTGTAACAGGCATTACTATGGGATCACCATCGCACGTGATCGCTAGTCGGCCTTCCCCGGTGAACAGCGAGTTGAAGAGCCCGCCACCTAGCATTCCGGCTCCTTTAACCAGCTTGATCTCGTACTGCAGTGCCCTGTCGAAGCACACCACATTGCGGCCATTGATGGACAAGCCATCGCCGGGCTCTAGGTCGATCAGGAAGCATTTATGGGCAAGCGAAGCAAACCACATCTCGCCCTGGCCTTGCACGGACATCAGCGCTAACCCCTCGCCGGTCACAGCCCGCTTAAGAAAGTTTCCTACGCCCTGGCCTTTAGTCTCGATTTTGAGGCTGCCCCGGTAACTCACCATTGCACCCTGTCGGGCGAGCAGCTCTCCGCTGATCACTGCCTTCACGCAGCGACTATGCTGCAGCGAAATACCTGGTTGAGTAGGTGTTTGTGCCATGTTTCTGGCATCAAAAAGTTCACTGCGCATGTGTGTCTCTCTTATTCTTCCGTAAATCCAGGGTTTTTGTACGTTCAGGCCCAGTTTTGTCTTTAGCTGCATGAAGTACAGTCCCTATTCTGCACCAACCGCCTACCCCAAAGTGGCTGCTGGGTAAGCTGAGCTTGAGCTGGGCGGGTAAGCTCATCCCGCGTGATAGATCTGCGCATACTTCGCGATAATCCGGACCGAGTTCGAGCCAGCCAGCGAGCCCGCGGCGAGTCGGCGGAGCTGGTAGATAGCCTGCTCGTCGCTGATGAGCGGCGCCGTGCTGCGATTGCCGCCGCGGATGCGCTGCGCGCGGAGCAGAAAAAGAGCTCCAGCGCGGTCAAGCAGGCCTCACCCGAGGAGCGCCCGCAGCTGCTGGTGCAAGCCCAAGAGCTTGCTGCCCGAGTCAAGGTGGCCGAGGTTGCGCAGACGCAAACGCAAGTCGAGCTCACGCAAGCTCAGCTTGCGATCTCCAACGTGATCGAAGACGGTACTCCCCCCGGCGGAGAAGATGACTACGTAGTCTTGCGTGAGGTGGGTGTCAAACCCGAGCTGGAGAGGGTGCGAGACCATCTGGAACTCGGCGAACTACTGGGGGCGATCGATACTGAGCGTGGAGCCAAGGTCTCCGGTGCCCGATTCTATTACCTCACCGGCGTCGGGGCGTTGCTTCAACTAGCGCTGCTGCAGGCAGCGATCGAGCAAGCCGTCTCGGCTGGGTTCACTCCCATGATCACGCCGACACTGGTGAAGCCAGAAGTTATGGGCGGGACCGGTTTCCTCGGCACGCACTCCGATGAGGTGTATCGGTTGGAAGCCGACGATCTTTACCTCGTGGGAACGTCGGAGGTTCCGCTCGCCGGATATCACATGAACGAGATCCTGGACCTGGCCAACGGTCCGAAGCGATACGCCGGATGGTCATCGTGCTACCGCCGAGAGGCCGGTTCCTATGGCAAGGACACCCGAGGCATTCTGCGGGTTCACCAGTTTGACAAAGTGGAGATGTTTGTTTACTGCGCGCCCGAGGATGCAACACAAGAACACCAGCGGCTGCTTGCCGCCGAAGAGGATATGCTCGCCAAGGTCGAGCTGCCGTACCGGGTGATTGATGTGGCAGCTGGCGACCTCGGTTCCAGTGCTGCCCGCAAGTTCGACTGTGAGGCGTGGCTGCCCAGCCAGGGTCGGTATCGAGAGGTCACTTCAACTTCCAACTGCACGCAATACCAGACTCGGCGACTCAACATCCGCTACCGCGACACCGACGGCAGGTCGATGCCGGCGGCGACGCTGAATGGCACGCTAGCCACCACGCGCTGGATCGTGGCGATTTTGGAGAACCATCAGCAGCCAGACGGTTCAGTGCGAGTACCGAAAGGCTTACAACCCTACTTAGGTGGGCGTGAAGTCTTCGAGCCGCAGCGCTGAGCCGTTTGGGTCACGAGCTACAGGTACTGCCCTGTGCCCATGACGTGGCCATCTTCATCATCTGTTGAGCCGCTGACCATCCCCCCGCCGCCCATCGTGAGCTGCGGGGTGCGGCGCATTTGCTCTAGTTGCACTCGAGCCGCCATTTGTTGGGCGACGAGCGTGGCCTGGATGCCGTGAAATAGTCCTTCCAGCCAGCCGACGAGCTGCGCTTGTGCGATCCGAAGCTCCGGCTCGCTGGGGGTGTGTTCGTCGTTGAACGGAAGCGAGAGTCGCTCCAGCTCGTCGCGCAACTCGGGAGCCAATCCGTCTTCAAGCTCTTTGATAGAACGGCGGTGAATCTCACGTAGTCGAGCCCGGCCCGCCTCGTCTAGCGGGGCGGCCCGCACCTCTTCCAAGAGCTGTTTTATCATGCTGCCGACTCGCATGACCTTGCCTGGCTGCTCCACCAGACGTGATGGATCGTTGTCGGAATCTTCGTTTTTAGCCGTATCGATATCCACGGTTCCGATGGGTTTACCGTCCGGGCCTACGACGAGCACTGTATTCTGCCCGTCCTCGGCCGGCGGAGACTTCTTTTGCTCGGAGGGGTGCTCGGGTTCGGTCATGATGCCATTCTCCCTCATTGGTGACGGCGCCTATTGTGGTGGGGTTTATAGGTCGATATTGGAGCTGCGGTTGCGTGTCTACCGCACTAGCACTATCTTCCCGATGTGGCTGTTCTGATCGAAATAAGTGTGCGCCGCGGCGGCGTCGGCCATAGCGAATGCTCGATCGATAACTGGCTTCACTTGGCCCGAGGCAACCAACGGCCAGACGTGTTCGGCAACTTCAGTGACGATTGCGCTCTTGTCTGCTAGCGATCGGGGGCGCAGCGTGCTGGCAATGATATGGGCCCGCTTGGCCAACAACATGCCCGCATTGAGTTGCACTGCCGTCCCACCTTGTGCACCGATCAGCACGACCCGGCCGTCGATAGCTAAACAATTGATATCACGCTCCAGATACCCGCCGGCAATATGATCGAGGATCACATCGACGCCAGCGCCATCGGTAAGTTCGTTGACTACGATCGCAAAATCTTCAGTTAGATAGTCAATGACCCGCGCCGCACCGTAGGCAGTTAACCGCCCCGCTTTGCTGGCGCTGGCGGTGCAGTATGCCGTAATTCCGTAGGCATGGGCGAGCTGTAGGGCGACGGTGCCAACGCCACCGGAGCCACCGTGTACCAACAACGTGTCACCTGGTTGCAGCCGACCCAGAGAGAATAAATTTAACCATGCGGTGCACACCGCTTCTGGAAGCGCGCTGGCTTCAATTAGCCCCACTCCGCTTGGAATCGCAAGGAGCTGGCCCGCTGGCACCGCGACAGCGTCGGCATAACCGCCACCAGCCAGCAGCGCACAGACTTCGTCGCCAACCTTCCAACCGTGCACGTCGTCGGCTACTTTGCTGATTCGCCCAGAGCATTCCAGGCCAAGATATTCCGACGCTCCCGGCGGAGGTGGATATTTGCCTCTACGTTGTAGGACATCGGCGCGATTCAGCGCAGCCGCTACGATCTCGATCACCACTTCCCCAGGACCGGGCGTGGGGTCAGGAACGTCTTGTTCGACGAGTACTTCGGGCCCGCCGGGCTGAGAAATCGTGATGGCACGCATGTGTTCATCTTCTCCTAGTGAGCATGCGAGAATGGGACCCGCACCGGGAGGACTCGCGTAGTGGCGCGTCGAACCCGCAAGGAGGGCTCGCATAGTGGCCTAGTGCGGCGGTCTTGAAAACCGCTGTCTGTTTACGCAGACCGGGGGTTCGAATCCCTCGCCCTCCGCTCTTTCGATCGCCGAGGCTTGTTGTGTCTTGCGACCGGGACTATTATCACACGCCCAGCATGGGCAAGCACGGCGTTAGGTTGTCGATACTAACCTCGATAGGGCAGTGCCAACGCTCTCGTGGCAGCAGGAAACGCCGTTCGCGTCGTGGCCGGCCGGCAATAACGTGTTGGTCATTGCCGTTGTCTAAATATCCGAGCTTTTCTGACACTCGCTGCGAGGCGGCATTGTCGACGAATGCGCTTGTAGTCGCCTCCAGGGCTTCTAGACCCCGGAAGGCAAATTCGAGTACGGCAGCACGCATCTGCGTTCCAATGCCTTGTCCTTGGAATCGCTGGCCTAGCCAAGATCCAGTCTGGACGCTGCGCCCGACGCCAAAGTTCGTTGCCATCAGATCTTGCGTGCCTACTACCATGCCGTCACGTATCACCACAAAGGCAAGTGTCCACTTTTCGGGATCGAGTTCAGCCCAGCTCCGCCAATGCCACTGCAGCACTGAACGAGCCCGCTCAGCCGGCGGCGCGGCGCTCCATGGTTGACCAAACGGCATCTGGTCATCGGGGTGCACTCCGTCGGCGGCGAGCTCGGCTAACTGGTACAGCTGGTCGAACGTCGGTATGACGAGCCGCAGCTCAGGGGTGTGGAGGCGTAGCTGTGCGAGGGGCCAGTGTGGTGTCATGCGCGTACAGTGCCTTTCTGAGATTTGTGACAGCAGCTGCGCGCCGCCAACACGGTCAAGCGTCTAGGGTGCGGCTCGAGGCGGCTGCCGCTTACCCGGTATGGTTTTACAGTTAGTGTTACTACATGGCGTGCTTGAGTGTGTGCCGAGATAATATTTTCCTCGGGTAATGTGGTGGCCCTGGGAGGCTTCGCCTAGTCTGGTTTATGGCGCCCGCCTGCTAAGCGGGTTTGGGGCTTATACCCCATCCCGGGTTCAAATCCCGGAGCCTCCGCGGAAATAGTTTTTACCTGCGCTCGTAGCTTAACGGACAGAGCATCTGACTACGGATCAGAAGGTTGGGGGTTCGAATCCCTCCGAGCGCACGCTGTGTTGAGACAGTTCAGAGGGGTTATCCGCTTATTGGGTGGCCCCTCTGATTTTTGGCCATACGCCGCCTAAGGCGGTAGCAAGATCCCTTCTGTTTTAAGGCTTTGGTCACCGATTGGTCACCCGCTTCCTTGGTACAACGCGTTAGGCCTCTCGGCTGCGGCACGCCCAACCCCTCAGTAGGTGACTGTAGGTGTCTGACGTCATAGATATTGCCGCCAGGAGCGTCTTAACGCCAGGTGCAGTCAGCCCGCTTCACCGAAGTACGCGATATATCCAGAGCCAATACCTAAATCTGTCGATCCTGTCGTGGCATCCCCCAGATTGAGAATGCTAATACGGCTAACTCGGAGTGGATCGCATGAACCTTCAACAGCTCAGCCCTTGCCTGGCTGAGTACAGTTGAATCTATGGCCGCCTCCCACGTGTATGAGATTCCCAGGTTTTTGACCCGTGGGCGGCGCAAGGTTGCCCTGGTTGTGCCCGCGGAGATGGCCACTGCCGCCCTCCAAGCTGTAGAAGACGCCGAAGACTTGGAGCTGATGCGTGAGGGCCGAGAGTCCGGACCTTCTATTCCGTTGGAACAGTTCCGGGCGGAGCTAGGCTTGTAGCGGTGTACCTCGTTGAGATACGACCGAAGGCCCGTAAGTACATCGAGAAACCACCCCGGACCGTCCAGCGCCGGGTGCTTGCTGCCTTGACCGCTTTAGCCGATGATCCCTATCCTCCCGCGTCTAGCCGGCTTACTAACCGTGACACAGTGGCGGCTACGTATCGGTGATTGGCGCATCCTCTACGACGTGTACGAAGACGTACTTGTCGTTGACGTTGTGCGGGTTGGTCCCCGCGGAGACGTCTACAAGTAGACGACCACATCGAACCGTCGGCATAGAACCTTCCAAGGGCTGGACGCATATGAACTGCCCCAGGATCTACAACTGCCAGAGTCAGCGGCGAGAATGCCAGCGTCTGCTGTCCGTGCAGTGGTAGCCGAGGTCCCGGAAAAGTGAGCGGCGTCGGGGTATTGGGTAAGGTCAACGCGGCCATCCCCATCAGTGCGGGGGCAATTTAGATCGGGTCTAAGGCGGTCGTGGGCATGTCGGAATTATCGGATCAGCAGGAGGCCGCCGAGGCGGGCCATCACGACTACGTGGCCCAGCCGCATTCACCAGACGAGGGACCCATCGCCGAAGCTGAGGCAGTCGCGGCGAAGATTAGTACCGATCAGCAGCCGTTGGGGAAGCCCGGTAAACCCCTCAATCATCGCTCGCCGTTCTTTATTGGAATGTGGGGCGCGGCCGGGGTGGCGGTCACCTATCTGGTGGCCGAACTAGTGGTGACCGCGCGAGACGTGCTGGTACTGATCGGGGTGGCGTTGTTCATTGCGATCGGTCTGGAGCCGGCCGTATCGTGGCTAGTCCGCCACCGCTTCCCGCGTTGGCTCGCGGTCACGACCGTGTTCCTGGCCATGGTCGTTTTGGTGGGCAGTTTCTTGGCCGCGGCAATCCCCCTACTGGTGGAGCAGGCCACTACGCTAGCCCAGCACGTGCCGCAGTATTTACACACGCTGCAAGACCACAACTCCCTACTAGGGCGCCTCAATGCCCAATATCAGCTCCAGCAACATCTTCAGCAACTGCTCAGCGGCCAGGGTGTGGTCAGTGGGGTGTTGGACGCTGGGGTGGCTGTAGTGGGTGTGGTGGGCAATATGCTGATTGTGACGGTGCTGACGATCTATTTCCTAGCCGATCTGCCCCGCATTCGTCAGAGCCTCTATCGGCTGGTACCGCACTCTCGCCGGCCGCGCGTGATCTTGATCGGGGACGAGGTCTTTACCAAGATCGGCGCATATGTTTTGGGCAACGTCCTTATTTCGTTGATATCTGGTGCTTTGACCCTCGCTTGGTTGCTGGCCTTTGGAGTGCCCTATGCGCTGTTGCTGTCGATCTTTGTGGCGGTACTGGACCTGGTTCCGGTCGTGGGCTCAACCATTGCCGGTGCCGTAGTCGCCCTGGTGACCCTAACGGTGTCATTACCCTTAGCGCTCGCCACAGTGGGATTCTTCATCTTCTATCGGTTGGCTGAAGACTACCTACTAGTACCCAAAATCATTGGCCGGGCCGTGAATGTGCCCTCCCTTATTACCGTGGTGGCGGTGTTGCTGGGCGGCGCGCTGTTAGGCGTAGTAGGTGCGCTGGTCGCGATTCCAGTGGCCGCCACGCTGTTGCTCGTTCTGCGTGAGGTCGCCTTCCCCCGCCTCGATCGAGCCTGAGGCAGAACAAACCGTATACATAGTCCACGGGGATCGAGCGGTCCGCAATAGTTTACAGAGGGCTACCAGGAACAAGCTTGAAAGGTGTGACATCGGTGTCGCAAAGGGATGGGTGCGGGGTGCTAGGTGGGCGAAGGCACCACGGCCGTCTGCTGGCTATTGCGGTGTTGCTGACGACTGTGATCGTGCTCCCAGCCACCGCCTCCGCTGCTAGAAGTGCTCCACGGCCTGACCGCGATGCGAGCGTTAAGCAGATCAAGCTGGCAGCGCAGGCATCAACGACGCGGTATTGGACAACGCAGAAAATGGCCGCGGCGACCCCGTTGGACAGTAGCCACAACGCCGCTGTGGCTACGCAGACCCCGACCTTTGCTTCAGGACCTCCGCCAGGGACATCAACGGCGGCGCCCTTTGATGGTGTTCCCACTGTTGGCACATTTTTCTTTACCGACCGAAAACGGAACCACTCCTGTTCTGCCAGCGTTGTGAAGAGCCCCACGCGCAATATAGTGCTGACCGCCGCACACTGCGCATACACCAAGAAGGGCGGCTACAAAACCAATATCGTGTATGTCCCCGGCTACCATGATGGTCAGCGGCCGTACGGAACTTATGCCGTAAAGGCCATCACAGTTGCCAAAGGTTGGAAAGAGAACGCCGACATAAGCCTCGACTTTGCCTTTATGGCGGTCGCACCGGACCCCGAGACCGGCCGCCGGGTGCAGGACGTGACGGGAGGTAATCGACTTGGCATCAACCTTGGATACGACCACACTATTGAGGCAATAGGTTATCCCAGCAAAACCGATAGACCTGTCCAGTGCACCACGCGAAGCTTTGCAGCCCCTATACCCTCCCAGCTTCAGTTCAATTGCAACCCTTTCCCCGGCGGCACCAGCGGTGGGCCGCTGCTAAGCCACTATGACCCCGATAGCGGCTCGGGAATAGTCATCGGTGTCATCGGCGGATACCAAGAAGGAGGCAGCTTCGACTGGACCTCCTACAGCCCCTACTTCGATGAACAGATCCTCAAGCTCTTCATCCACGCAGAAACAGACCAGCTAGTACCAGAAGCTAACCTCACCCAGTGGTGGTTAAGGCGCAGAACCTAAACATTGAGGACGATCAGCGTTCGCCAGAACCTGCCATATATGGGTGGTGGCGGGGCGAGGTGAGCTTTAGTGAGCTTTGGGTAGGTAATGTTTTTTGTATTCGGCGATGGTGATCATAGTTTTGTTATCTCGTACTCTGTCGACGAATAGCACGCCATTAAGGTGGTCGATCTCGTGCTGTAAGACATGGGCGACGATGCCTTCGAACACTGCTTCGTGTGAACGAGTGCGTTCATCTTGCCAACGTACGCGAACCTTTTTATACCGCAGCGCCTTGGCGTATAACACGTCGTTACCGACACCGCAGCTGATACAGCCCTCCCACAGACCAGTTCGTTTTCCGAAAGTCTCCACAATTGCGGGGTTAATAATCGTCGCGTCGAATGGCTTTAAATTCGGCCGTGTGGGCGTGGCTTTGATGCCGATGACCGAGATAGCAAGGCTTTTGCCGACCTGCGGTGCAGCCAGCCCCACGCCGTAGCGCTTCTTTTCTACGGTGTAGCGCATATTCTGAATCAGTTCTTGAGTCTCGGGCGAGAGAATCTCCTCGTATGTCAGCGATCGGGTCTGAAGGCGCAGAACCGGGTCACCAAAGCGTGTCCGTCTAAGAAGTTTCATAGAGCCCATTTCATGACCATCTGCACTTGCCACCGTTCGGTGGGGCTAAAAAACAACAGGGACCACGATACTGGACCCACGACACCGCGCAAAGAAAACTCCGGAAAAGTTAAGATACGGGGATGCCCGCTGGCAGCATGTCGGAATACTCAGACGCCGCCGATAGCGTTAATGGCGGCGGGCGATCGTCAGAAGGTAGGGCATGTCGATGACGAGGGTGCCACCGCTGCCGATGTTCTCGCTGGCCAGCATCTCCTCGAGCGCCACTCGCGCCGCCGGCCATTTTCCGAGCCGCTTCACCTCGGCCACTGGGCCCAACAGTGGACCAAACTGGGTAGATTCCATAGTGATCGCATCACCCACAGAAGACCAATGCATTGTGACGAACCGCTTAGAGGTAATCACGGTTACCGGCTGGCCGGCGAAGAATGTTGTGACGAGCTGGGGCCTGCCCCAGTCTGTCGGTTTAGGGGCGGCGGTATCGGTATTGGGCAGGAAACTTTCGATCACGCCTTCCAGTTTGGAGAAGGCACTACTCGGCCGCCAGGCCGTGACCGCGACCAGGCCGCCAGGTCGGCACACTCGGACTAACTCTGCCGCCATCGCCGGCCGGTCAGTAGCAAGGAAAACACCAAACGTTGATAGCACCCGATCGAAGGACCGATCTGGATAGGGCAACGCTGTCATGTCACCCTCGGTCCAGCGCACGGTGACACCCGCCACATCGGCACGGGCGCGTGCGATCGCAAGCAGCTCGGGCGTGATGTCTACGGCAGTGACTCGCCCGCCGGCTTTCGCCGCCGGAATCGCGGTGTTCCCGGTTCCGGCCGCCACATCCAACACATCCAATCCAGCTACCCCGACCTCGTCAACTAGGCCTTGGCCGACATTGGCGAACTTGTCACCGACGGTCGCGTAGTCTCCTGCGGCCCACTTGTGCGCTACAGCGCCGGCTTTCTCCACAACAGCTCTCCTTTTTGTGTATTTCTTAACCATGTGTTGCTCGGTTGTATGCCATTGAGACTCGGCTCGGAGCGGTTTGTGCCGGACGATGAGGACTCAATCAGCGCCGAACTCCGAAATCCCAGGACACGGTAGCGAATGGTGGGTTAGGCTGCCATCTGTCTTCATACGTACTCCCGTTATCCGCGCTGGAAGGTACAGACGTGCGCTCAAAATTCAGCCGCTTGTGTTTCACTCTTGCAGCTACAGTCGGGTTCACGGCAGGCCTGTTGGTTGCGCCTATGCCTGTATTCGCCGAGCAGCGTGGTCCTGATTCTTATCTAGACACTCGCGCCGATGCCGCCCCAACGCCGCAGTTGCAGTGGACGGGTTGTCAGGACAGTTTTCTATGCGGTACTGCCAAAGTGCCGCTCGATTACGACCATCCGCGAGGAACAAAAATTGACCTCTCGCTGATCAAGCTGCCCGCTTCGGATCCGAAAAGGCGGATCGGAACCCTATTCATGAGCTTCGGTGGCCCCGGTTTGTTTGGAACTGACATATTTAAGGGTGGAGCCAAACTGCCGGGGTTTCTTTCTGATGAGCTGCGCTCCCGCTTTGATTTGGTTTCCTGGGATCAGCGTGGGGTCTCACGTAAGACGCCGGTGCGGTGATTTTCTACTGAGGCAGAGCAGGAAAAGTTCTTTGCCTCGTTCCCGGAAATTCCTGCCGATTCTCGTGGGGAGCGGGCTTTCTATCAGGCATCCCGAAACTTGGCGCAGCGCTGCCAACAGCAAGCGGGTGAGCTGTTGCCGCACATCAACACAGTGAATTCCGCTAGAGATCTAGACTTACTTCGCCGCGCTGTTGGCGACGCGAAACTGACGTATCATGGTCTGTCCTATGACACGCATCTGGGCG
Organism: Acidimicrobiales bacterium; assembly: GCA_003243955.1. Classification (GTDB taxonomy): domain Bacteria; phylum Actinomycetota; class Actinomycetes; order Mycobacteriales; family QHCE01; genus QHCE01. Next base: position 6,051 of record QHCE01000063.1, on the reverse strand, counting down.
CTATTTACGCCAACCTCTTCCCTCGCCGGATACGAGCAATGGTGCTAGATGGTGCGATGGACTTCGTTGGCAACGCCACTGGTAACGGCTTCGGTAGAACTAAACCGGTGGATGTTCGGCAGAACACGTCTGTAGGAACCGCACAAACCTTTGACTCATTCCTTGACCAGTGTGTTCAAGCCGGCGCTAAATGCGCCTTCGCTGCTGGGGGAAATGTCCACGTTAAGTGGGGCGATCTGACGCGGCAAGCTAAGCGGCACCCCATTGAAGTTATCGCCGCCGATGGCTCAACCACCACGTACACGTATTCAAAAGTGATTAGTGATGTTGCAGGCGGATTAGGCCAGCCCGATACCTGGCCCGACCTTGCTACAACGTTGGAGCAGATTTATCAGGCCAGTAAAGGTGTGCAGCTTAGGCTGCCAGCAATGCAGCCGTCCGACATCGAGAAATATTTTCACAGCAGTCAGGAGGCATCCAACGCGATTCAATGTGCAGACGCCCTCGTGCCACGCAATGAGGCGATCTACACCCACCTGGCAGTGACTGAGGACCGACGAGTGCCCTACTTCGGCCGCATCGGTGTCTTCCGCATGATGCCGTGCGCGTACTGGCCGACCCAAGCCGTTAAGCCTTACGCCGGACCATGGAATAGGTGGACTGCAAGCCCGATCCTTATCATCAATAACAGGTTTGACCCGGCGACCTCGCTGGAAGGAGCTCAACGCGGTCTTGCCCAACTGGCCCGTGGACGACTCCTGGTCGTCGAAGGCGCGGGCCATACAACGTTGGCTGTGCACAGCACCTGCGCCGAAAAAGCCAAACAAGCGTATCTAATTTCGGGAGTCCTTCCCCAAAAAGGTACGACATGTTCCATCGACAGTCCGCCGTTTAGCTGACGGTGCGGCTTGATGTGGGTGAAGCAAGGATTGCTGGTGCTAGAGGGTGACGCTCTCGCCTGGGTCGACGCTGCGCAGCCGATCTGTGAGCCCAGCGGCTTCGAAAGCCGTTCGTACGTCCTGGGGGCCTTCGCTGAAATGCGTCCAGCCACGAACGTGTAGGGGTACGGCCCAGCGGACGCCAAGCAGTCTGGCCGCTGTTGCGGCATCCGTGCTGGTCAACGTCAGCGGAGCGCCATCGAACAAGGAAGTACGGGCGGCGCCGGCGAATAGGAGCGCTACGTTTATCGTACCGACCTGGTCGGCAATCTCATGCACAATGTCGAGGGATGCGTTATCGCCGCTAACGTACACGGTGGGCAGACCGGCGCCACGCAAGACGAAACCCGTCACGTCGCCGGTGAGTGGCTCGCAACCTTCGGGGCCGTGCCGGGCGGGCACAGCGGTGATTTTCAAAGTGCCTCCATCGGGTCGGGCCACGACAACGTGTTGCCAGCTGGCGAGCCCACAGGCCGTACCGCCAAGGCGGTGGGCGGCGCTTTCGGTCGTTAGCGTCAGCGGAGTGTCCGCGAGAATCTCCCGCCCGGCCGGGTCAAGGTTGTCCGCATGCTGGTCGTGAGAAAGTAAGACCACGTCGATCGGCCCGACGGCATCGATACCGAATGCAGGATCCTCGGTCTTGGTCAGCGGCCTGCCAGGGGCACTCTCGTGCACGCCAGCGGGGCTGAAGGTGGGATCAGTCAGTAGCCGCAGGCCGCCCAGCTCCAGAGCTGCGGTGGGACCACCAATCACACGAATGGTCAACGCCGAAGCGAGACCGGGCGCGGTCATGTGAGTGGCGGTCTGCGACTGTGCGTTCAGCTCTTCCATGAGACTTGTAACTCCTCGCTGGCCTCGATGCTTCCCGAGCTGTTCCGTTTAGCGGTCTTGCCTGAACAGTGTTCTCCACTCCTCCAACGAGCGAGGTCGAAACACGAAATTGCTTTCTTGTACTGAGGACAGTGGTGCCGAGGACGCAGCCGAATAGCGGTGACCAGGGTAAACGACCGGATCGCCGGGCAGACCGGCCAGCGATTGCACGCTCTGGTACATCGTGTCGCTATCACCACCGGGGAAATCGGTTCTGCCACATCCTTCAAGAAACAGGGTGTCGCCTGCAACGAGCGCGCCGTCTACTAAGAAACATTGGCTGCCGGGAGTATGCCCCGGCGTGTGCAATAGCCGCACTGGGATCGCGCCAACCTCCACAACATCATCGTGGTCATGACCCACCAGTTCCGCCGTGGGCACACCGGTGGTTCGGCTCACCCAGTCCAGCTCCGCGTGGTTAACGTGCACCGGCACTTGCTGGCGGGTGAGTAGATCGGCTAGCCCAGGCAGAGAGAATCCCAGCATCTCCCCGCCCACATGGTCGGGATGGTGATGGCTAACCAACACTCCGGTCAGGCGCATGCCATCGGCGGCGAGCGTGTTGAGCAGATCATCGACGGCATAGGCGGGATCGACCACGACCGCATCTCGGGTTTCCCGGTCGCCGATCAGATACGCGAAGTTGACCATCTGGGTAGCTATCGGATCCCCCAATGCAAAGTCACGCCCAGACAGCAACTGCCGAAAGTACAAACGCTCAGACATGCGCCTCACTCTAGGCCGGGTAGCCGGACATGACCCTCGGCCACGCTCCTATTCGATGCCCTCACCTAGCTTAGCGATACCGAAGCCACGAAGCCTCCAATTCGGGCTCTACTGCCGTTCCTCTCGGCTTCGGAGCGGATAGAAGCACCGCAGCTGAGCTACTCTCACCACTTGCAAGCCGAACCGCAATGACGTCTTGGATGTCGGTCGGGGTGGGTTGTGCGTAGTTGTTGAAAAAGATCGAGAAGACTATAAGCCGTTGGTTCGGGTCTCTCACATATCCAGATAACGCGGTAGCACCGGTTAAACTGCCGGTTTTTGCATGCACGTTTCCGGCCGCAGGGGTACCCACCATGCGGGACGTTAGTGTGCCGCCAACCAATCCTTCTGGCTCGCCGGCAATGGGGAGAGCTTTGTAGTAAATAGGGAACCAGCTTTTAACGCGGACGTTACTCAGCAAATCGGCAATACCTTGAGCGGAAACACGGTCATCGAATGACAGACCGGAACCATCGACCAGCGTGAGGGCTACGGAATTTACTCCAAAGCTGCGGACATGATGAATGATTGCTTTAGTTCCAGCTGACCAGCTACCTTCACCAGTAATTTTCTTCCCAATCGCTTTAGTCAGAATATCCGCGATGCCGTTATTGCTCAGCTTTAGGAAAGGGGCCATGATCTCACTCAGCGGAACAGACCTTCTCGAGGTGACCAAGCGAGCACTATCTGGAGTGACACCCCGCATGTTCTCACCGGTCACAGTAACGCCATATTTCTCTAAAGCGGCGCGAAAGACACTGGCTGCATAAAGGGCTGGATCGTTAACCGAACGTAGCTTCTGCACAGGTGCACCGTCACTCGGGTGAGATCCGGTCACCGAAATCGTGTTCGAGTCCTTGAGGCGCTCGATGGAGAGCGTCGAGGCAGAGCTAGGCGCTCCGGTCGTCGATTTATTCTCTAGCTTGATGTAATCAGAGGCTGGACTGAGTACTGCCTTGAGTGGTTTTCCTTGTTCGCCAGGTACGACGTCAATCTGCACTGATCCAGTGTCAAACGACTCAGTGGTAGCGACCGTGAGCGCCGAAATTTGGGCAGCATATGCATACTGTTCATCGGCCGGATCCCAGTTCGGGTTCCAGCGTTGATCGTCGAAGTATGAGGCGTCAGCTAATACATGACCCTTCACTCGGCGAATGCCGCTCCCAGCCACCCTTTTCGCCAACGCGTCATAATCAGCAGGTCGTACAGTGGGATCTCCGTTCCCTTGCAATGCCAGATCGCCCTGCAAGGTAGAACCGCTCATGGTCCCAGCCGTATTGACGGTAGTGCGGAATCGGTATTTCGGGCCTAGTACGTCCAACGCGGTAGCAGCTGTGAGGAGTTTGGCGTTAGACGCCGGCATGACTGCCTCTTGGGTGCCCCTGGAATACAGGCTTGTACCACCCTCGGCGACCCGTACGTCTACTCCGATCTTCGCCCGAGCCAACCGTGCGTCGGAAAGGATGGCATCCAGGTCACGTCGCAGGTCGGCTGGCTTGTCAGGAACGGCTGCCACGGCTGTCGGAGAAACGGCGAACGCCGTGCCTGGCGTCCAGCCGACGGGACCAGCAAGGACTCCTACCGCAACGGTGACCCCAAGTGATAAGGACAGCAGCCGTCTACGCACTGATTTCGCTCCTGTTGTAGATGGCACTCAAGCCGTTAGGGCCCCATGGAGACTCGTTCAAGCCGAAGCCACACACACGGCAACGCGAGTTAGAACAGTAGCCATCCGTTTTTATGAGCACCTCCAATCTGGCAACTTCCTTTCGCCCTGAACTAAGCCTCTTTACAGTGAACTAATGGAGTTGGAGATACGGGCAATTGGCCGAGATGAGCTGAAGGTGCTTTCGCGCGTTCATCACGACGCCTGGACGCAGGCGTACACAAGCTTCTACCCAGAGTGGTTTCTGGCTGAGCGCTCACCAGAGTTCTTCCACGGGCTTTGGTACACCTTTCTTGACGATGATCAGCGGCTCGTCAGTGCCGCGATGGTTGGTGGTCGTTTCTGCGGTTTCGTGCGCTACGGACGCCCCGCTGCGGAGTCAAGGCCGTCCAGCTCTCGTTCAGGCGAGCTTCTCACTATGTACATTTTGCGGAGTGAGCGCGGGAAAGGTATCGGTACCCGCCTTTTAAAATACGCCGAGGCCCGCATGCGCGAGCTCGGCTATCGGGATGCGCTGCTCTTTGTTGTTCAGGACCTCCATGGCTCCGTGGCGTTCTATGAAGCGAACGGGTGGCGATGGACCGGGGAGTATGAATCGATCGATTTGGGAGGCTATAGCCCGGAAATGCTTCGCATGGAGAAGATCCTTGCCGAGGAGTGAATCAAGGGCCGGCACTGGCGGTGGCGGTGGTGTGTGGTTTCTGGACATTGTTCATGGGTGTGTCGGGTCATCGTTCATAGTCAGTGGTCGTGTCCAAAGCTCGCGTTATCGTCATGTCTGTGGTCTGTGAAGGCCGCCAGAAATCAGCTGTTGCCTGTGACTACGGCATCTCCTACCGGTGGGTTCACACCCTGGTGGGCCGTTACCTGGCCGGCGGTTGGGCGGCGATCCAGCCACGCTCACGCCGCCCTAAAACCAGCCCCGCTGCGACTCCGGTTGCAGTCGTGGACCAGATCATCGCGCTACGCCGTGCGCTATCAGATGCTGGCCACGACGCGGGCGCGGCCACCATCGCCTACCACCTGGGTCGAACCGGCTGTGCTGGACCTGTTCCGGCGGCATCGACGATCTGGAAGATGTTGAAACGCCACGGATTGATCGAACTGGAGCCGAAGAAACGCCCGAAATCGTCCTACATCCGATTCCAAGCTGACCTACCCAACGAATGTTGGCAAGCCGATTTCACCCACTGGCGCCTAGCCGATAACACCGGCGTCGAGATCTTATGTTTCCTTGATGACCATTCCCGTCTCGCGCTGTCGGTGACCGCGCACCCGGTCGTTACCGGCACCATTGTTACAGACACGTTCGGCAACGTGACGGGCGTCTATGGGCTACCGGCGTCCACGTTGACCGATAACGGGCGCGTGTTCACCACGAAAGTGACCGGTGGCCGCAACCAATTCGAAAACGAGCTCCTACGCCGGGGAATCGAGCAGAAGAACGGGAAACCAAACCATCCACAAACCCAAGGCAAAGTCGAAAGTGAGGTGTATCGGGTTTTGCAGACAGTGGGTCCACTAAACTTACTGTCTGGAGGTTTTTATGAGGAAGAGAGTTTATACCCGGGAGTTTCGGGGTGAGGCTGTGAAAATTGTTCTCGGCTCGGGTAAGACGATTGCTGCTGTAGCCCGCGATATTGGTGTCAATGAGGGTACGTTAACGAATTGGGTGAACATGTATCGGCGGGAACATCCCGGTGAGGAAAGCCTTTAGAGATTAGTGAGCGTGTCGAGTTGAATGAGCTTCGTAATGAGACTCGTGAACTGCGGATGGAAAGGGATTTCTTAAAAAAAGCGGCGGTGGGTTCA
>QHCE01000019.1 GCA_003243955.1 Acidimicrobiales bacterium | reverse complement strand
CCTTGGAATAGATCATCTAGAGCTGCCGCTCGACTAATCAGCGTCACTAAGGATCGATTAACTCCAGCTCGCCCTGTGTCGGACTTGCTACAAACAACCGTCCAGTGCTGCTATCTATGGCTACGGTGTTGGGCTGCCGCAGAGTGGGTAGCCGCTGCGTTACCTTTGGGCTTTTCCCACTCATATCTATCCCGACAAGTTCATTAGTGGCGGTCAGTGTCACCCACAACCGGTCCCGTATTGGGTCATAGGCCATGCCGTAGGGGCCACCTGGTAGCGAAAGGCGGGCCACTTGGTGGGGTTTGGATCCCAGCTCGTAGATCAGCAATGCTCCGCCCCGAGTATCCACCACTGCAAGTCGTCCGTGCTTGTCCGCGGTGGTATGCGTGGGGCCCCGCCCCGCTGGTAGTTCCGCCAACTGCTGAAGACGTTTGATGTCGTAGATGGTAAGGGTGTTCTCGCTGACATCGATCATGCCGACTGTGTCCCCCACGGCGGCGAGCCCACCAGGCTGCGTTGCGTCGCCAAACGTGTGCGTCACGGTGCCGCTTTCAACCACCGAGACCGTACCGCCGAATTCATTCCCCACTACCAGTGTTCCGCTGCTGGTCGCGGTCGCGTCATGTGGAGACTTTCCTACATGCACGGGCGGGCTAATGGTGCCCGAAGGCAGCGATACTTCTAGCACGGCGTCCGCGCTTTCGGCTGGGACAATTACGGGACCGCCGGGTCCGCGCAGTTGCAGGTGTCGCAGATGTCCTGGCAACGCAACGTCATGTACGGGAGTGCCGGTGCGGCCATCCACCAGAGCGAGTCGAGAGGGGTCCCGCAGACCGACGGCAACGAGATGGGTTTGTGCGTCCGCGACCGCACCTTCAGCGCCAGGTCCGATCGATATCAATCGACCAGTGGGTGGTTGAGTGAGTTCGGGAGCGTTGGAAGGCTCGGCCGCTGGAAACCGTTTTACATTGGGTTCGTGCCTGGCCGAGTGGGACGTACCGTTACCACAGGCCGAAAGCATAAGAGCTAGTAACACCAGTAGTACAGAGCAACGCGATCGCCGACTCATCATGCACATATCGTCTCATGGTTGCCAGAACGTGGCGCCCGCCGTACAACTGCGCTCGGCCAAAATAGAGTTTAGCGTTGATCCAGCTCCGCTACAGCGTGGGAGCCAGCACTAGCTGGCTCCCACGCTGTAGCGCCGATAGACACGATTGCGTGCCCGCAGCACGATCGCTGCGAGCAACGCTGAGAATATCGAGCCAACCAGGACGCCAACCTTGACCAGATCGTCTTGGGAACTGCTGGCACCAAACGCTAGCTCTCCAATGAGTAAGGACACGGTGAATCCAACACCGGTAAGCATGCTCAGGCCCAAGACATCCCACCAGCTGAAGTCCTCGACAAAGCTAACCCGGGTGAATCTCTCCACCAAAAACGTGAATCCGAAAACTCCGAGAGGTTTACCTATGCTGAGGCCGAGCACGATGCCTAGCACTATCGGATCAGTGAGCAACGACCCTGGACTGTCGATTCCGGCCGCGGAGATTCCGACGGCAAAGAAAGCGAAAATCGGTACGGCCAACCCCGCGGAGAAGGGATGTAGCCGATCCTTGAAGTGTTCGGCCAAACTCAGCCCATTGCTAAGCTCGCGGCGCCTCGCCGGCACCGCAAAGCTGAGCAACACACCGGCAACGGTCGCATGCACACCTGAAGCGTGCATCAGCGCCCAGGTCAGCACCGCTAACGGAAGCAACAGCCACCAGAAACGCACGCCGCGTTGCACTAGCAGCCCAAAAGCGCCCAACGGGAGCACGGCGAGAAGTAGTGGAAGTATCTGGAGCGAGCTCGTGTAGAAAGCGGCAATAATCGTGATCGCCAACAGATCGTCCACTACCGCCAACGTGAGCAGGAACATGCGTAGTGCCGAAGGTAGATGAGTGCTGACCACGGCCAAAACCGCCAGGGCAAATGCGGCATCGGTGGCGATAGGAGCTGCCCACCCTCGTAGCTCTCCGCTCGCCTGGCTGATGTTCACCGCAATGTAGATCAGCGCCGGCACCACCATGCCACCTACCGCCGCCACAACTGGAAGCGTCGCTTTACGCAGCGTACGCAACTTCCCGGCAACGAATTCTCGTTTGAGCTCAAGACCCGCGACAAAGAAGAAGATCGCCAACAGGCCATCGGAAGACCACGCAGTAAAGCTTAAGTTGAGGCTTAGAGCGTTTGGGCCAAGGCGCACATCGCCCAGCGCCTGATAGACATCGGACCAGGGCGAATTCGCGAGGGCTAAACCCATTGCCGCAGCGAGAAGCAGCAGCAGACCACCCACGGTTTCGATGCGTAAAAAACCCAGGATGCGGGAAATCTCAGACTGTGAACCTCCACTAAAGGGTCGTACACACAATTCGGGCCTCACCCTCTCATTCACCTACAATCTCTCGTGTCTAGACGTTTACTCTCCACGGGTCTAGATGTCCTCCACTGCGCAACCTGGCGCGGACGCTGAGCTACACTGTGGACGCTATCGTGGCGAAGCTTGAGCCACAGATTCGCCCGCCGGGGTGGAGGAACGGCAGACTCGGACGCCTCAAAAGCGTCTGCTTGAAAGAGCGTGCGGGTTCGAATCCCGCTCCCGGCACTTTGTGGCGTCTCAGGAAGTTTCATCCTGTGGAACCCAAGCCCTGTGGGTTCCACAGGATGAGCACCCAGGTTTCGGAGGGGTGGGTAGGGTCGATGCCAATGCTGTAGTGCCGCCCATGGGGCGTCGGCCTTTTGTCGCTGGGCACCTTCAGCACTCGCTTCACCGAGTAGATGGGGGCCACCTCCAGCACCTACCGACGCCAGGCGCGCCGATGGGCATGACTCACAGATGGAGACACTATGAGCATGGACACGAGGATGCACACGCGATTGAGGCGATCCGAACGCGAGCTCGCTCACATTCCCGAGCCGATTGAGCGTGTTGAAGCCGACGCAGTCGGCGAACACACGCAGTCACCTGCGCTGCACGTTGCCGACAGCCACGGTCTGATCCGTGTGCAGGGCGCGCGCGAGAACAACCTCGCTGACGTCTGCGTCGAGATTCCGAAGCGCCGGCTGACGGTGTTCACCGGCGTCTCCGGCTCGGGCAAGAGCTCGCTGGTGTTCGACACGATCGCCGCGGAGTCGCAGCGGATGATCAATGAGACCTATAGCGCCTTCGTGCAGGGCTTCATGCCGATGCTGGCGCGGCCCGAGGTCGACGTACTCGAAGGGCTGACGACCGCGATCATCGTCGAC
>QHCE01000003.1 GCA_003243955.1 Acidimicrobiales bacterium | reverse complement strand
AACCTATCCGCGCGATCTCTAAGAGTGTCCGCCAAAAAGTCATCTGCCGAGGCCGCAGGAGCCGCCGCCTACGAAGGTAGGCAAGGCGACGAGAACGATGGCAGGGGCTTTTTGGCGGACACTCTACGGTAGTGCCACGGCCACGTACTTAGTCTCCAAGTATTCATCGATTCCAGTGCGGCCGCCTTCGCGGCCCAGGCCGGATTCCTTGATTCCGCCAAACGGCGCGGCAGGGTTGGAGACGGTGCCTTGGTTCAGTCCGATCATTCCCGCCTCTAACCGCTCGCATACCCGCAGGCAGCGCTGTAAATCTGTGGTGTAGACGTAGCTGACCAACCCGAACTCAGTGTTATTGGCGGCAGTGATCGCTTCATCTTCGGTGTCGAAAATGGTGATGGGTGCCACTGGCCCAAAGATTTCCTCCCGCGCCATGCGTGTCGAAGCATTCACATCGAACAGCACCGTTGGCGGATAAAAGTGGCCTTTGCCGGCGATCGCTTTTCCTCCGGTAAGTACCTGGGCGCCGTGTTGCTTGGCGTCAACCACGAGTTCCTGAACTTTGTCCACGGCGGCAGCGTTAATCAGCGGTCCGACCACTACGCCCGCTTCAGTGCCTCGCCCGATCGGCAGTTTCGCCATTCGTTCAGTGAAAAGCTGCGCAAACTGCTCAGCGATAGGTCGCTGCACGTAAAATCTGTTTGCGGCAGTGCAAGCCTCACCAATGTTGCGCATTTTCGCGGTTAAGGCTCCATCCACCGCGGCGTCGAGATCGGCATCCTCGAAGACCAGGAATGGTGCATTACCACCAAGTTCCATGGATGTTCGTAGCACCTTGTCAGCGCATTGCTTGAGTAGCACGCGCCCGACCTCGGTAGAGCCAGTGAAGGAAAGTTTGCGTGCCCGCCCGTCGGCAATGATAGGCGCTATTACGCCGCTGGAATCGCTGGTGGTGATCACGTTGAGCACGCCGTCGGGCAGCCCGGCTTCAGCGAGAATCTCGGCTAGAGCCAACATCGATAGCGGGGTCTGAGCGGCTGGTTTCAGCACCATGCTGCAACCGGCCGCGACGGCTGGGCCAATCTTGCGGGCACCCATGGCCGCGGGAAAATTCCACGGTGTGATCAGGATGGCCGGTCCCACAGGCTGCCGCATGACCAAAAGCCGCCCGGTTCCGTTAGGGGCAGTGGAGTATCCGCCATCGATGCGTACTGCTTCTTCGGCAAACCAGCGGAAAAACTCCGCGGCGTAGGCGATCTCCGCCTCAGATTCGGCGAGCGGCTTGCCCATCTCCAACGTCATCAGTAACGCGAGGTCGCTTTGGCGCCGCATCATGAGCTCGTAGCCGCGACGCAGGATTTCGCCACGTTCGCGGGGCGGATGGGCAGCCCAGTCTCGCTGAACCCGTACTGCCGCATCCAGCGCCGCCAGGCCATCAGTGGGAGTGGCGTCGGCGACTTCGCAGAGCACCGCATTGGTAGCGGGGTCATACACCGGAAGCGTCCTACTGTTGCTCGCCGGCCGCCACGCTCCACCAATGTAGAGGCTTTTGTTGACCGCCCCGATCACGCTACGTTCACGGGAGGCGAATACCGCTGTGCTCATCGAGATCTCCTATCAGGAATTCTGCCAATACCCGATGGGTTGTCAGACCAGCTGGGTGTCTTGGAGGAGTGCTGCCGGCTGGGCTCGCAGCTCACGCATCCAGGCCAGCAGTGCCTCCGGTTCGCTGGGCAGCGCACGCGAGAGCACTCGGCAGCCTTCATCGGTCACCAAAATGTTGTCTTCGATCCGTACGCCGATTCCCCGATACCTCGGCGGCACCAGCTCGTCGTCGGGCTGGAAGTATAGTCCCGGCTCCACGGTGAGCACGTATCCCGCGTTGAGTTTTCCGCTTCGGTAAATCTCCTTGCGCGCGTGAGTGCAGTCGTGCACGTCGAGCCCTAGCATGTGGCCGAAACCGTGCAGTGTCCAGCGGCGATGGGTTTGATTGTCTGAGCGCAGCGCCTGCTTAGGAGGCACCGGCAAGATATCGAGCCTCGCAAGCCCTTCGGCGAGCACACGAGTGCACGCTCGCGCTACGGTTGACCACCGCACGCCGGGCTTGATGGCGGCAATGCCGGCCTGCTGTGCGGCATACACGATGTCGTAGATCTGCCGCTGAGCAGGAGTGAACTCGCCACTGATTGGAAAAGTTCGGGTGATATCGGCGGTGTATAAGTGGGCGTTCTCTACACCAGCATCCAGCAGTAATAGCTCGCCGGGGCGGCAGATGCCAGTGTTGCACGCCCAATGCAGTGTGCAAGCATGAGCTCCTGCGGCCGCAATAGTGCAGTAGCCTACGGCGTTGCCGTCAAGTCGGGCCCGCAGTCCAAACACACCTTCCACCAGGCGCTCCGGACTGGGTTGATCAGCTGGCAGCGCTCGCACCACGTCAGCGAACCCGCGCAGCGTGGTCGAGATCGCGTCGTCGAGTTGCTGTATCTCCCACTCGTTTTTAACCAGTCGCAGCTCGGCGAGTGCCTGCGCGAGCTCGCCGTCCCGGCTGGCTTCCTTGCTCTGTGCCGCTGGGAGCGCGGTATCAACTTGATCATCTAACCCACGCAACACCGCGGTGTAATGCGGATCGAGCTTAGCCAATGCATCGGTTAGGTCCACAAGGTCCGCGCATAGCACGCCTAGCCGAGCTTGTTGTTGCGCTAGCGTGAGCCGGGGCCCGGTCCACAGCTCACCGTGGTAGCTGGTGAAAAATTCGGGTTTGCTCCGGTCGGCGCGGGGCCGCAGGTACAGCGTGGCTTCATGACCGCTGCCGGCGGGGAAGAGCACCAGCACGGCATCAGGCTCGTAGTGGCCGGTGAGATAAGCAAAGTCCGAGCCGGGCCGAAAGTCGTATTCGGCGTCATTATTATGTGCTTTTGAACCTCCGGTGGGAACTACCAACGCCCAACCTTTAAATGCCTCACTGAGCGCTGTGCGTGCCCTTGCATGATGGTCAGCGCCGCTCACTAGCGTGGCGTCGAAGCTGCTTTGCGCGGCCCAGCCGCGTGCCATCAGCTCGGTGAGTGGAGCGGGAAGCTTACGTTTTGGCACGGTTCTACCGTATCTAGACTTCGGCCAATATCGGCAGTTATACGGCCAGTTGCCGTGGGCAAGTCGTGCGGTGACAAGATTACCGCCATGTGTGGATTGCTCACTTTCATCAGCTCCCAGGGCCAGGCCCAAAAGCATAGAAACTCCATCGCGCAGGCGCTGGAGTCGATTTCCCATCGCGGTCCGGATGAGACCGGGGTGTCGGTGTGCGGTGACGACGTGGTTCTGGGCTTCAAACGCCTCGCGATCATAGACGTGGAGCACTCCCACCAGCCGCTGGAATATGCCGGGGGTAGATACGTCATCACGTTCAACGGCGAGATCTACAACTATCTACAGCTGCGCACCGAGCTGATTGAGCAGCACAACGCCGAGTTCGTCACGCAGGGTGACTGTGAGGTCATCGCCGCCGCCTACCATCATTGGGGCGCCGATTGTGTGCGTCGGTTACGCGGTATGTTCGCGTTCGTCATTTGGGACCGGCAGCAGCGCGTAGCGTTCGGTGCGCGAGACCAGTTCGGAATCAAGCCGCTGCATTACGTGCTCACCAGCGATGGCTTGTATCTGGCCAGTGAGAAGAAATCGCTGCTGCCGTTCGCGCCATCGGCAAGTGCTGGGGACGCAGGCATTGATCGTGCCGCGCTCTCGCACTATCTAACCCTGCAGTATGTACCAGAACCCAACACGTTGCATGTGGGAATCAGCCGAATCGAATGTGGTGAGTCGTTCACGTACGACCCGGAAGCTATCGATGACTCACTCCGCCGGAAAAGGTACTTTCACCCCGAGTTCGTGCCCGAGGCCACCGATGACCCAGAGGCCTTGTACCGGCGCATTCGGCAGGCACTTGAGGAGTCGGTGCAGCTCCATTTGCAGTCCGATGTGCCAGTGGGGGCGTTTTTATCCAGCGGAATCGACTCGACGGCTATCGTGGCACTTGCTCGCCGTCATAAGCCCGACATCCTCACGTTCACGGTGGGATACGAAGTCGACGGCTATTCCGAGGTCACTGTGGCCCAAACCTCAGCGAGTTGGCTAGACGTCACCACGATTCCCACGCTGATCAGCGCCACCGACATGATGGAGTCGCTGCCGCGGATCATTTGGCACCTGGATGACCCCATAGCTGACCCTTCGCTGGTGCCGCTGTACTTCGTGGCGAAGAAGGCCGCCGAACACGTCACGGTAGTGCTTTCCGGCGAGGGCTCCGACGAGTTCTTCGGCGGCTACACCATCTACCAAGAGCCATCCTCGCTGCGGGCGTTGAGCAGCCTGCCGCGACCGCTCCAGCGGGGGCTCCGTGCGGTCTCGGCGCTGATGCCCGAAGGGGTACGGGGCAAGAGCTTCCTGGAACGCGGTACCACGCCACTGACTGAACGCTATTGCGGCAACGCTCGTATTTTCACCGAAGCTGATAAGGCGCGGCTGCTCAAGCAGTACGATCCGCCGGTGCGCTACACCGACGTTACGGCGCCACACTATGCTGCGAGCGCTGGCGCCGATCCGATGACCCAGATGCAGTACGTGGACCTGTTCACCTGGTTGCGCGGCGACATTTTGGTTAAGGCGGATCGGATGTCTATGGCGCATTCCTTGGAACTGCGGGTTCCGTTTCTAGATACCGGTGTTTTTGATGTGGCGCGTACCATTGCACCCGAGCTCAAGGTGTGTAAGGGCACCACGAAGTATGCGCTGCGCCGTGCGCTGGAAGAAGTTGTGCCGCCACAGATCGTGAATCGACCTAAGCTCGGTTTTCCGGTTCCGACGCGGGTCTGGCTCGCCGACGTGATGTATCCGTGGGCGCGAGACATTCTGAAATCCTCCGGCGCCGATGAGCTGTTAGATCTGCCGTATGTACTCACGCTGCTGGAGTCGCATCGCCGAGGCGAGGCTGACCACAGTCGCAAAGTGTGGACGGTGCTGGTGTTCTGCATCTGGCATGCCATTTTTGTTGAGCGGCGACTCGACCCTCGTCCAACACCCGCTGTATCACGTCACACTCGATCTTCCGCGCCGTAGTGCATGCGGAGCGGCTACCTCCAGCGGTGTAGTCACCTACATCGCTGGATGCATACCAGGAGTCGCAATTTCACTCTTCGGGCTGATTCGATTGCTCCGGGTTGTGCGTAGCTTCAGGGATGTTCGGATGTCCCTGACATGTGGAGTAGAGGTATCACGATGATCGAAGCCCGAGGATTAACGAAACGGTATGGCGAGAAGATCGCTGTCGACAATCTATCTTTTACGGTGAAACCCGGTATTGTCACTGGGTTTTTAGGCCCTAACGGCGCCGGAAAATCCACCACCATGCGGATGATTTTGGGTCTGGATGCCCCGACCGCTGGTGCGGTCACCGTGAACGGCCGCCCATACGCCCAGCATACGGCGCCGCTGTGTGAGGTTGGGGCGCTGTTAGAGGCCAGAGCGATCCACACTGGACGTACGGCGTACAACCATCTGTGGGCGCTCGCTGCCACTACGGGAATTGGGCGCAAACGCGTCAATGAAGTAATCGACCTTGTCGGGCTCCGTGAGGTAGCTAAAAAACGGGCCGGCGGCTTCTCGCTCGGGATGGGGCAGCGTCTAGGTCTTGCCTCGGCTCTGCTAGGTGACCCTAAAATCCTGGTCCTGGACGAGCCAGCGAACGGGCTGGATCCCGAAGGAATCCTATGGATTCGCAACCTTCTCAAGGATCTGGCAGCAGAAGGAAAAAGCGTGTTCGTCTCCTCACACCTGATGAGCGAGATGGCACTCACCGCCGAGCATGTGATCGTGGTCGGCCGTGGCAAGTTGATCGCTGATGTTCCCATAGCTGACTTCACACAGGCGGCCTCCGCCACCACAGTGCGGGTGAGGTCACCACAGGCAGGCGGCCTCCGTGATCTGTTGGTCGGGCCAGATATCAGCGTTGCCAGCGATTCGACCGGTGTGCTGGAAGTGAGCGGCCTGACTTGCGACCAGATCGGAGAGATCGCCGCTGCTCATTCGCTGACCTTGTTCGAGCTGGCGCCGCAGCAGGCCTCGCTGGAAGAGGCATTCATGGAGTTAACCCGAGACGCCGTCCAGTATCGGGCAAGCACGGCCGGCGAGCTCACTAATCCGGCAAGGAGCCCTCGATGACCAGCGCTATTCTCCACAAAGGCTCAGTCGCTCTGGGCCACCCTGCACATAGAGGCCTCAGAGTCACTCAAGGCCGTGTGTTGCACTCCGAATGGATAAAGCTGCGCTCGTTGCGCTCCACGTTCTTTACTATGATTGTCGGTATTGGGTTCATGACCGCGATTGGGCTGTTGTCCTGCCTAACGACCGCGATGAGTTGGGCGACAACGGCCCCACAGGAAAAAGCCGGCTTTAGCGCGATCACGGCCAGCTTGTCGGGATTTAGTTTGGCGCAGCTGGCGATCGGTGTACTAGGCGTGTTGGTAATCAGTGGCGAATATTCGACCGGCATGATTCGGGCCACCCTCAGTGCTGTCCCCACGCGCCTGCCGGTGTTATGGGCCAAGGCTGCGGTATTCGGGTCGGTCACTCTGGTTTTGACGCTCTTGGCTTCCCTTATCGCGTTCTTCGGCGGCCAAGCATTCTTGTCCTCCCAGCACATCCAGGCAGCTATCTCCGATCCGGGCGCGGCACGAGCGGTGGTTGGGGCAGCTTTGTATCTAACCCTCGTTGGTCTGCTTGGTGTAGCGTTAGGCGCGCTCATTCGCAACACCGCTGGTGGCATAGCAACGCTGTTTGGGATTGTGCTAGTACTACCGTTGCTCAGTTATGCGGTGCCCGAAACTTGGCAACCGAACGTGCTCCCGTACCTGCCTACCAGCGCGGGGGAGGCCATCATGGACGTTAAAACGCATGTTTTCCACCTTGCGCCTTGGACCGGTCTGGCGGTCTTCGCTCTGTATACGATGACGGTTCTGGCCGCCTCCGCCGTATTGATGAAGCGCCGCGATGCCTAACGTAATTGCAGTTGGCTCTGGGCTTCCGGGCTCAGCCCTGCGTCCCTGGCGCATACTCATCGCCGCTCTGCGGGCGCGGATCGCCAGCCATCCGATGGTCATCGATACCATGATTGCGTTGCTGCTGTTAGCAGTTTTCCATCGGCGTTCGCATGTTGTAGCGGCGTGGTGGTGGCTACTGGAATTGGGGTTAGTGCTCCCACTGGCGTTACGCCGCAGAGCCCCGCTCTCAGTGTTCTGCGTAATCGCCACCTTCGCTTATGCGCAGTGGGTTCTGGGTGAAATATCTGTCGTAAATTTTGGGTTGCTCATCGCCCTCTATACTGTGGCGGCATTCCGGCCTTGGCGCTACACACTATTTGCTGTCTGCATCGCGGAGTTCGGGGCGGGGCTCATCTCACAGAGATGGGCATCGTCGGATCATGGTGCTCGGACGTTCATCGTGCTTTCGAGCATGATCACTGCCGCCACCGTGATCGGTATCAACATACGTACTCGGCGCGCATACCTATCCGCATTGGAAGACCGCGCGGCTCGTTTGGAACGAGAGCGCGATCAACAGGCCCAACTTGCGGCCGCCGATGAACGCAGCCGAATAGCCCGAGAGATGCATGACGTCGTCGCGCACAGTCTCTCAGTGATGGTAGTGCTCGCCGATGGAGCCGCACTCACGGTGCAAAACTCTCCAGGGGAGGAGCCGGCGAAACAGGCTGGCAGGGCCATGCTGCAGGTAGCTAGCACCGGGCGCCAGGCGATTACCGAGATGCGGCGGCTTCTTGGAGTGCTGCGTGAGGATGGCCTCCACAGTGCACGCCAACCGCAGCCGGGATTGGACCAACTCGATGCGCTCCTGGAACAGGTTCGCGCCGCCGGGCTCCCCGTTCAGCTGGTTGTGCTCGGGGAAGCATTTCCCGTGCCAGCTGGTGCGCAGCTCACCATCTACCGCCTGATTCAGGAGGCCCTTACCAATACTCGAAAGCACGCAGGCGCAGGAGCTAGCGCGTGCGTGCGATTGTGCTATATCGACGGGGGCATTGATGTGCAGATCACCGACGATGGAGGTACCACACCGATTGGTGCGTACCGTAATCAAGCGCATGAGCTCTCCACTGAGGCGGTACTGACACCACATGGGATCATGGGAATGCGCGAACGAGCCGCAGTTTATGGCGGTCATGTCCAAGCGGAGCCGTTGCCTGATCGTGGCTGGCGAGTCCACACAGTGCTGGAGTTAAAGCCGGAGACTGAAGCACAATGACTATCCGAGTCTTGTTAGTGGATGATCAGCCATTGTTGAGACTGGGTTTCCGAATGGTGCTGGAGGCGCAGACAGGTATTCTCGTAGTCGGTGAAGCTTCCAGTGGTGCCGAAGCGGTCCGGCTATGCGCGCGACTTCGCCCGAACGTCATCATGATGGATGTCCGAATGCCAGGCATGGACGGAATCGCTGCTACAGAACGCATCGCCGCAGCAGATAGCAGCGCCAAGGTACTCATTTTGACGACATTCGATCTTGATGAATATGCGTTTGCTGGTCTTCGTGCCGGCGCTAGCGGGTTTCTTCTCAAGAGCGTCGAGCCCGCTGAGTTGGTCAATAGCGTTCGAGCCGTAGCGGCAGGAGACGCTGTGGTTGCCCCTCGCATCACTCGGGAACTCCTCAATAAATTCGCCCACAAGCTACCGTCTTCACGCGACCACAATTCCACATTAGCTTCGATATTTAGCCAGCTCACAGATCGGGAGCGTGAAGTGCTGATGCATGTCGCGCAAGGTTTATCCAACGCGGAGATAGCTGCGGCCCTTATGCTTTCTGAAGCCACCGTAAAGACTCATGTAAGTCGAGTCCTCACTAAACTCGCGTTGCGGGATAGGGTCCAGGCTGTCGTCCTAGCTTACGAGACCGGGCTGGTTCGCCGCGCCTAGTTCACCCGCTGGCCTCAGCCAATCGGAGCCATCGATGTTCCGCCTGACTCGCTTCACCTGGGCATAGAGATCGGCGATACGAGGGCATACCAGGCGCGCCAGTGGCTGCGTGCTTGGTAGGTGGTGTATCCGAGCGCGAGCACGGCGACGGCCCAGCCGGCAATCCCGCTGGGCAGCGACGGATGGCCGTCCGGCGCGGCGAGATAGCCGAGGAGGTAACTGAACATGAGGAATGCTAGCCCTAGCCAGGGCTGGGCGCCGCGATCCATGATGTTCAGGCAGGTCACCGAGGCAAACAGGAGGGCGGCGAGTGTAGTCAGGCCGCCGGTGATTTCCTGGCCGTTCGAATCCAGGATGGCGCCGACCGTGCCGACTCCAATGGCCAGCAGTGAGGACCGCTGGCGCAGTGCGTCCCACGCGGAGCGGCGGGTCGGCGCAAGCACGAACATGATCAGTAGCAGTGTGAAGCTGATCGCACCGGGTCCACCGACCAGCATGGCCAGGCCGAGCTCGGCTTCCTGCTCGGAGGGCCGGTCAGCACCCGGCAGCAGGCGCGGTAGCAGCGCGCCTGCCAGGAACAAGCCCTCGATCGTCGTGCCGCGCAACCACATCCACGTGCGCAGCTTCGCCGCCTCGGTCTTCGACAGCTGCCGCGGCGGTTCCACGAACGTCGCCACACCGTGGGCTTCGAGCACCGGGATCTCGTGGCGGCGTCGGAAGTCCCAAGAGTAGTAGGAGGCCGCCCCGACCGTTACGACCCCCGCGAGGATCACGAGCGCTGGCAGCCAGTCGGTGAACGTGTGACTCCGAAAGGGATCCTCGGCGCTGGGCCCCTTGGCCCGCTCGGAGACATTGAAGCTGGCGAACGCCGTTGACCCCGCGACTACGATCAAGACCCAGGCTACGAGCGTGAAGGGGAAGGCAGGCGACCGATATGGCTGGTACTGCCCTCGCTGCAGCGAGACGTCGACGAACCGACGCGACGCCGCAAAACGCAACACGCGGCACACGACGAACCCGACAACGGCGACGACCGCGGCGATGATCACCGGTACCCAGCTGACGTCGTTCGGCCGTTCCCCATCGCCCCGAATGATCACTGTGGCCGGCACGACGGCCACGATGATCGCCACGAACCCGACGAACACACTGATTCCGCGCACAAGTTCTCCCAGCGTCCCCAGCGAACGATACAAACCGCCATCGAGCGTAGGCCCCGGTCGTGGCCGTGAACAAACGGGTTGGCGGTTTCGAAAGGAGACCTCGTTGGACGCCTGTGGGTCAGGCTGCGCTGCGGCGGCAGTGGATTTCACAGCACCATATGATGAGAGACGTGAAAGATGACATGGGCAATGCCGTAGACGATGCCCTTCAAAAGGCCGCTGGGCTGCTGGCGGCAGCCCAGCGGGTGACTGTGCTGACGGGCGCCGGCATCAGCACCGACAGTGGCATTCCCGATTTTCGTGGCCCCAACGGGATATGGACGCTCGATCCAGCGGCGCAGCGGTTGTTCACGCTACGCGACTACCTAGCTGACCCATGGGTGCGCCGGGAAGCATGGCGGATTCGGCGGGGACATGCCGCATGGACTGCCCGTCCGAACTCAGCGCATTACGCGCTGGTGGAGCTGGAGGCCGCGGGGAAATTGCGGGCGTTGATCACGCAGAACATTGACGGCCTGCATCAAATGGCTGGTAGTAATGAAGATCTTGTCATCGAGGTGCATGGCTCGTTGTATGAGGTCGAATGCGTCTCGTGTGGCGCACGCACAGCTATGTCCGATACGTTGGAGCGGGTGGCCGCGGGAGAGGAGGACCCGGCCTGCCTGCGGTGTGGGGGTATTTTAAAAGCTGGCACCATCTCGTTCGGCCAGCCGTTGGATCCTGCTGTGCTGGCGGCTGCGGAACGGGCCGCAATCGATTGTGACCTATTTCTGGCTGTGGGGACCTCCCTGACGGTGCAGCCAGTGTCTGGTTTGGTAACGACGTCCGTGCGGCACGCCGCCAAGCTTGTGCTCATCAGTGCCGAGGCCACCTCCTATGACGAGTTAGCCACCCTGCGGCTGCGTGAACCGATCGGCACTGTACTGCCTGAGCTGGTAACGCGGGCGCTAGCGCAAGCCTTACCCGAAAGCTGAAACTCGAAAGCTGAAATAGGTAGGAGCTTGCTGAGTCGGTGAACTGTGGCTAGTCTTTAGCTATGGAAATAGCTCTAGGTGAGGCTAAAAATCGACTGAGCGAACTGGTGAGTGAGGCTGAACGCGTGCACGAACGCGTAGTTATAACCCGCCATGGCAAACCGGCAGCAATGCTCATCGGGATCGATGATTTTGCTTCTTTAGAAGAGACGTATGAGCTTACGGCCACACCGGGAGCTCTCGAGGAGCTTGAGCAGGCAAGGGAAGACGTGCGCAAAGGCCGGGTCTTCACCGCGGAACAGCTGGCCGAGAAGTATCTGCGCGGCCAGCCTTCGTGAAGTATCGGCTGGTTATAACAGCTACTGCTGAGCGAATGTTAAGTCGCCTCCACGAACGTGTTGCGGTAGCTATTGTGGAATTTATGCTTGGCTCGTTGACTGAGAATCCGCTCCGGATGAGCAAACCGCTCAGTGACGAGTGGGCTGGGTGCCGTTCGGCGCGTCGGGGTTCCTACCGTGTCATTTTCTCGATAGATGACGAGCAGGTCACCGTGTTGCGAATCGGGTATCGAGCGCACATTTACCGCCGCTAGTGCCCACGCGGAGCCGTCCTGTCTCGCCGCTAGACTCGGCCATTATGGCGACGACTAATGAACTGAAAAACGGTATGACGCTCAATCTCGACGGGGCGTTGTGGAATGTAGTGGAATTCCAGCACGTAAAGCCCGGTAAAGGTGGGGCGTTCGTGCGCACCACCTTGAAAAATGTACTCACCGGCAAAGTGGTGGATAAGACTTTCAATGCTGGCGTGAAAGTGGATACCGCCAACGTCGACAAACGGACTATGAGCTACCTGTACCGAGATGGTACGGATTTCGTGTTTATGGATGCCGCCACTTACGATCAGCTCCCCATCCCTGAAGCCACCGTAGGTGTAGCAGCGAACTTCTTGTTGGAAAACGCTGAAGCCATGGTTGCGGTGCACGAAGCCACCCCGCTGTATCTAGAGCTGCCCGCCAGTGTGGAGCTGACTGTTTCGCACACTGATCCGGGGCTGCAAGGTGATCGTTCCACTGGCGGCACGAAACCGGCGACCGTTGAAACGGGCGCGGTGGTGCAGGTGCCGCTGTTTGTCAGCACGGGGGAGAAAATCAAGGTCGACACGCGCGACGGGCGTTACCTTGGCCGAGTCAACTAGTGGCGCGCGTGGTTTAGCTGATGAGTAATGACGCGGCTGCGCCTCAGCAGCCTCCAGCACGTTGGCGGCACAGCTCGGCCCGCGGTAAGGCGCGTAAACGTGCGCTAGATGTGCTGTATGAATCCGACATTCGAGGGGTTGATCCGCGCGATGTCGTAGCGTTTCGACGGCAGCGAGCCGAGCCACCGATAGCCGACTATACCGTGGTGTTGGTGGAGGGTGTCTGCGATCATCGGACACGAATTGATGAACTACTGAGCACCTATGCGGAAGGCTGGCAATTATCTCGAATGCCAGCTGTGGACCGAAACATTATGCGGCTGGGGGTGTATGAGTTGATGTGGTGTGAAGACGTCCCTGATCCGGTGGCTATTGATGAGGCGGTGTCCTTGGCAAAGGAACTCTCTACTGAGGACTCACCCGGATTCATCAACGGCGTACTCGGCCGGCTGCAGCTGGTCAAAGATCTATAGAGCGCCCGGCAAATGATGCTGTTCTACTGCGGTGTCCCCTGGCACTTGTGTCTCGGCTGTAGCCGAGGATATTGTCGTCGTCGCCCATACCTTCTCGGTATGAACTCCTCCTCCGCCTTGCCATACTCGACCAGGCACCACCTCGCTACGAACGATCAAATGCCGAACACTCTTAGAGCAGCAGCTCTATGACGAGGATAATTGCTGGGATTGCTGGTGGACGGCGATTGATCGTGCCCGAGAGCACAACCCGTCCCACGTCTGATCGAGCTAGAGAGGCACTGTTCTCCTCGCTGGACTCGCTGCTGGATTTACGTGGTGTGCGCATACTGGATTTATATGCTGGCTCAGGTGCGGTGGGCTTGGAGGCGCTGTCTCGCGGTGCTGAGCATGCGTTACTGGTGGAATCGGACCCTAAAGCGGTCGCGGCCATCGCGAGCAACATGAAATCTGTTGCGCTTCCTGGCGCACTGCTGCGCCGACATGCCGTTGAGCGGCTTGCCTGTGTCGCAGCGGACACAGCCTATGATGTGGCGTTTGCTGATCCGCCTTATCAGCTCCCGGCGCAAGCACTGACTAGTGTGCTGGCGCAGTTGCACCATCAAGGTTGGCTTGCCGAGCACGCGGTGGTGGTGGTTGAACGTTCTAGCCGTGATCCTGCATGGGTGTGGCCACAATCGTGGGAGCCGTTGCACTCTCGCCAGTACGGCGAAGCTACGCTCTGGTACGGCCGAACGGGGCAAAAAGAGCAGGCAGGTGAAGCATCGTGAACCGAGCAATCTGCCCAGGATCATTCGACCCAGTAACGAACGGGCATCTTGATATAATTGCCCGCGCCAGCGTTCTTTACGATGAGGTAGTTGTTGGCGTGTTGGTAAACGAGAGCAAAGAGAGCTTGTTCAGCGTAACTGAACGACAGGAGCTACTTCGCGCGGTGACCACTTCATATCCGAATGTGCGAGTGGATTCATTTCGAGGCCTATTGGTAGATTATTGCCGGGCCCATGAGATCTCGGTGATCATCAAGGGGTTACGGGCAGTAACTGACTTTGATTACGAGTTGCAGATGGCGCAGATGAATCGCGAACTCGGTTCCACCGAGACTGTGTTTTTGGCAACCAATCCGCTGTATTCTTTTTTGTCGTCGAGCTTGGTAAAAGAAGTCACCCGCTACGGTGGCGATGTTTCTGCTCACGTACCCGAGACTGTTCGCATCGCGCTGTTGGCTAGGCTTGCTACTTCGCCGTAGCGCGGCTGGCGATACTGCGACACACGACGGATCTGCGCAATATCACCGGTGCAGTTGGCTCATACCCCTGTCAGGACGGAGTAAATTGTGGACCCGCTCGCGCATATTGATCGTATGGTCGAAATGGTGGAGTCAGCTCGTTCGGTTCCCATGTCGGTCAGCTGCGTGATCAGCCGAGAGGCTTTGCTAGCCGCGTTGTCTGCGCTGCGAGCCGATTATCCCAGTGAGCTAGCCGCGGCACGTGATGTTCTGCAGCACCGCGATGAGGTAATCGCAACGGGCCAGCAGGAAGCGGATCAGATCGTGGCTGACGCCCAGGAGGAACGTATCCGACTGATTGCCAAGCACGAGATGGTAGCGGAGGCCGAGCGTGAGGCAGCTCGCGTACAGCAGGAAAACAAGGTTGCAACCGCTGCGCTTCGGGACGAGACAAACCAATTATGTGAGACAGCGCTGGCGAACATCGAGCAGTTACTTCGGCGCACGCTCTCAAGTGTGGAGCGTGGCCATGACCGTATGCGAGCGGTTGCCGACTTGCCAGCTCAAGGTTTGATTCCCGGAGCTGACCTTAGCCCCTAGTTCCGCCGCAAGCGGATGTCTCCCCGATTGATGAAGAAAAACATGTCCTTTCTCGGCAGGACACCGTTGTTGCAGGTTTTTTTTCGGATACACACTATGAAGGGTCTTGGCGGCACACCAAGACCCTTCACGTACTCGAGCAGCTGAAAGGCTGTCGAAATAGGCTCTAGTGTTGTGTGTCGTCTGACCACTTGATGGAAATGGCTACCTTTTCTAATTTGTCAGCGTATTCATGGGCGTGGTGGCCACAAAAAACCAAATCCCCTCCGCCTGGAAGCACAGCACGCACCTTTGCCGCAGCGCCGCACCTGTCACAGCGGTCGCCTGAGGAAAGCAACATGCTGTCGGCGGGTGGGGTGAGGGTCGGGGTCATCGGCACTCCTCCTGTCGCTTGCGTGTGGGTTGTCGCATTTTGCTGAGACTCATGATCACCAGCCTAGCTTCCCATACTGTGCAACTGTTGTTACTACGACATCGTTCCCTGGTGTGGCGGGTGTAACATTCCTTCGAAAATTCTTTTGCTGGTAATTCTGAGGTACTGATATCTACTTTGCCACCTGTGCCGTGCCTTTGCCCATTGAGCTGGACAAAATACTGTGTCCCATCACAGGTTTTGCACCAAAAATAGCGCTCTGTCTGATATCTGGCGAGCTATAAGTATGAGATGTTTTGTCTGATTCGGTAAAGCTGGTGTGCCGGCCTTATCGGCGGCGCGAGGAGTTATAGCAGCAATGAGCCGCAGTAGGGGATAACCGGCGGCGGCCACCGCACCGGCGACCGCGCTTCAACCCAGAGCGGAATGCCCTTTCCGTTGGAGTAGCCGCCAACGGAAAGGGCAAGCACGATCACCCCAGAGGTTTTCTGCCCGTCCTGTAGCCCGTGTCCCAGCGCCATCGCGATCACTGAACCGCTCTGTGCCCAACGGAAACCACGGGAGAGCTTCCCGGAATTTCGATGCCGGAAAGTCCACAGGATCGCGCGCCGCAATCCAGTACTCCTCGAGCTCCTTACGGCCCTTCAGTCGCGGCATAGCGGCCGCAAGCAGGTCCGCCGAGGCTGAGATTATTTCAATCAACGTTCCCATCTCAGGGGGGTACAGGGAGAGCCTGGTCCAAGCCGTAGAGGTGCACCAGCGTCGCGGGGTGACGAATGTGGAGTTGAGCTCGCGCAATACGGCGGAGGTAACATCGTCGGTTTCGTGCTCGACATCCACCAGACGCCGCGAGATGCCGGCGTACTCAGGAGAATCGCCGGTGAACTCACGCAGAATGGTAGCTCCTTTAACCAGGTTGTCTGCGACCTGACAAAGAAGCCGTAGAAGGCGCCTTCGGATGGTTTGAGGCTTATGCGCACGCCTGCATCGTAACCGCTAATTCGCGCCAGGGGAAAGTACGTTCAGGCTTGACTCGTGGGCCGCCTGCGCCAGTCGCTGATCGTAGGTGATGAACTGGTGCACGGCATCGCCTAGGCGCAGCGCCGTGGCTAGGTGCAGTGCGTCGAGGCTTCTCAGATGCTGGTAGGGAAGCTGGGCCGCGTCGTCGATGATGGTCGCTAGCGGAAGTGTTGCCACGTGTGTCAACAGTGTATCTGCTGTTTCGTGCACGGACTGTGGCTCCGAATTTCGCCACAAAGCTCGATGCACTTCAGTTCGAGCTAGCTCGCTAGAGATCAGCGCAGTAGTTGACGCGCTGACATGCGCTGCGATATCTGCGCTGTAGTCCTCGGATCGAAGGAGTTTGACCAGGGCACACGAGTCGAGATATATCACCGGGTTTCCTCGTCACGCATCGCGATCAAGGTCTTTGACAGTGATGGCTTCGCTGGCTCGGCTGGGAGTAGAGGACCCGCCGAAAGTAGCTCTCGCAGGCGAGCCTGCCGCTCGCGCCAATCGGCTGGGACCTCGCCGGCGGTCGCCATCTTGTCTAGCAGTACGTCATCGGGGTCAGGTGCGGTAAGTATGCCCGCCACCTCGCCATTGCGCATTATCACAAGCCGGTTTTCGGTTTTCAGTTGTTCGAAGACTCGCTTTGTGTGGTGGATGAGATCCGATACAGTCACTGTTGCTGAGGTCATGTCACTAAGCTACCTTTGTGGTAACTGAATGTCGAGCAGCAGTGACTTTTTGGTGAAACTCCGAACCTAATCCAAGTAGTCGCGCAGCACCTGCGACCGCGACGGGTGACGGAGCTTGCTCATGGTCTTGGATTCGATTTGGCGAATCCGCTCCCGAGTCACGCCGTAAACCTGGCCAATCTCGTCCAAGGTGCGTGGCTGGCCATCGGCCAGCCCGAATCGCAGTCGCACTACGCCAGCCTCGCGCTCAGACAGCGTCTGTAGCACCGACTGTAGTTGGTCTTGCAGCAGTGTGAACGACACCGCATCCACGGCCACTACGGCCTCAGAGTCCTCGATGAAGTCACCCAGCTGTGAGTCGCCCTCATCACCAATGGTCTGGTCCAGAGAGATCGGCTCGCGGGCATATTGCTGGATCTCCAGCACCTTCTCGGGTGAGATGTCCATCTCTTTGGCCAGCTCTTCAGGAGTGGGCTCGCGGCCCAGATCCTGCAGCAGTTCGCGCTGGATCCGCCCCAGCTTATTGATGACCTCCACCATGTGCACCGGGATACGGATAGTGCGGGCCTGGTCGGCCATAGCACGTGTGATGGCCTGGCGAATCCACCACGTGGCGTAGGTGGAGAACTTGTAACCCTTGGTGTAGTCGAACTTCTCCACGGCGCGAATCAGGCCGAGGTTCCCCTCCTGGATCAGGTCCAGGAAGGCCATGCCGCGCCCGGTGTAGCGCTTTGCCAGACTCACCACCAGACGGAGGTTAGCCTCGAGCAGGTGGTTCTTGGCCCGTTCGCCGTCGCGCATTACCCAGTTGAGGTCGCGCCACAACTGCACTTCCAGCTCAACGCCGTCGTCCTCGGCGAGTCTAAGCTGTTCGGCGGCATACAGCCCAGCCTCAATCCGTTTGGCCAGCTCAACCTCCTCTTCGGCGTTGAGTAGCGGCACCTTGCCAATCTGCTTGAGATACGCGCGCACCGAATCGGCGGACGCGGTGAGCTCGGCGTCTTTACGAGCCTGGCGTAGCGCCTCGGAATCTTCGTCGTCCCAGTCGAAGTCCTCGCTGTCAGCAAGCTCGATTTCCTCGTCTACTGCCAGGCTTTCCGCCGGTACAGCGCCTGCGGCGATTTCGGCGTCGGAAGGTCCCGATTCTGGAGCGTCGCCGCCGTCCCCGCCACCTTCAATACCGGCTTTACCCTTTTGCTTACCCTTACCCACACCCGCCTTATCGCTAGTTTTCTTTGCTGCCCTTTTCGATGGAGTGGTTTTTATCGCTGGGACCGCACTCACTGTGGTGGCTTGCGATGCTGGCGTGACAA
Source organism: Acidimicrobiales bacterium (assembly GCA_003243955.1). Lineage (GTDB taxonomy): Bacteria > Actinomycetota > Actinomycetes > Mycobacteriales > QHCE01 > QHCE01. Next base: position 2,969 of record QHCE01000003.1, on the reverse strand, counting down.
TGGCGTTGGATGCAAGCACCCTTTTGCGTGGTTTGGCAGCACCAGAATCGTCGACGGAAAGCGTGACGCCTGAAGCCGCAAGCTGTTTAAGCACTTTTTTGCCCTGAGCGGGTGTCATATTTGCTTCGCCAAGCACGGTCGCTACCTTGGCGGCCGAAAGAGTGCCAGTAGGCTGAGCGTGGCTAGCCAATGAGTCGACGATGTAACGAATGGCGTCAGACCCAGCGTGGGTGTGGTCAGCGGCTGTCACGAACGACCTTCTCCAATTAGGTATTACGGCGATTAATACGACCGGCAAGCAGGCAAAACTCGCAATGCCTCGCAATGGCGTAGTGATGTCGCCCCAATTGTACCGCTGTGATTTTCTGCGGTACGGCGCACCAACCTACTAATCAGACAAAAGTCAACTGTTGAGATGGAAAAAATGTGTGAATTGTTATCCCTAGCCAGTCGGCTTGCCGGCGAGGCCGGAGCCCTCGCGCAGACGGCCTGGCAGCATGCGCGACATGGGGTCGACACTAAAACCACCCCCACTGATGTAGTGACAGCGGCGGATCGGGCGGTGGAGCAGCTGATTATCGCTGGGATCGTCGCGGTACGCCCCGACGACGGAGTGCTCGGTGAGGAGGGTGGCCAACGGCCGTCACGCAGTGGCGTGCGTTGGATAATCGACCCTATCGATGGCACCGTAAATTACCTGTACGGCCACCCCCACTACGCGGTTTCCATTGCGGTCGAGATAGACGGCGAGTCGGCGGTAGGTGTCGTGCGTAACCCGGCTACCGGAGAACAGTGGCATGCGGTCGCAGGTAAAGGTGCGTGGCGCGATGGACATCGACTGGCGTGTTCACATCAGACGGAGCTGGCCCAGTCTCTGATCGCTACTGGATTTAGCTACGACGCCAAACGTCGCCTCCACCAAGGGCAGACGGTGGCGGCGCTATTGCCCAAGGTGCGAGATATTCGACGTGCCGGCGTTTGCTCTCTGGATTTATGCTACGTGGCCGAAGGCCGCTTGGATGGCTACTACGAACAAGGGAGCCAGCCGTGGGACTTTGCTGCGGGAAGCCTCATCGTCAACGAAGCCGGAGGACGGGTCACGGGGCTGCGCGGAGCTGTACAGAATTCCACGATGACGCTGGCGGCGGGGGAGGGTATCCACGCTCAGCTACACGATGTTCTGGCACAGCTAGGTGCCGACCATGACCCTCTGGCGTAAGTATTAACCATTCTTCTCGCACGTTGGCTTGGGTCGCACCGGCTCACCCAGAGCCTTAACTGTGCTATCCACACTCGCCTTTGGTGTAAGTTCAACGAGCTCTGGCCCGAGTACCAGCACCACCACGTCGTCTTTTCCATTGTCGGCAATCGGTTGAGCTTGTGGTACCTCCGCCCGAACTAGATGGGCCGCTCCAACCGCTTTCGGGCCGAAGCGCACTTGCGCCGTGCCAGTGGGGACCTCGGAAGAGTTGCCAACCTCTAACACGCTAAATCCCCGCGCCTTGAACTGATTAGCGATAGCTGTGGCAAGGCCCGGCTTGTTCGTTGCGTTGAGAATTCGCAGCTGTATCTCATTGGGTTGTGGAATTTTAGTGGCCATCGCTGTCACTGTGCAGGCTTGCTTTCCCGCGGATGAGCTGCCATGGTGATCCCGCGTTATGGTCCACACTACGGCGATGATCGCCACCAGAGCCATGATGCCCAGCACTCCTAGAGCGCGAGCTCTGTTTAACGTCATCCGTTACTCCTCTAGCGCCATGCGCGTTGCATGTTTAGCAGCTTAGCGGTAAGAAAATAGGTTCGATTGTGTCACAACGGGAACACTTACGATGCCGAATGTGTATCACTTACTGCGAAGCGGTAAGGTTTCGCGCCCACACTAATATCACGAACTATGTGGTCAAAAAAATCTTGCGTAGGAGATAAACCAGCATGGCCACCGATTACGACGCACCGCGTCGCACCGACGACTCTGACCTGGGAGAGGACAGCCTCGAAGAACTCAAAGCTCGGCGTACTGAAGCACAGTCTGGCAGCGTGGATGTTGATGAGACTGAAGTAGCCGAGGGTTTTGAGCTTCCTGGGGCAGATCTGTCAGCCGAAGAGCTCACTATCAAAGTACTACCGATGCAAAACGACGAGTTCCGTTGTTCCAGCTGTTTTCTGGTGCACCATCGCAGTCAACTAGCCGGAGAACGTAATGGACAGTGGATATGCACCGAATGCGCCTGACGGGAGCGGCGGCTTCAGTTGCTTCCTGCCGACGCTGTACTTATGCGGGGCACCCGCACCCGGGCAGTCGCCTTGCCTACCTCTCGTAGGCGGCGGCTCCTGCGGCCTTGGCAGGAATCCACTGAAGCCGCTCCACGTTCCATAGAGAGCACTACTTCATGGGAAGCTTCGTCTTTAAGGCAGCAACCAGCTCAGCGGGATGGCGGCTGCTGATGATCCAGTACGGCGTGGGGTCGTTGGGGTCACACAACGTGATGAGTACTGCTTCGGTGATCCAAGGTCGTCGCACTACAAACGCGAGCGGGTCAAAGCCTGGGCCGAGTGCGGCTCGATATGCCTCGCGTGACAGCGGCATCGCTTCAGCGATGAACTCCCGCGCTAGCTCCGCGTCATCGACGTATAGAGCCGTAACCGTGATGCGAACTTCAACTCGGCTGAGCCAGCAGAGCAATCCGACCACGAGCGGCACCGTCACCACATAAGGAGCAATTGCGCGCAGGCCAGGATAGCCAAGGTGTATGGCGGCTGCCACGGCCACCGCCAGAATCAGCCCTGCTAGCCAATACCACCACGGCGCGCGCCAACGCTCAGCGAAAAGGAGGTCGTAATCTTCGGTGGAATCTGCGCGTAGTTGGCGTGTGCCGGGAAGTAGCAACTTCATGATATGAGCGTATGACTATCGAGACAGGTATGCGATAGGGAGAGCTGGCGAGTAGCTAGATGATCTATTCCAAGGG
>QHCE01000087.1 GCA_003243955.1 Acidimicrobiales bacterium | reverse complement strand
CGATAGGCGGGCCGGCACGCAGCGTCCCCCAACGAGTTCAGCAGCAACCGCACCTGCCGCAACCCGAGCGCCTGTTGACCGGCGACCGCCACGGCTATCACTTCAGCATCTAGAGCAGGATCGTCGGTGCCGACCGCCTCAATACCCACTTGTACGTGCTGCCGATAACGCCCGGCTTGCGGCTGCTCGTAGCGGAAATTGGGGCCGGTGTACCAGAGCTTCACCGGTAGCTGTCCAGACAACAAATTATGTTCCACGACCGCGCGGATCACACCAGCTGTGCCTTCAGGTCGCAATGATAGCGAGCGACCACCCTTGTCGGTGAACGTGTACATCTCTTTGGACACCACGTCAGTGGATTCGCCAACGCCGCGTTGATACAGCGCGGCGTCTTCAAACATGGGAGTCTGGATGTAGCTGTACCCCGCACATTGAGCGGCTGCGCTGAGCGTATTCACTACCGTGAGAAACGTGCTGGAGTCCGGAGGGAGTATGTCGTAGGTGCCTTTGGGCGCGCTAAATCGAATCACTCGCCATAACTTACTGCTCGATGTAACCGCGGCCACATTCGGCACCAGGAGCAGCGGATCTTTACTGCGACAGCTTGTGCCTAAATGTCGTAGGAGGCTCGCGCCCCCTCAGCGACAACTGGTGACAACATGTTAGCTAGCGATACGGCGTTCGAGCAGAAATACGGTGATGGCTCCGATCTTCTGGGTATGCGCGATTGCAAAATTCTCTCGCAGAAACGACTTTTTAGCCGGCAGTATCCGATAGAAGGGATCGTTGCCAGAGAAGTACCGCAGAAAGAGCCACGCACGCGGCACACCAGCTAGGCAACGGGTTACATCGACGCATTCCTTAGGGACAAGCCGGCCTATCTCCGCGGCGCTCTTAATCGCCAACCCATCAGGGAGCTCAGACGCGGGAGGGCCGTAATAGCGCAAAAGGTTCCTTGGGTCAGCCGATGACTGGTCAGCAAACAGTGCAACATCGCCTGGTTGAAGACGCGAAGAAACATAGCCGGCTACCGCCGGTCCATTAAAAGAATAATGACCAGCATCACTACGAATAGCCGTGTGCATAGGGGCGGCGAACAGCACAAGCACTACAAAAAATATCGCTGGATAGCGGACATTCATGGAAGCCAGCACAAGAGCGACAAGCAGTACAAGTACCGGAAGCACGAAATACATGTAGCGAGCAACCCAGTACGACTGCGGCCCAAACAGCGAGATGCAATACAGCAGAACCGGCGGCACCAGCAACCAAGCCGCTAACAAACCCCGCACCCGCCCAGCACGCTTTATCCCAACCAAACCCACAGCAAAAAGCGCACACCCCAGTGCCACCGGGCCAGCGATACCGAAGGCGTCAGGAAACGCCGCCCATCCTGGCTTTGGTACCCAAGTCAACTGCCCAACCTGCTGGTGGCCAAGGTAAGCCAGTGGGGAGAGTACGAGCAGCGCGCCGGCTGCGCTAGCCAGCCACCATGCGAGCTGCCGGTGACGGGTGACCCACCAACGCTGCGCCACCAAAGCCCCATGCGCGGCAAGCAGTAACAGCGCAATCAAACTGGTAGCACCCAAAGCCACAACTGACGCACTATACATTAGCCACCGCCACCAACGTGGCGCATCGAGCACCGCTAGCAACGCTAGAGTCGCAAGCACAGCGAACATGGCGCTAAACGCCGCAATCCGCGCATCTTGCCCGGTCCGCGAGACACCCGGAAGAACCGAAAATAGCACTCCGGCGAATAAGCCCACCCGCGTCGAAAAAAGCCGATGTCCTAACACCGACAGCAATGCCGCGGTAACCGTGACAGCCAGAATAGACGGCATGCGCAGCGCCAGCTCTGAGTTCCCAAACAGCCACATCCACCCGTGCATAAAAATGTAGTACGGCGCGAATACCACATCCATATGGTCAAATAGCCGCCACAGCTGCGACCATGAGCGCCGGGCCGCGCTCCAGGTAGCTAATTCGTCTCCCCACAAGGAAGGACGCGCCGCTCCGATAAAAGTGACGGCAAAGGTAATTGTGGCCGGAATAATCCAGTAGTACCGCTGGAGTCGTCGCACGTGGTTGCCGGCCCAACCGTGGACTCGATCACGCGGCGGCGCGCTCTCCTGAACTGGCCTACTCACTCGTGCCGGTCGAGCACCTTCAGCTTTGACCGCGGTAGGCATGACAGCTTTCTTCTGGAGGTTGAGGGCGAGGAGCACCAAAGAACGGGAGATCCGCACAACTCTACTCGGCAGCACTCGGGTAATGTGCAACCCCAACCGCAGAAGCTAATCCGCAACCGACTGGTTTCTCGTGATGAGAGGAGTGGCACGTGCCATCCAAAGATCGGCAGCGTGAGATGGCACGCAAGAAGCTTGAACGCCGTATGGCTTTACGCGCGGCTAGCGCCCGCCGACGCCGCCGGATTTATGCTGGTATCGGTGCTGGTGTCACCCTGATTGCTCTACTGACAGTGACGATCGTGCTAGTAATCAACTCTGGCGATGACCAATCCCATACCGCAATCTCCCCTACATGCGCCTACCTCGACGCGCGCGCCGGCAAGGACCACATCAAAGACGTCGGCAAGCCCAGCACCGCACATGTGCCCGATGCCGGAATCGCCAATGTGGCCGTGAAGACTAACTTTGGTCAGCTCGACCTAGCATTGGACCGTGCGGTCGCGCCATGCTCGGTAAACAGCTTCGTGCATCTGGTGAAGCAAGGCTTCTACGACAACACCCACTGTCACAGACTAACTACCTCCGTCCTTTTCGTGCTGCAATGTGGCGACCCATTCGGCGATAGCCTAGGTGGACCTTCTTACCAGTTTGGCGTGGAAAACACCCCGACCAATGATCACCCGCCATATCCGGTAGTTAGCGTGGCGATGGCACGTGACCCCAAAGACCCCAATAGCAATGCCAGCCAATTCTTCATCGTCTACAAAGACAGCCCTGAGCTCACCGCTGAATACTCACTCATCGGAAAGGTCACTGGCGGATTAGACGTCATTACTGACAAGATCGTGCCCGGCGGCATAAAAAATGAAAAAATGCCCGGTTCGGGTGATGGAGAACCAGCCAAAGAGGTAAAGATCAGCCAAGCCCAGCTGAAGTAGGTGCGCGAAATACAGAACCTTGGAGAGCTCGCCGATAGATTCCCTTGACGTATAACCGCCTGAAATCACAGGTTTTCGGTGACCCGATAGGCATCAAAGACACCGTCGACTTTGCGTACCGATCGCAGCAAATGGCCCAAGTGCGTGGGGTCGGCCATCTCAAATGTGTAGCGCGACACGGCGATACGGTCTCGCGTCGTGGAGAGATTTGCGGCAAGAATGTTGACGCGTTCATCCGACAGCGCCCGGCCAATGTCAGATAACAACCGGTGGCGGTCCAACGCCTCCACCTGAATCTGCACCAAGAACACCGAACCCGAGCTGGGCGCCCACGCTACCTCAACAAACCGTTCAGATTCCCGGCGTAAGCTCACCGCGTTGCGACAGTCTTCACGATGCACACTGACACTGCCGGATCGGCTATGCGAGGAACGGGTCACAAAGCCAATGATGGAGTCCCCCGGCACCGGCGTACAACACTTAGCTAACTTCACCCAGATGTCTTTCGAGCCCTGTACCGTCACTCCCGGGTCAGTGGGGCCTATGGGTCGTCCAGTGGTCGAGATGGGGGCAGAAAGCTCGGCGGCGTCTTCGGTGACCCCTTCGGTGCCGCCCGAGGCGGCCAGTAAACGCTGCACCACCGATTTGGACGATACGTGATTCTCCCCCACCGCGGCATACAACGCACTGACATCGGGATAGTGCAGATCCCGCGCGATAGTGAGCAGCGCGTCCCCAGCTAGTAGTCGTTGCAGTGGCAGATTTTGCTTACGAATTACCTGATGCAAGGAATCCTTGCCAGCATCAATCGAATCTTCCCGCCGGCTCTTAGCAAAGAACTGCCGAATTTTTGTGCGGGCCCGCGGGCTTTTGGCGAAACCAAGCCAGTCCCGCGAAGGCCCGGCCGTGGGTGACTTGGAAGTGAAGACTTCTACCGTGTCACCGTTTGCTAGCGGGCTCTCCAACGGGACGAGCTTTCCGTTAACTCGGGCACCGATACAGCGGTGCCCGAGTTCACTGTGCACAGCGTAGGCAAAGTCGACCGAGGTGGATCCGGGCGGCAGCGCCACCACATCACCCTTCGGCGTGAACACATAGACTTCTTGGCCGCCCAAGTCAAAACGTAGCGATTCCAGAAATTCGCCAGGATCGGTTGCCTCACGCTGCCAATCCAGCAGCTGACGCAGCCAGCCCATATCGTCAATGTTCACCATAGGCCCGGTGATATCGTCCTTGGTGTCCTTGTACTTCCAGTGGGCGGCAATGCCATATTCGGCGGTCCGGTGCATGGCGTGGGAACGGATCTGGAATTCCACGGGCTTACCTTGCGGCCCGATCGCGGTGGTGTGCAGAGACTGATACATGTTGAACTTTGGCATTGCGATGTAGTCTTTGAACCGACCCGGCACGGGCTGCCATGTGGAATGAATAATGCCGAGTGCGGCATAACAATCTCGAACTGATTCGACCAGAATTCGCACGCCGACCAGGTCATAGATGTCAGAAAAATCGCGGCCGCGCACAATCATTTTCTGGTACACCGAATAGAAGTGCTTTGGTCGCCCGCTGATTTCAGCCCGGATCTTGGCATTCTTCAGATCCAGCTGCATCTGGTCGATGACTTCAGCCAGCTCACGATTACGGGCCGGAGCATGCTCATGCACCAGACGGGCGATCTCTTCGAACCGCTTAGGGTGTAGCGCGCTGAACGCCAGGTCTTCAAGCTCCCACTTCACCGTGTTCATACCGAGTCGGTGCGCCAACGGAGCGAGTACTTCCAGCGTTTCGCGAGCCTTTAACTTCTGCTTATCTTCGGCGACAAACCGTAGTGTGCGCATGTTATGTAGCCGGTCGGCGAGTTTGATCACCAGCACACGCGGATCACGCGCCATCGCCACGATCATTTTGCGGATCGTCTCGGCCTCGGCGGCATCACCTAAGTGAACCTTGTCGATCTTGGTGACACCATCGACCAGGTGCGCTACTTCCCCACCAAAGTCGGCGCCAAGCTGTTCGAGCGTGTAACCAGTATCTTCCACCGTGTCATGCAGCAGACCAGCCGCAAGGGTTGTGGTATCCATTCCCAGCTCGGCCAGAATATGCGCCACGGCCAACGGGTGGATGATGTAGGGGTCTCCGCTTTTGCGGATCTGCCCTCGATGAAACTGCTCAGCAACCTCGTAAGCTTGCTGAAGCAGCCGAATGTTGGCCCGCGGATGAGCGTTTCGATGGGTGGACGCCAGTGGTTCTAGCGCCACACTCAGCGCACCGTTACTGCTCCCCAGGCGGGCCAGCGCCGCCCTCATGCGACGAGCAGTCGGCCGAGAAGTGCTTTCGGTGCGTTCAGCCAATCCGAACCCCAGCCGAGCACCACCCCCCTGGACTTCTGACGGAGGCGAGCCAGCGCTGTCTTCGCCGACCACGTCTGAGGTTGCATCCGTGGACATGCCGCCCCTTCCCTGATGTCATAGACCACACGTCGTGACACGTGCCGGCTATCCGACGCTAGCTTGCCCTAAAGCCCCATGCTACGACTGATCGCTCCTGGGAGCGGCACACTACGGCGAGGTATTCCCTGATGTTGGCTACTCAGTGGCGTCCTCGTTTGACGCTAGGTACCCGACCATGCCTGCCTCGGCGGCGCGTTGCCGCACTCGAGGCGTTCATAGTTGCATCTCGATCCGCTTCTACTGAAGTAGCGGCAACTAATTCTTCGTTGGAGGCGCCGACATAACCGGCTCGGCCGCCGGACTCAGCCTTAATCACCGTCGCGACACGGCGCTTAAGCGCCGCATACCGCGGTTCGCGTTCTTTGAGATCCACCAGCCAGGGAGTGGCCAGAAATATTGATGAATACGTTCCGACTAGCAAGCCCACGAACAACACCAACGCAAGGTCCTTGAGAGTACCGACCCCCAACAGGCCAGCACCCACGAACAACAGGCCACCTACCGGCAACAGTGAAATCACCGCGGTGTTGATTGATCGCATGATGGTCTGGTTCACCGCAAGGTTCGCCATCTGCGCATAGTCCCGTAATGACTGCCCAGACAGAAGACCTCTAGTGTTCTCCTGCACCTTGTCGAAGACCACCACTGTGTCATACAGCGAGAAACCCAGAATTGTAAGCAAGCCGATGACCGTGGACGGGGTGACCTCAAACCCGATCAAAGAGTAAACACCGGCGGTGAGCACCAAGTCATGCACTAAAGCCGCGAGCGCGGCGATCGCCATTTTTTGCTCAAAAACAATCCAGATGTAAGCCGTTACCAACACCAGAAACGCAGCTAGGGCGATCAGCCCTTTCTGAGTGATCTGACTTCCCCAGGATGAACTCACCGCGCTATCGGTCACTTCACCGAAGGGGATGCCCAACTTCTGGCTCAGTGCCTGCTTTATCTGGTCAGTCTTGTCAGCAGTGAGCTCTTCGGTCTTGATCACGTACTTCTGTTGGCCACCGCTGCCAGCTATCTGCGCGGTCTGGACCGCAACCCCAGCGCTCTCAACCGCCGCGGAGGCTTGCTTCAGCGTGGTATTGGCTGGGCTCGTCACCACAAACGAGTTGCCGCCTGAGAACTCGATACCGAAAGTAAAACCCTTCAGGGCCATACTTCCGACACAGATCGCGATCAACAGCCCGGACGCGATGTACCAACGTTTACGCGGTGCGATGAAATTAACGTTCGTATCGCCACGGTAGAGCCGACGCAAAATGTTCATGCTCTGCCCCCTTCCAATGCCGGGTTGGCTGGCTTAGGGCTCGCACCCGGCCCGGTCTCAGCACGAGCCTGAAACCGGCTTAGCCCGGTCACCTTCGATGAGCTGAACCATGAGTAGCGAGATAGCAGCTCCACCAAGGGGTGAGTAAATACCAGAACGATAAACAGATCTACCACTGTGGATAGGCCTAAGGTGAACGCAAAGCCCTTCACCGCGCCCGCCGCCAGGAAGTACAACACAGCCGCTGCTAAAAATGACACGAAATCCGCAACCAGAATGGTTCTGCGCGCCCGAACCCAGGCCCGCGGAACAGCGCTACGAACCGACCTTCCAGCTTTTATTTCGTCTTTTATTCGTTCAAAGAAGACCACGAACGAGTCAGCGGTGATGCCAATCGACACAATCAGCCCAGCAACCCCGGCAAGGGTGAGTGTGAAACCGATGCCGCGCCCGAGCAGCACCACGCTGGCGTACACAATGGCGCCGGCAACAGCCAGGCTCGCAACTGTGACCAATCCGAGCATGCGGTAGTACAAAAGGGAGTACACAACCACCAGAGCCAAACCGATCCCACCAGCAAGCAGCCCGGCCTTGAGCTGCTCTACGCCTAGGGTGGGACTCAAAGACTCTGCCGTGTCTACGTTGAAGCTCAACGGAAGCGCACCGTACTTGAGTTGGTCGGAAAGCTTCTGCGCTTCAGAGCGGCCGATACCCGAGCCAGAGATAGTCGCCCGTCCGTCATTAATGGGCCCCTCGATCACTGGCGCGGAAACCACTTGGTTATCCAGCACAACGGCCACTTGCTTTCCGACCGTCTTGCGAGTCAGGTCGGCCCACCGATCCTGGCCAGAATTGTTGAAATTCAGCAGTACTTCCCAACGGCCTTTATCGTTACCGAAACTGGCTTTGGAAACGTCGGTACCTAATACCTTTGCTTTGTCCAGCAAGTATTTGGTGCTGCCCTTTTCCTCGCAGGCCACTGCTTGCTGGTTCTGGTTGACGATGCTGCCGGCGGGGCGATTATTCAGCATGGCACACGTCACTTGCGGTACGTACAGCGCAAATTTGACCGGGAGCTGCGCAATCTCGGCCGGAGTCAGTTGCTTCACCAGATCGAACTTCGGTGCCAGCTGAGGCGAAGACACCGCGGCTGAGTCCGTTGCCTGCTCAGCCGCCTGTACAGCTACCGGGCTGAACTTTGCCAGCACCGATTCACGTGTCGGTGGCGCAGCGATACCAACTCCAGCCTGACCGGGCTTGACAGTCGGCGCGGCCGCCGAATTACCTGACTTTGCTGCCGCACCTGCTTGGCTGGGAGAGTGGCTGAGCACTTCTCGGAATCGCAACTGGGCCGGTTGCCCAATACGTCGAATATCGTCTCGCTCCTGCCCGGGAACGCTGATCACCAAGTTCCGGTCACCTTCAATAACCACTTCGAACTCGGCTACCCCAGTGGCATTGACCCGATTCTCAATGATCTGGCGCGCTTGCTCTAGTTGAGAGTTCGCTGGCGCGTCGCCCTTGGGAGTGGCAGCCCGCAACCGCACTGTTGTTCCGCCTTGCAAGTCGAGCCCAAGCCGCGGGGTCAGCTTTTCGGAGATGCTGCCCGATGGCCCAGCGAAAACCAAAAGCGCATATAAGCCAATCAGCACTACCGCGAGGCCAGCGAAATACCGGTTGAGATTTGTAGAACGTTTCGGCGCCATGGTTGCGGGTTAGCTTTTCGTCGTGGAGCTAGGGGTTTCGGAGTTCGCTATCTCAACGACGCCGACATCTTCGGCATCCGGCGCGCCGGCCTGCTCCGCCACGCTATTCACGCGGGCAATCGCGCTGCGCGCGTAAGTAACATTTACTCCTGGGGCAATTTCTAGATCGACGGTGTCGCTATCGGTACCGACGACCGTCGCATATAGGCCGCCAATGGTTATTACCTCGGCACCTGGGGCGATGGAGGACTGCATCGCCACCATTGCACGACGCCGCTTACCCTGCGGGCGAATGATCATGAAATACGTGAGAATGAACAGCCCGGCGATGAGCAGCAACGGCAAATAATTGGTACCGGAGCCGGATCCAGCGGCCAGCATGGCGGCAGAGTTCACTTTGAATCCTTCACAACGAATCTTTGACAAGATACAACTTATAGGGTCGGCGGGAAGTCTAGTCTGCTAGCTCACCCTCGCTCCACAGCGCTATCGACTCACTGGAGCCTACGCGTCCGGATACCGTTGGCTGGGCTCCTGAGATCCGGTCAGCCAGATCAAGCGGCGGAGTTAAACCCAGGTGCCGCCAGGCCGCCGTGGTAGCTACGCGCCCTCGGGGAGTGCGGGCCAACAAACCACACCGCACCAGAAACGGCTCGGCGACCTCTTCCACCGTGCCGGGTTCTTCCCCCACCGCCATAGCTAACGTACTCAGGCCCACCGGGCCGCCCCCGTAGGAGCTGATCAGCGTCTGCAACACGCCGCGGTCGAGCCGGTCGAGGCCGATGGAATCCACGTCGTACACAACTAGCGCAGCACGGGCCACCTCATGGCTCACCAAGCCATCCGCACGTACCTCCGCATAGTCACGGACCCGGCGTAGCAAACGATTAGCGATCCGTGGCGTGCCACGAGAGCGGCCAGCGATCTCAGTAATCCCGGCGGCGCCGATATCCACCCCCAAAATGCCAGCCGAGCGGGTAATGACCTGTTCCAGCTCGGCGGTGTCATAAAAATCCAGGCGACCGACGAAACCAAACCGGTCGCGCATTGGTCCAGTGAGTAGACCCGAGCGAGTCGTGGCACCCACCAGCGTGAACGGCGCAACGTCGAGCGGAATAGCTGTCGCGCCGGGACCTTTACCGACCACCACGTCGACTCGGAAATCTTCCATTGCCGAATACAGCAGCTCCTCGGCGGGCTTTGCGATACGGTGAATTTCGTCGATGAAAAGCACATCCCCAGAGGTCAGCGAGGTAAGAATCGCCGCCAGATCCCCAGAACGTTCAATCGCCGGTCCGCTGGTCACTCGAATCGCGGCTTCCAGCTCCGCGGCCACGATCATCGCCAGGCTAGTCTTGCCCAATCCTGGTGGACCAGAAAGTAAAATATGATCGGGCGGCGCCTGACGGCGCTGCGCGGAGCGCAGCAACAGCTCAAGCTGNNGCTCAGCTCCAGCTCAGCCTCGGCGGGCTCGGCAAACGCCGAAACAGCGGCCTCGTTCATCGGCTCCGCCCCACAATCGCTATCGCCGCTTTGAGTAACTCCGCCACGTCTGGCGAGCTATCGTGACTGGCAGCCGGTGAGTCGTCGCTAGCTGCGCGATGCCGCACATGCCACTGCTGAGCAGCTCGCGTCGTGGCGTCCTCGGCAAGCTTTGCTGACCAGCCTAGAGTCAGCAAACCCTCCCGAACCTGCTCACGCCATAAGGGCTCGGCTTTAGCACCGTTTGCATACTGCTCGATCGACGCGGCGGCCTTGGCATCTTCAGCGGCAGTGGTCGCATCTTCGGCCAGCACAACCGCGGTCATGCGCTCACGTAGTTCCAACACCAGCCGCTGCGCACCCTTCTTACCAATGCCGGGCACCGCGGTGAGCGCGGCAATGTCTTCAGACAGGATCGCGCGTCGGAGCAGCTGCGGTGAATACACACTCAATGCGGCCTGCGCCAACCGTGGTCCTACCCCGCTCGCGGTCTGCAGCAACTCAAAAACCGTCTTGGCCGCGTCATCGGAGAACCCGTACAAGGTCAGCGAGTCTTCCCGCACCACTAAACTGGTCGACAGCCGAGCGATCTGACCCAGCCGCAGCTGAGCGAGAGTGGCCGAGGTGCATTGCACAGCGAGCCCGATTCCGCTATCGCCGCCAATTTCGATCACAGTGGCGTCAGCGGACACCGCGCTGATCCGACCTTTCACGCTCGCGATCATGTATCACTCCGAGCTGTCACGCGGGAAACTTTAGCGGCGCGGACCGCGGCGGCGAGTGCGCTCTGAGCTGGCGCGCGCCAAAGGTGGCATATCGCCAACGCTAACGCGTCCGCTGCGTCGGCGGGCGTCGGCGAGACTGGAAGGCGCAGCAGCCGAGTCACCATAGCTGTCACCTGATGCTTGTCGGCTCGACCGCTGCCGGTAACCGCGGCTTTCACCTCGCTGGGGGTGTGCATTGCCACGGGAATGCCACGGCGGGCGGCGGCGGCGAGCGCGAGCGCGCCGGCTTGGGCGGTGCCCATCACAGTACGGACATTGTGCTGACTGAACACACGCTCCACCGCAACGACGTCGGGCGAATAAGTTTCGATGGCGCGGGCGAATGCGTCTTCCAGCCTCAGTAGTCGCTCGCCAATCTCGCAGCCCGCGGCGGTTCCTACTACCTCAACGTGCACCAAGTTGCACGGGCGCCCAGACTCGCCGTCTACCACCCCGATACCACATCGGGTCAGACCCGGATCCACGCCCAAGACGCGCATCAGCCTAGCTCTGCCAGAATCTCATCGGAGACGTCGAAGTTGGAGTACACATCTTGTACATCGTCGCAGTCTTCCAGTGCGTCCACCAAACGCAGCATCTTACGCGCGGCGTCAACCTCTAGCGGCACGGTCATGCTGGGAAGCAAGCTCGATTCCGCGGATTCGTAATCGATCCCCGCTTGCTGCAATGCGGTCCGCACAGCTACGAGGTCAGATGCTTCACTCACGACCTGAAAGGACTCGCCAAGGTCGTTCACTTCTTCCGCGCCGGCGTCTAGCACGGCGGCGAGCACCCCATCTTCGCTGAGCCCATCGTTGGCATCAGCGCGTGGCACGATTACTACACCCTTGCGAGTGAACAAATATGCCACACTGCCCGGGTCAGCCATAGCTCCACTATTACGTGTCATGGCGGTGCGCACCTCAGATGCCGCCCGATTGCGATTGTCGGTGAGGCACTCCACCAACACCGCCACGCCGCCAGGGCCATAACCCTCGTAGCTGATGGTTTGGTAGTCGGCACCACCTGCTTCAAGCCCAGCACCACGCTTAACTGCCCGATCAATGTTGTCGCCGGGCACCGAGCTCTTTTTTGCCTTCTGAATAGCGTCATACAGAGTGGGATTACCCACCGGATCACCGCCACCAGTGCGGGCCGCTACCTCGACGTCCTTAATCAACTTGGCGAACATCTTGCTGCGTTTGGCGTCCACAACGGCTTTTTTATGCTTGGTGGTGGCCCATTTGGAATGGCCGCTCATTAATGCAACTCCTTTTGAAGTTCATGCGTGGCGCTGTGGAGTGTGCCTATCGCTCCCGATCAACCTAGACGGAACAGTTCCCCGCACCGACTAACCGCTACGCGGCGGGGACGCGCGAGGCGACGATATCGACAAAGTACTGATGCACCCGGTGATCGCCGGTGATCTCGGGATGAAACGCGGTCGCTAGTACATCGCCCTGCCGAACAGCAACGATCTTACCGTCGTAACGCGCCAGGACTCGAGCGTCCGCGCCGACGTGTTCAATCCAAGGCGCTCGAATAAACACCGCGAGTAGTGGCTCGCTATCGGGTTCGGTGATCTCAGCGACGTGCAGCCAAGTTTCGAATGAGTTCACTTGACGGCCAAACGCGTTACGCCGTACCACCATGTCGATCCCGGCCATACAGTGCTGATCCGGGCGACCGTCGGTGATGCGGCTCGCTAACAGAATGGCTCCAGCGCACGATCCAAACACCGGCATCCCCGCGGAAATGCGTTCGCGTAGCGGGTCGAAAACGCCAAATGTTTGTGCCAACGCACCGATCGTGGTGGACTCCCCTCCGGGAATCACCACTCCATCAAGCTGATCGAGCTCGTCGGGTCGCCGCAGCAGGCACGCTTGTGCTCCACAGGCGCTCAGAGCGGCCAGATGGGCATGCGCATCGCCTTGGAACGCAAGCACACCCACGCGCGGCCGGACTGGAGTGCCTAACTGCGCGGCCTTACCAGCCACGATCAGCGTAGCGCGGAAGCGGGGAACCCGCGGAGCGGTCGTCGGCTAGGTTGATGCCCACCATGGCCTCCCCCAGCCCACGCGAAACTTCTGCGATTACATCAGGATCGTCGTAGAACGTGGTGGCTTTCACTATCGCGCTCGCTCGCCGCGCGGGATCACCCGACTTGAAAATGCCGGAGCCGACGAACACACCTTGCGCCCCTAGCTGCCGCATCATCGCGGCGTCAGCTGGTGTGGCAATGCCCCCGGCGGTAAACAACACCACCGGAAGTGCGCCCTGTCGTGCGACTGCTTGCACGAGCTCCACCGGAGCCTGTAGCTGCTTGGCTTCGGCGTAGAGCTCCTCGCCAGCCAGCGTGCTCAAACGACGGATCGCCGATCTGATGGCCCGCATGTGCCGCGTTGCCTCCACTACGTTGCCAGTACCGGCTTCACCTTTGGAACGAATCATGGCCGCGCCCTCGGCAATTCGCCTTAGCGCCTCCCCCAGGCCGGTCGCGCCACACACAAACGGCACGGTGAACTGCCACTTATCGATGTGGTGGGCTTCATCGGCTGGTGTGAGCACCTCGGATTCGTCCACGTAATCAACGCCCAAAGCTTGCAGTACTTGAGCCTCGGCTATGTGACCGATCCGGGCTTTGGCCATAACCGGAATGGAGACCGCATCGATGATGCCGTCAATCATGTCCGGATCACTCATCCGGGCGACTCCGCCTTGCGCACGGATATCAGCCGGCACACGCTCAAGTGCCATCACGGCCACCGCACCGGCATCTTCGGCTATCTTGGCCTGCTCGGGAGTGACCACGTCCATGATGACGCCGCCGACCAGCATATCGGCCATGCCGCGTTTGACCCGTATGGTACCTAGCTCAGGCGTACCTGGCCCGCTGCCATTGGGTGAATCTGTGGATGGGCCGGGAGGGGAAACGGTAGACACAAACTGACGATACCCAGCCATCGCTTCGGCTAACTCCGCGGGCCGGCCGCTGGGGTAGCGGTGGTTGATGACTGTGGCAATGCTGTGGTAAGCGTGGCATCAATATCAAAGTATGTGGGGCGCCGGCGATGCACTGCCAACCGAAGCGTTCGCACGTGCCGGCGGCGACGTAAAGCGCACGTGTCTCGCACGGCATCGTTGTACAGTGCTCGAGCAGTCTCTACACTGCGATTTTGGGCTAGAACCTCAGTAAAACGGCTCTCCAGCTCGCTAGGATCTAAGGCTCCCGATTGCAGGGCTCTAAACTCCAGGACATCCTGCACAGCCCTAGTCAGCTCACTTTCGGCGCCCTCTCGATCCTCAGCTAGCGCGCACAGCGCACCATGGGCAGCCAGTTCGGTAGCGCCAGCCCTACTGCCTAGCGCTATCGGCTGCGTTACGGCCAGTTCGGCAACCCCCAGGGCTCGGCGAACGAGCGCCGCGTCGAGCGCACGAGACGCCGCATCAACCCGGGCATGCAGGCGACGAAGCCGCGCCGCTAGCCACGTAACGTACATTACCCACGTGCTGACCAGCAAAATCATGATCAGCCAGTAATCCATAATCGATCATGGTACTGAATCGGCGGCCCTATCAGCCATCCCGGCAACTTGGCAACAAGTTACGGGGAGTTACGGACACCTACCGGCAACACAGCACCGTTACGCTCGCAGCCACCGGACGAGTTCTGTGGGAAGCCGTCGCTTCGCGGCTACTACCTCAGCCTCGGCTTCTGGCTCGACGCGCACTGGGGCCGCCGCGATCGCACCAGCGTAGACTTCAAGCACTTGAGCTGCCACAATCGGCCAGTCAAACTGTGCAACCGTCTGCCGAGCGCGAGCCGCTAACGCGGCGCGACGGATCGGGTCCTGCAGTAGCGCGTTGAGCGCCCGAGCTAGATCCTCGGTACTTCCCGCGCGGAATAGTTCTCCGGCCGATTCGGCCTCATCATACTGTCCGCCGCTGTTGAGCACGCTTCGAAACGCATCGAGGTCACTGGCTAGCACCGCCGCTCCGGCAGCCATGGCCTCAGTAAGCACCATGCCAAACGATTCTCCGCCTAGATTTGGCGCGACATATACATCAACGCTGCGCAGCATCCGAGCCTTGTCTAGCTCCGACACCGCCCCCAGCATGGTGACCCGAGAGCGGACCTGTTCAGGAATAGCTGCCAGTGCGATTCGCTGATCACCCGGACCGGCCACTAACAGCCTAAGTTCGCGACGCTGGGCCGCCAGAGCTACAAATGCCTCCGCCAACAGCGCAAATCCTTTGCGCGGTTCGTTGAACCTGCCCAAAAAACCTAAAGCCCCACCGGTGCCCGGCCAACCCGGCAGAGGTTCGGCTTGAGAAAATTTGGCCACGGCAACCCCGTTCGGGATCTCCACGCCACCACCATCAAAATGCTCGACCTGAAACTGCCGAGCCAACGCCGACACTGCTATCCGGCCGGTGATTTTCTCAAAGATGGGCTGCAGTGCCATATGCGCCGCGGCCACCGTCCGGGAACGATGCTTAGCAACGTGAGACGTGGCCACGATCGGCCCGCGCGCTACTAAACACGCCAACATAGCCGCGCTCGGTGCCATCGGCTCGTGCACATGCAGCACGTCAAAATGACCGTTACGCAACCATTTGCGGATTCGATTCAGCGATAATGGTCCAAACGCTACTCGCGCTACTGAGCCGTTGTATCGCACCGGAATGGTTCGACCCAGTGATTCCACGTATTCCGGCACAGCAGACTCATCATCGACCGGAGCAAGCACGGAAACGTGATGGCCCAATTGGCGCAAAGCCGCAGAAAGTTCACGTACGTGCGCTTGTACGCCACCGGGACTATCAAAAGCGTAGGGGCAGACCATGCCAATGCGTAGCGTGGCGTCAACGCCACGAATCTGGCTTGACCCACGCGCCGAATCGGACATACTCAGCTCTTCGAAGGGAAACTCGGTGTCGGCTGTGACGTCGCAGCTGCCTTGTGGTCAAGCCAAAGCCGCTGCATCATATGCCAATCCTGTGGATGCTCCGCGATTCCAGCAGCGAAACCGTCTGCCATACGCTGAGTGATTACCGATATTTTGGATCGGCTATCACCGCTGCTCGGAATCGGAATAGCCGGGTTTAGGCGACCACGACAAAGCTTACCGTCGAACCACAGGGAGACCACCAATAGCGGCGCACCTGTGCGTAGCGCCAACAAGGCGGGGCCGCCAGGCATACGCGCTGGGTGGCCAAAAAAGGTGACGTCGATAGCTCGTCGGGACAGGTCACGATCGGCGAGTAGCACCACTATTCTGCCCTCTTCTAGCCGCCGAGTCATTACATCCAGTGGCGCCTGAGCTCCCCCGCTCGCCGGAAGGATCTCCATGCCCAGTTCCTCGCGATAACGCACGAAGCGACGGTAGAGCGCCTCGGGTTTGAGCCGCTCGGCCACAGTGACCACCGGCATTCCGCTAGCGCTCGCCCACGCTCCGGCGTGATCCCAGTTCCCCGAGTGATGCAGTACGCAGATCACGCCCCTGCCTTGGGCATACGCTTGAAAGAGAAGCTCAGGGTTGTCGAACACGAAGTTTTCTCGAACCCGCTGTGGCGACCAGGTCGGCAGCCGAAATGCCTCCATCCAGTAGCGGGCATAGGAGCGGACGCCGGCTTGCACAGCAGCGCTTAACTCGATAGGTGTGATATTCGTCGGCAACACTCGAGCTAAGTTCGCCCGTAGTCGCTGCACCGCCTGACCGTTGCGCCGCAGTACGGCATCGGCGCCGCGCTGGAACACGGCGCGCGCCACCGGTTCTGGAAGCGCTCGCACGGCACGCCAGCCAGCGGTATATGCGGCTGTTTCGAACGCTGGCTTCACGTCGAACTCTGCTCCAGCGGCTCGCGGGACTGTTGCCAGACGGTGAAACAGCGCTGCCCAATGGTGAACGCGGCCAGAG
Organism: Acidimicrobiales bacterium; assembly: GCA_003243955.1. Classification (GTDB taxonomy): domain Bacteria; phylum Actinomycetota; class Actinomycetes; order Mycobacteriales; family QHCE01; genus QHCE01. The sequence goes on along the minus strand of QHCE01000087.1, from coordinate 7,647 downwards.
CGGCCAGTAACCACACCGCGATATCAAACGCCATGGACACTCCCGCCGACCACAGCAGAGCAGCGATCGCGATCAGAATCAACCGCTCCGCACGACCAGCGAAGCCAAGATTGCACCTAAAGCCAAGGCTTTCTGCCTTGGCTTTAGTGTAGGAGACCACTGAACCGGTGATAACGCAGACGATCGCGCCTGCTGCTGCTCCATACTTGTGTTCGGTCGCCATCAAATAGGCAATCGAGCCGAATATCGCACCGTCGGAAATACGGTCACTCACTGAATCCAGAAAAGCTCCCCACCTACTGGTTGTGCCGGTATACCGTGCGATCGCGCCATCGAGTAAATCTGTGAGCGTGCAGACCCCGAGAGCCCACACTGCCCAAAAAGCGTAGCCCCACGGCACCAAAGTGCAGCACACCACGACAATGCCAACGGTCCCCGCAACGGTCACCATATTAGGCGTCACTCCGATGCGAGCTAGCCCGACCGCAAGCGGCCGCATCACTCGATTCACCCGATCACGCGCAAGCTCAGATAGCACGCCGCGACCCTACCCGGCTCACACAGCCCAGCGCTAAGCCGGGCCGAAGCGGGCAGCATTAACGTCAATACGTAACTCACGTTGAAGACCACAATCAACTGCTGACCGTGCTGGCGCAACTGGCAAATGCCTATGGCGAAGACGATGTATACCGTATATATACTCAACATATACACTCAAGTTCGGAGGTTGCCGTGAAGACAGTGATCGACCTCGACGTTGATTTGGTAAAAACAGCCGCGGTCGTGCTAGGCACAAAAACCAAGAAGGCGACAATTCATGCAGCACTCAACGCTTCTATTGAGACGGCTCACCGTCAGCAAAAACGACGCCAGCTTTTATTAGATAGTCTCGGCTCGCCCGACTTAAGCAACCCCGAAATCATGTCTGGTGCCTGGCGTTGACGGCTTCAGCATTGTTTCTAGGTCGACAAGTCAGCTCTAGCAAGAGTCGAACAGTCTGTAGCGGCTCAGGATGCTTTTTTAGCTCTCGATGCAGAAGCCGCTTTTGCCACCTGTGACGTGGTAGACCTTGAGGTAGGCTACAGCGCCCGTAACGTTACCGAGTACGAGCGGATATGGACGGCCCGACGCAAGGCGTATGTGACGCTGCCGATCGCATCTTCAGTATCACAGCGAGCCCGCGATGTGCAACGTCAACTCACTAAAAGCGGTTCACATCGCGGCGCCGGTAGCCGATCTGCTCATTGCCGCCTGTACTGAAATACATCAAGCGATCCTCATCCACTACGACGCTGACTTCGAGACCATCTCTAGCGTCACTGAACAGCCTACCCGCTGGCTAGTACCACGTGGCATGGTGGATTAGCCCACCTTATTGCTGGTATAGCTCTTAAGCAGGCTCTCTCCCTGCGAGATTGTTCTCCAGGACAACCGTGACACGTTCAGGGAGATCGGCTGGATCGACGAAGATCTCAACGAGGACGTGACCTAGGCATCCTGCTCCGACTTCAACCACCTGCCCGGCTAGAACGCTACCTACCGTCAATCGTCCAGACGACACTGACAGCTCGCCGTGGAACACACGGAATCCTAGATTGTGAGCATTTCCTCGGAGCACTTGAATCCGAACCTTGCCAAGATGATCCGGGCGCGTCGCAATCAGTACGGCATGCTCGCTGGCGACGGTACGCTCTTTGCCCGTCTCCCAGTCTGGGATATCGACGGTTCCGACGTCCTGGACAATCACTTGCCCATACAGCGGAAGCACCTCTCGCTCGGCCAACACCTCAACCATTAGGACTCCAGTTTCATGCTGCTTGCCTCAGCGGCAGCTCTCGTTCACGTACTGTCTGCGCCGCATACCGCAGTGTCGTGGCGACATCTTCAGGAAGTAAATCTGGTAGCTCCTCGGTGATTTCACGAATAGTCATACCATCGGCAACCATTGCTACAACGGTAGCAACCGGAATACGCAATCCGCGTATACAGGGAATCCCCCCATTACGCCAGAGTCCGAGGTAATCAGATCGAAAGTCATGCCTGCAATCCTATCTAAGTTTAGCGTTTACGGCTCGTTCCGCTACCGCCAAGCGGCGGCGAGCCTGGCTCGGGTGTCGCCCAGCAGCTCAGGCAACACCTTGGTGCGGCCAACGATAGGCATGAAGTTGCTGTCTCCGCCCCAGCGCGGCACGACATGCTGATGCAAATGGGCGGCGATGCCGGCACCGGCTACCGCACCTTGGTTCATTCCCACATTGAATCCGTGACAGCCAGCGCTAGCTCGCAGCGTGCGCATCGCGACCTGAGTGAACGCCCCGAACTCGGCAACCTCGGCTTGAGTGAGGTCTGCGTAGGAGGCAATATGGCGGTACGGACAGATCAAGAGATGACCGGCCGCGTACGGATACAGGTTGAGCACCGCATACACCAACTCGCCGCGAGCCACCACCAATCCCTGCTCGTCATCCAGCTTTGGAATTCGGCAGAACGGACACTCGGAATCATCGTGCGGTTTGCCTTCACCCTGCAGATAGACCATGCGGTGCGGCGTCCACAGTCGCTGGATGCCATCGCCGATGCCGGCGTCGGCGATGAGGGCGGCGGGATCGTTTTCACCGTCCTGCTCGTCGAGCGCTATGCCTGGCGGGCTCACTGCGCGGACGGCCCCATGTTGACGCGGCTACGCACCACCTCGAGCACGTGCGCGACAGCGTCGACGATCGGAACCTGGTTGCGCTGCGAGCCATCCCGGTATCGGAACGACACCGCGCCGGCCGCGACATCGTCATCGCCGACGATCGCCATGAACGGCACTTTTTGCTTCTGCGCGTTCCGGATCTTCTTTTGCATCCGCTCGTCAGCCGTATCGACCTCGGCCCGAATATCGGCGGCGCGCAACCGCGCGACGAACTCCTCCAGGTAGGGCCTGTGGCTGTCCGCGATCGGGATACCTACCACCTGCACTGGAGCAAGCCAGGCCGGAAACGCGCCGGCGTAGTGCTCGGTGAGCACCCCGAAGAACCGCTCGATCGAGCCGAACAACGCTCGGTGGATCATGACCGGCTGCTGCCGTGTGCCGTCGGCGGCCTGATACTCCAGCCCGAACCGCTTAGGCTGGTTGAAGTCGACCTGGATGGTGGACATCTGCCAGCTTCGGCCGATGGCGTCCTTGGCTTGCACGGAGATTTTGGGCCCGTAATACGCGGCGCCGCCAGGATCGGGCACCAGCTCCAGGCCGGAATCTTCGGCGGCCCGTCGTAGGACCTCGGTCGCTTCTTCCCACTGCTCAGGCTCGCCGATGAACTTCGGGGAGTCGTCACGGGTAGACAGCTCGAGGTAGAAGTCGTCCAAGCCATAGTCGCGCAGCAAGTCCAACACGAAGGCAAGCAGATTCTTGAGCTCACCGCCCATCTGCTCTTTGGTGCAGTAAATGTGCGAATCGTCCATCGTTAGGCCACGCACACGGGTTAGACCGTGCACCACGCCGGACTTCTCATACCGATACACGGTGCCGAACTCGAACAGCCGCAGCGGCAGTTCTCGATACGACCGTCCGCGGGATCGGAAGATCAGGTTGTGCATGGGACAGTTCATCGGCTTGAGGTAGTAGTTCGAGCCTTCGAACTCCATGGGCGGAAACATGTTATCGGCGAAGTGGGGCAGATGGCCCGAGGTGTGGAAAAGGCCTTCTTTGGTGATGTGCGGCGAGTTCACGAACTCATAGCCGGCATTCTGATGACGCTGCCGAGAGTACCCTTCCAGCTCCCGGCGAATGATGCCGCCTTTGGGATGGAATACCGCCAGACCCGACCCGATTTCTTCCGGAAAGCTGAACAGATCTAGTTCCGCGCCAAGCTTGCGGTGATCACGCTTGGCGGCCTCCTCCAGCAGCGCAAGGTGAGCTTTGAGCGCCTCTTTACTCTCCCAAGCCGTGCCGTATATTCGCTGGAGCTGCGGATTGTGTTCGCTGCCACGCCAGTAGGCAGCGGCGGTCCGCATCAGCTTGAACGCCGGAATCGCCCGCGTGGTGGGTAGGTGCGGGCCGCGGCAGAGGTCGGTCCAGATTCGATCCCCGGATCGGGCGTCAAGGTTGTCGTACATGGTCAGCTCGCCGCTTCCAACCTCCACCGACGCGCCCTCGGCGGCGGACTCGGCATCTTCGACGGCGGACTTGAGTTCAACGAGTTCCAGCTTGAAGCGCTCGTGGGCGAGCTCTTTACGGGCATCGTCGACTGTGGTGACTCGACGCGAAAATAGCTGCCCAGCCTTGATGATCTGAGTCATGCGCTGCTCGATGAGCTTAAAATCGTCTGGAGTGAACGGCCGTTCGGGCAAAAAGTCGTAATAGAAGCCGTGCTCTACTGGGGGCCCAATGCCCAGCAGCGTGCCGGGGAACAACTGTTGCACCGCTTGCGCCGCCACGTGTGCGCAAGAATGCCGCAGCACAACACGACCATCTGGTGAACTGGCCGCTACCAATTCCACTTCAGTATCCGACTGAGGCGACCAGGCTAGATCGTGCAGCTGGCCAGTCTCCCGCTCGCGCGCCACGATCACCGCGTCCGGTCCAGTACGAGGAGCGTCCGTTTCCTCGACGGCGGTCGCGGCTGTCGTGCCGGCGCGCACCATGACGGTGGTGGACACAGCTTCGGCACGAGGTGCGGACACAGTTTCTCCTACTAAATAGATCGTTATAGGGCTGACTTAACGCTGCGCGAAGCCGCCGGGAACGCGATACGCGCACCTGAGTGATCCTACTCACGACGGCGGCCACCGAACTAAACGACGTCGCGCCATGCCGCCACGAGCACTACACCGCAACCATCGGCAAGGCTCACTAGAGGCACCCCGACCGTTACCAGGAGCGGATCGCGACGATGCGCTGGGTGAGCTGCTCAATAGTGGCTTGCGGGCTCGGTGGGCCGCCACATTCAGCCCGCAGTTGGGCATGGATCGAGCCATGCGGCCTACCCGTGCGATGGTGCGCGGCGCCAACCAGAGCATTGAGCTGACGCCGCAGCTTCGACCGCTGTTCAAATAACGACGACAGCGGCGCATCGGTCTCCACCGGCGGCACTCCCGCCGGTGGCGTCTGCTTATTCGCTGCGGCTAACTGTTCGCGCTGACGCTTAGACAGCAGCAGTGAAACCTGATCCGGCGTTAGCAGCCCAGGAAGTCCTAGGTAGTCCTGCTCGTCCTGAGTTCCGGCCGCGGCGGCCGTGCCAAATGACGCGCCATCATAAATAAGTTGATCAAGCTGTGCCGAAGCCTCCAACGCCGCAAATTGCTCTAACTCATCGGGTTCGTTCTGTTCGGCATTCGCGGCTGCTAGCAGCGCCTCATCGAAGAGCTCCTCACGGGCGGGACGCTCTAGCACATGATCGCGCTCTACTTCCAGCGCAGCGGCCAGCTCCAACAGCTGCGGCACACTCGGCAGAAACACACTTGCCGTTTCACCAGCAGTGCGCATTCGGACGAAACGGCCGACTGCCTGCGCGAAATACAACGGAGTCTGCACACTGGTGGCATACACCCCTACCGCTAAACGAGGTATATCTACACCTTCACTCACCATCCGGACCGCCACCAACCACCGACGGTCTGATTCAGCGAACTCGGTGATTTTCGAACTGGCGCCCGCGTCGTCAGAGAGCACGACGACTGGCGACTGCCCGGTCAGATCCGCCAGGAGCCCGGCGTAAGCGCGGGCATAAGCACGGTCAGTCGCGATCACCAGCCCCGCTGCATCGTGCATACCCGCGCTCCGCAGAACGCTGAGTCTGGCATCTGCTGACCGTAGAACTTGGCGCATCCAATCCCCGCGTGGATCTAGTGCGGTTCGCCACGCATGGTTGGTGGCATCGGTGGTGAGCGGCTCACCTAACCGCGCTGAAAGCTCCTCCCCCGCGCTGGTTCGCCAGCGCATCTGACCCGAATAGGCCAAGAACAGCACCGGCCGCACAACACCGTCTGCCAGCGCGTCGGCGTAGCCGTAGACCGAATCGGCGCGAGAACGAGTGAGACCAGACTCCTCCCGCTCGTACCGCACAAACGGGATGGGGTTGGTATCGCTACGAAACGGCGTTCCGGTAAGCGCGAGCCGGCGCGTGGCATCTTCAAACGCGACGCGAGTGCCATCGCCCCAACTGCGCGAATCGCCGGCGTGATGTAGTTCATCCAGGATGACCAGCGTAGGACGCGCCCGGGTGCGTCTTCGGTGCACACTCGGATCGGCACCAACCTGAGCGTAGGTCACCACAATGCCGGCGAAATCCGGCGACGTAGCGCCCGCAACGTTTCGAAAAGTGGGGTCCAGCTGCAGACCCATCCGCGCGGCCACATGAGCCCACTGAGTCTTCAGGTGATCGGTCGGCGTAACCACCGTAACCGCGGCGACGACCCGTTCAGCCAGCAGCTCGGCGGCGACGCGCAACGCGAACGTGGTCTTACCCGCACCCGGCGTGGCGACCGCGAGAAAATCACGTGGCTGCTCAGCCAGGTACTGCGCTAAAGCCTTGCGCTGCCAACTCCGTAGAACCGGCGCGGAAATCGTTGTCGAACTCAAGCCCGCAGGAGCGCTCACTGCCCAGCTGGTAGCGTGTCGAAAATTTCCTTACACGCCGGACATACTGGCGAACCCGGCTTTGGAGATTTAGTCACCGGGAATTTCTCCCCACACAGCGCAACCACAAAGTTGCCCATCACAGCACTTTCGGCGATCTTTTCCTTGCGGACGTAATGAAACATCTCCGGGCCCGTGTCTGACTCCTTCTCTTGAGCCTCCGGGCGCTCCAGCACTCGCGTGCTCACAGATTCGACCTCACTTTGTTCGATACTGCTTTTAGGCTAACCACTTAAGTCTGAGCTATGTACATACTAGTCACAACGCGCTGTGACTAGAGCAAGGGTCGCTGTACCGAATCCAAAGATTTTTTGTCAGCAGCGACAATGTTAGAGCGCTCCGAACGCCGAAGTGGTGCCCGGTCATTGGCGATCAGCACGGCGGCCCATGGTAAGCCCACCATCCCCACGATGCACAACGCCGCCCACCATTGAGCATAAGAAACGTCGACACTGACCAGCACAGCCGCAAGCACCAAGCAGACTATCCGCAGCAGCATCATCGCCACGTAGCGCAGACGGCGCCGGTGGAACTCTGCCTCAGGGTTCTCGGGAGCATCGGTGATCGATACGGCGCGCGGACGATGGCGAAGGTTCACACGCCCCACTCTAACGCCGGGTTGGAGCAATGGAGGCGCCGAAGTGACGGTACGTCTGCCGCGTAGCCAGGCGCCGATCAGGGTCTGTCGTAGATGCGGTGGGTTCCGATCCGGCTCCAGACGAGCATGGCTTCGCCGGTGTCGTCAGTGGTGAGGTGGAAGGTTGTCCGGCCATCAGGAGAGCTGAAACTCCAAGTGAGCGAGTAGATGCCGGTGCCAATAAGGCGACGGATACGCAGTCGCGTCGGCCATGGCGGCTGCCCGGTAAAAGAACCCGCCTCGATGGCGGGCAGGAAATGCTCGTGAATCGCGGCGGCAAAGAGCTTGCATGAGCTTCCATATTTCCATGTTTCCAGGATTCATTGGCTTCCTGTGCTCGACACCAGCTTACGACTCGACGCGTTTTAGAGATCGCGCGGATAGGTTA
>QHCE01000057.1 GCA_003243955.1 Acidimicrobiales bacterium | reverse complement strand
AGTTTCAAAACACCCTCTTAGTGTTCGCGTCGTGCCGCAAGCTGCCGAGTAGCGAAGCTAACTTGGGGAAATCACTCACTCGGTAGAGGTTTTCCAGGACGAGAGAATCGAGCCGCGGTCCATCGACAACCATGGATCCAGAATGAACGGGTGCCCGGTTGAGGTCGGCCCGCAAGGTTTCGTAGTACTGGCGGACTAACTCGGCTGTATCGCCGAGTTGCAGCTTGCCGGAGTGGGCAGCTGCCCACGGGGCGAAATCCTTCCGAAAGCGACGCTCGAAACCATGCGGAACTTTCGCGAGGAGGTTCTGCCATGAGGTGGTGAAATCCACGTTGGAATCGAGCACAAATCTTCCCACCCGATCAGGGAAGTAGGCGGAGTAGTAGGCACCCATCCAAGTGCCCGCGCTATAGCCAAGCCAGTTGATCTTTTGTCGTCCCAGTAAGCGGCGGAGTAGATCTACGTCTCGAACTGTCTGTTCGGTGCTTATATAGGGGAGCAGACCGGCCGACTGTTTCATGCACCGCGCCGCTAACGCCACATTGTTAGCGGCGATTCGATCCAGGTTCGCGCTGGAGCGGTCGCGCGGGTCGGCGGATTTCATCGGGCCACCCGCGCAGGAGACTCGGGTGCTAGCACCGGTTCCTCGTGGATCGAAACTGATGATGTCCATCGCCGATAGGACGTCTTGCCGTTTGGCGACATCCAAGCGCTGCGCGATCGTAATCCCCGGACCACCCGGGCCGCCCGGGTTAACGAAGAGGCTCTGGGTCGGTGTTCCATGCTCGGGTTCCAGGCGGCTCACCGCGATGTGCAGATCCGGCCCGGTATCGGGATTGTGCCAGTCTCGTGGCGCTGTCATCTGTGCGCATTCGAGGCGTCGGGCCACCACCTGCTCGGATTGCGGCAATTCATTAATTTTTGCCGGATCTGGATAACACGATTTCCATGCCAACTGTTGACTGGCATACCTGGCCGGAACATGGACTTCAGCGTGGCTGCCGGCTGTTACCGCAGCAGGAGCTACCAAGCTGGCCGCCGCTAAGACAGCTGCGCTGGCGACAACACCTACTAACACGGCTCGCCCTTCTTCGATTGACTTTGTCCATCGATACTAGGAGCTGCCGCAGCAGGCATTTCCGAGGGCCTTCGCGGTTACCGCTTGCTAACCCCGAAATTGAAAACTACAGGCTCCAACTCTCAACACCGGGTATGGTGGGTCCCATTGATTCGGGTTTCCAGTGAGTGTGGCTAACCTGCACTCGGTGCGGAGATCACCCGAAACCCCTCCCGTGCGTGATCATGGCTGCTAGATTCGCTCGGTTCGGACCCCTGAGGTGGTCGGGCATACCTGGCCATGGTGTGGCGGCCGCGGTGTGATAGGGCCGTGACGAAGCGGCAGATGGCCGGTTAGTTCCGGCTTTTCGGTTGATTGGCCACGAGCATGGAGGTGTTTTGGATAGTCTTGCCGTGGTCGAGGTGGCAGGAGTCCCGATGCACGACTTTAAGCTGTTCCCGGAGCGGTTCTCCGGCGGGTCGATGACGTACGCGGGAGCGCATCCCGCCGACGCGGACGCGGTCGTCTTCTGTTATTCGTCGGGCGCGGTTAGCGGAACGCCTCGGCCCGATCAACTGGCCGGGCAGTGGCTCGACGCCGCCGAGAAGTATGGTGTGTCCGACGGGCTATGCGTGTTTGCCATCGATTTTCCCATCGATGAGGTACCACGCGACCATGGTGTGAGCGTCGCTGACGTCGTTAGTGACGCGGTGAGGGCGGTGGCTCGCCACAACTCCACCGCCGCCCGGAGTCTCCTGCGTCGATTCGCCCAACCATCACCACGAGGTCGCCCGATCCGCCGATCGAGACCAATACCCGATCGATCACAGCATTGTCGTGTCGCACGACATCGCTGCGTTGCTGCAGCGACCCTCGAAGATTGTCGACGGTATCGCTCAGGCCAGCTCAGCTCGGCGCGATCGACTCGAGCTGGAGGCCGGCGACCAGACAATCGATGGCTTAGGCAGGCTTTACGGGTCTGACCCGGCCAGGCGGGCAGTCATCGCCGAATATCGGCAATTTTTGGGTTCATCCGGTAAGACGCCGCCGCCCTTTCATCTTGTCGATGTTCCCATCGGTGGCGCCAGCCTAGCTTTGAGTAATCGCCCTGGTGCCGCGCTGCGACTGGCCCCGGAGATCGTCGTCATGGCAGACCCATACACCGATCTGCCTTCCGCCGCCAAAGCCCTGAACTCCCCAGAGCCTCGGGTGATCTGGTCAGTCGATCCGAGCCTCCTCGACCGTGAAGATTACGGGAACATATTCGGTCATGGAGCGGGTAGTTTTCTCTCCCAGCTGGGGTGCAGCCCGGCTAGGCTCGGGCTGCGAGTGAGTTCGCTGGAGGCTCTCGCGGTGCTCAATAGCGCCTTCGGAACTGCCGAAGACCGTACCCCCCTCGGCAGGCGATTGGACACCTTCGGTAACCGCGACCAGGTAACCATAGAGGTGTGCGGCGACTCGGGGCTCGACCCCGCGACACTGGCCCAGGAGTACGGTCTCCCGGTGGTCGACCGCCGTGGCACGCCGTCCACCGCGACCGCGCCGTCCATCGCGCCCCCACTGCGGTATCGGCCCACAAACATCACGCCCCAAGCGGCGGGCTACTCGCCGCAGCGTAGGGGCAGAAAACGGTAGCCGGCATCGAGCTGCTTGGTGGGCTTTAAAGCACGTCTGGAAACTCGGTGCGGCGGGTTTGGGGTGCGGCGCGGATGTGGATGCGTTCGCCTTGGCGGCCGAAGAGGCTGAGGATCTCCACGGGGGTGTCGCCGGCGGAGCCAAACCAGTGGGGCAGGCGGGTGTCGAATTCGGCAGCTTCGCCTGGGCCCATGGTCAAGTCGCGGTCGGCCACGATGAGCCGCATCTGTCCGGACAGGACGTACAGCCACTCATAGCCCTCGTGCGTGACAGGATCTGGTTTGTTCTGGTTGGCGGGGATGATCTCCTTCCAGGCTTGGAGGGGTCCGGGTTGGCGGGTCAAGGGGACCATGGTGCGGCCGCCCCGCACGCGAGGGGTGAAGCGGACGCGTGGGTCACCGACCTCGGGGGCGCCGACCAGTTCGTCTAGGGGGACTCGGTGGGCCTGGGCGATGGGCAGCAAGAGTTCTAGGCTGGGCCGGCGCTGGCCGGACTCCAGACGAGACGGGGTGCTCTTGGAAATGCCAGTGGCTTCGGCAAGGGAGGTTAGGGTGATGTCGCGCTGGGTGCGCAGGCGTTTGAGGCGGGGGCCTACCTCGGTGAGTGCTTGGGCGATGGCGGGCGAGTGTTCCATACCCTCATTCCACTCTGCTGTCCCAGAAATAGCAACAGAAGTTGTCAAAATATGAACTAGGGCGCACCATCTGGGGTGGAGGTGATCCCCAATGGACACGCAGGAAAACCCGCAGGTATACGACGTGGTGGTGGTCGGTGGTGGGGCGGCAGGACTAAACGCCGCGCTGGTACTAGCCAGGGCTCGACGGCGGGTGGCGGTGGTAGATGCCGGTGCTCCACGTAACGCCCCAGCCGCGCACATGCATGGCTTTCTTTCCCGCGACGGAATGGCCCCAGCACAGTTGCTGGCTACCGGCCGCACCGAGGTCGCCGGGTACGGCGGTGAACTGATCACCGGCCGAGTGGAAGCGATCGAGCACGGCTTCTTCGTGCGCCTGGCCGAAGGTCGGGTGCTGCGCGCCCGTCGAGTGCTGGTGGCCACCGGGTGTCGCGATGATTTGCCGGAGGAGATTGCGGGTGTGCGAGAGCGCTGGGGCAAGGATCTGCTGCACTGCCCGTACTGCCACGGGTATGAGGTGCGGGACCAGCCGATCGGGGTGCTGGGCACCGGGCCGAGTGCGGTCGAGCACGCACTGCTGGTAGAGCAGTGGTCCTCTGATGTGATCATGTTCTCCCACACCCTCACCCTCACCGCCGAGGATCGCGAGCGCCTAACCGCCCGAAAGGTCCAGATTGTCGAAGGCCAAGTGACACGACTGGTCGCCGCTTCAGATGGTGATCGGTTGCGCGGCGTCGAGCTTGCTGACGGCCAGGTGGTGCCGCGGGCGGCGGTATTCCTACGGCCGCACAACGTGCCCCACGACGACCTGCTGATCGCCCTGGGCTGCCAGAGAGACAGCAATGGCTGGGTGGACACCGACGCCTCTGGTCGTACCAGCGTGTTCGGAGTGTGGGCGGCTGGCAACGTCATAAACCCACGCGCTCAGGTGATCACCGCCGCCGGGCAGGGATCGGCCGCCGCGATCGCCATCAACCACGACCTGATAGATGAGGACGTAGAGCGTGCCGTCGAGGCGTCTCGAACTCTAGCAACCATTGGAAGGAACACAGTAAGAAGCGAATTCTCGGCCGAGCTAGAGGCCCAGGTCACTCAAGTTGTCCTCGGTGACCGGCGACACGGCCTGTAACCCCGTGCCCATTTACCTGCGTTCGTTTCGCCTGGATTAGGCAACGTCTGGAAAGTATTGGGGTGCTTCTCGGCGCTCGTGCAAGCCGTATTCGCGGATTACGCGGACGTTACGACATCGCAGCGTCGGGCGTGATGGGATCCCGGTGCGGGCATGGGCCAGACTTGTCCAGGAGGCGAGAAGCAGGGGGCTGTGTGGATCTTGGATTCCGTCGTAGCGTTCGAGGCTTGTCAGCCCTCGGACTCCATCCAAAGTGGGCAGGGCGCTGGCTGCATCGGTGGATTCGAGTACCGTGGCGGCCTTCGAAGCGCCGATCTCGGTCTCGTCGTATCTGCTCTGTCGCCGGGAGATGTCCGCCGGGGGGTGGGTGTCTTCGGTGACCTCGCCGACTCGAAGCCGATAGTCGGCGAAGATCTCGAACCGGCCGCGTCGCTGGCCCTTCTCATAGTGAGTGGCCTGTGTGCGCCAACGGATAAGGGACTTTTCGTCGCGCCACGTAGATAGCGACAATAACCGGCCCGGAGTGCGGCCGCTTTCGAAGCGGTTGTTGTCGATGAACCCCTCGACGGCTTCGAGTTCAGGGCGCAGCAGGGTGGCCACGCTCAGATACTCGTCAAACAGATCTGGGTGAGGCTGGACTTCAAACAGCACGACGAACATGCGCCCTCCTTTCATCGCTGGAAACGACTCCGCTAAGCCGCGCGTAGCCGATCAGTATACGGAGTCACAGTATCGACCACCGCCTTCCCGTCTGGCTGCCTGCGGGCAGTCCACCTCGAGCCGCTACAGCAACCGGTACTCGACGCCGGTCAGTGCCTACTTTTACTTCCACGTCTGTTTCCCGCCAGCGTTGCGCAGTCTGGTCAGCCATGCTGGTGCTGTGACGATGACATTTGAAAGGAAAGCGATGACAAAAATAGCTGTGATTACAGGTGCGAACCGGGGCCTCGGTTTCGCGGCGGCCCATCGACTCGGCCACGCGGGCGTGAAAGTACTCGTAGGAGCACGAAATGGTTCCAAGGGCGAGGACGCCGCGGAACGACTCAGAAGCAAGGGCGTGGATGCCGAGTCGTTGAACATTGATGTCAACTCTGTGGTGAGCGTTCAGGAGGCGGCGATGCGGGTCGATCGCAACTACGGCCACGTCGATATCCTGATCAACAACGCTGGGATTTTGCCAGAGGCCACCGCAAGCAATATCGATCGACCGCTGGACCTACGAATGTTTAGGGAGACCTTCGAGACCAATGTGTTCGGGGCCATCTCGGTAACCAAGGAATTCTTGCCTCTGCTGCACAAGTCTGCTTCGGGGCGCATTGTAAACGTCTCCACCACAGTGGGTTCATTAGCCGACCAGGTCGACCCGGAATCTCCCTACTACGGCTTGATCTGCCCGGCCTATCAGATGTCGAAAGCGGCGCTCAACGGACTCACCATTGCACTATCAAAAGCACTCAAGGGCACCTCGATCAAGGTCAATTCTGTCTGTCTGGTTTACTTGTCCCATGCGTGAGCAACCGATATCTGGTGTATTGATGACAAAACCTTTCGTTGGGGGCCGACCTTTCATCCTGCTCAAGCTGGCCGGTCTTCTCGCCACCGGCGTTCTGCTGATTGGCTTAGCTGCATGTTCCAACACTGGGTCGGAGAATTCCACACGGTCTAGTCAGGACTGGTCGCACCATCCATTGAATTCAGCGCTGGTCCCACCGGCCGGGCCTTCGGGTCTATCCACGGCGATCGGGAACTCGAAGGTGGTAGGACAGGATACGGGACTACTGCATCTTGGGCTCAGATCCCTCCCCGGTGCCTATATCGGGGCTATCTGGCAGTCGACTGGTCCAGCCGGACGAACGACCAACGAGGAAGAGAGCGTGGAACTGCACGCTGACACCGCCACCCTTAGTGCTATGGGAGTAACAGACTCCCACTTTTCCGAAGCTGCGGTGAGGGTGACGCTCAGCCACAACAAAGACACCGAAGACACCCTCAATGATGGAAAAAAGATCACCATTAAGAATCGGCCGGCCACGGAGTACCAGAGGCACGGCAAGGGTGAGGACGGTTCGGCGCACCCTGCGGGAACTCGAACCATCATCTGGGAGCCAGTGAGCGGGCTGTGGGAAACAGTGAGCAGCGTGGGCACAATCTCGGAGTCGCGGCTGCGGGAACTTGTCGCGGCAGTACGACTGGACAAGGTGTACCGCTGTGTGCAGCCATTTCAGCTCAGCTCGATTCCAGGCGGAAGTACACCAGCCAAATGCACTATGAACCTGATTGCCAATCCGGCGTCCAACAGGCTGCAAGACACTTCGTCCCAGCCGACCAGCTATGACCTGGTCCGCGGCGGGGATAGGCTCGGGATCAGTGTTATTCCTGCAGATCAGAAGGATCTCGGAGGTTACCGGCACCCGGACCGTTCCCCGGATCTGACGATCGCCGGCAAGCCTTCCTGGTGGCAGCAGGACAAAGACCCCAACGACACCACTGACGTGAGTGGTCGTCTCACGATAGGAGACGGCTCTTCCGGGCCCGTTTTCTTGATCGAGGTATCGGGGAAAAGCTTTGGCCGCGCCGATGCGATCCGACTTGTCCAAGGGCTGCGTCTTGCCGAGCATCCCGACCAACCCACCACCTGGCCAGTGCTCACTGTCGGCTGAATCCGGGTCTGTTTCACTAACGGTGTTTCTGGCCTTATTGGTTTAGTAGGTTTCTGGGACCGGCCAGCGGTCGGCGAAGGCGTTGCCGGTGGTGATGCCCAGCCCGGCGGCCAGGACGTGGTGGCCGTCGGTGACGGTGTCCCGGCGGGCCACGGTGATACTTGTAGATGCCGCCGCCGGCGGTGCCCGTGCGGCCCAGTGTGGCGTCGATGGCGTGGGTGTCCAGGTCGATGGGTGGCTGGGTGGACGGCGGCGGTGTGGCCGGCGGGATGCCGGTGACGGCCAGGGCGGCTTTGACGCCGCGGGCGAGTTTCGCGGGGTCGCCCATGGCGTGGATGTGGGTCCACCAGATCGCCGGGGACTGCTGCAGCAGATGCTTGTGGAGGGCTGTTTGCTCGATCCCGGCGGCCTGGAGCGCGTCGGTGACCTTGGGCAGTTCGTCCTTGGTGACCACCAGGTCGCCCATGAGCATGGTCCCGTCGCGGTACTTGGCGAACGCCGCGTACCGCCCAGCGACAGACCCGGCTTGATTGCCACCCCGTAGCTGGTGACCTTCAGATCCTTGCGCGCCAAAGGCACCCGGTAGACGACCTTGTCCATCAGTGTGCCGCTACGCCCCAGCGTGTCGGCGACCGGCTGCCAGTCCGCTTCCGTAGTGGGCAGCGGCTTGCCCCCGTGACCGGCGGTGTCCGCCGCCGGGGTGCCGGTATCAGCCGGACCGTGCGGCCGAGCGCCGAGGTGAGGCAGGCATAACAATCTCCTCCTGACGGGGGCACCGTGCCCCCTGCCCACGCTAGTGTAACCGTGGTTGCATTGCGGTTCCAGCGGAGGAGGTCGGGATGCGGACGCCACGTCTTCGCGGACGGCGAGGGCTGCTCGCGCTGGTGGCGGTGTTGGTGCTCGCCGCTGGCACAACGGTGGCCGGATTGCTGTTCACCCGGACCAGCGCCCCGCCCCGCCTGGCACTGCCCCTGGAGCGGGTGAGCGAGGTGACGCTGCCCGGCGACAGCTCCCGCTTCGACTACGCCAGCCTCGATCCCGCCCGCGGGCTGCTGTTCATCGCTCACCTCGGCGCGAGCGAGGTCATCGAAGTCGACGTCCGGGCCGGGAAGGCGGTGCGCACCATCGGCGGCCTGAGCGACGTGCACGGGGTGCTGGTGGTCCCGGCCCTCCACCGCGTGTACGCGACGGCCACCGGCGACAACCAGATGTTCACCCTGGATGAGGACACCGGCACGATCCTGCGCCGTACCGCCACCGGGGAGTACCCCGACGGGCTGGCCTACGACCCGGCCCGGGGCACGGTGTGGACCACCAACGAGTCCGGCGGCTCCGAGACCGTCATCGACGCCGCCACCGGCACCGTGCGCGGCACGGTCGCCCTCGGCGGCGAGGCCGGGAACGTCGCCTACGACCCGGCCAGCCACATGGTGCTGGTCGATGTGCAGACCCGAAACGAACTGGCCGTCATCGACCCGGCTACCCTGGCCGTCACCCGCCGCGTGCCGCTGCCCGGCTGCGACCACGACCACGGCCTCACCCTCGACCACAGAGATCGCCTCGCCTTCGTCGCCTGCGACGGCAACGGCCGCCTGCTGACCCTCGACCTGACCACCTGGAAGGTCACCGGCACCAGCCAGGTCGGCGCCGACCCCGATGTCCTCGCCTACGACCCCGGCGCCCACCGCCTGTATGTGGCCGCGGAATCCGGCTGGCTCACCACCCTCGACGTCCGCGGCCAGCGCCTGACCGTGACCGGCCGCGACCACCTTGCCGACGGTGCCCACGTCGTCGCCCTCGAACCCGCCGGCCAACGCAGCTACTACCCCGTCCCGCACGGCAGCGGCGGCCGCCCGGCCCTACTCACGTACCGGGCAACATCCTGAACCGCGGCGTCACAGCCCGAATCTGACCACCGCCGAACCGCTACTGCTGCTCACCCGCGACAGCGCGGGCGGCTTCACCACCCGCCTGGACAACACCGCCCGCTACACAGGCAGATGACCAGGCCCTGGCCGTCGGCGCCCCCTCGGCTCCCGGCGACGGATTGTCGCCCTCACGCCGCAGCGGGCCTACGAGGTCGCAGAGGCCGGTACCCGGCCGGGTACCGGCTTGGCGAGCTCCGTGTCGACCTCCACCGCGATCGTGCCATAGAAGTTCACGTTCTCCGAGTGCGCCGGGGAGATGTGCGCCAGCAACTCGTCGTCGATGGGCCGGCCCTCGGCCAGCATCTGGTTGATCGCCAGCCCGTAGTAGGGGTGGGAACCGATACGCCAGAAAGAGGCCGCGGCTATGCATAGTTCCTGACCAGGTCACAGTGACACGTATTCGCGGATCTTGCCGCGCATGTGCGGGCGTTCGTCGCCGAGTGCGATGTCCAGCGTTGGCCGGCGTTTCGCGATCTGCAGCTCGGTCAGGTCGCGGGTGGACACCCGTGCGTACCCATACTTCGTCATCGATGAGTCTCCTTCAACGGCGCGCGAAGAGGTTTCGGGATTTTGATGGCGGGACCGAGTTAAGGAACCCATGCGGCGGGTTCCGGTGGTGACTACTGGTTCCGCGTGGTTCGGTTAAGCGGCTTTACGTCATCTCCCCAATACCCGGTAGGGTATGCGTTATGCCCCAGGGGTATCCTTGGTTTGATGGCGAGAGGAGTGATAATGCAGTTAGGGTTGTCTCGCTCGTACGCGGGAGCTGGGTTCGACAACGTCATGATGATGACTCGGGCGGTGCTGGCAGCGGCCGGTTTCGGGGTATTGACCGAGATCGACGTGCAGGCGACGTTGCAGGAGAAGCTCGGGGAGTCGATGGAGCGGTACGTGATTCTGGGGGCGTGCAATCCGCCGCTGGCACACCGCGCGCTGGAGGCGACACGGCAGATTGGGCTGCTACTGCCATGCAACGTCGTGGTGCGCCAGGACGTTGATGATCGGTCGGTGACGATCGTCGAGGCGGCCAACCCGGCAGTGATGGCCGAGATCGTGCCCTCGAGCGGAGTGGTCGCGGTCGCGGAGGAGGCCACCGCGCGGCTGGAGTCAGCGTTGGCGGCGTTGGACGAGGAGCTGGCGTAAGCGAGGTGGTGCTCTACGGCGATCCGGTGTGCCCGTTCGCGTGGCTGGCCTACCGGTGGCTGACCGAGGCTTTGCCCGATGGTCAGCGATTGCGGGTGCGGCCGATGAGCCTGGCGGTGCTCAACGAGGGCCAAGAGGTGGCGGCAGGGCATCGCCGGCGGATCGAGGAGTCGCGGCTGACCGGCCGGGTGCTCATGGCCGTCGAGGATCCGCAGGCCGCGGTCGGACTTCACGTGGCAGTCGCCCGCCGGGTGCACGAGCAGGGGATGCCAGTAGATGCCAACCTGCTGCGTGCCGCGCTCGCCGAAGCGGGGCTGTCGGAGCACCTGGCCACCGCGGCGACCGGGACCGACCGGGACGCGGCTCTGCGGGTCGCGCATCAGGCCAGTCAGGACGCGCTCGGCGAGCCGGGTGGAAGTCCGATCACCACGATCGGTGGCCGCACGTTCTTCGGCCCGGTGCTCACTGAGCTGCCCACGCCCGCAGGCGGGCGTGCGTTGTTCGACGCGTTGCTCACCGTGGCCTCGGTGCCCGGATTCGCCGAACTCCGTCGCCACCGCGACGGAGCACCGACCATGCCGAAAGGATAGAGGTGACATCATGTGCAGTCCCCAGACGTGCCGTACCTGTAGTAAGACCACCTGGGCCGGATGCGGCATGCACGTCGCGCAGGTCAAGGCGATGGTGTCGGCCGGTCAGTGGTGCGATGGCCACTCCCGTGAGCAACAACGGAGATGGTCGTGGCCCTGGGCGACCCGCAAGCAGGACTCCTGACCACCTCGCCCTTCCGGCCGCGTTGCGGCCCTGCTCCCCGCTATACCCACCCGGGTATCGTCGGGAACAGTGGAAAGACAGGGGAGGACAGCGTGGTCAGTGACCAGGACACCATCACTCAGGTGCGTAACCGCCTGCGGCGGGCACAGGGCCAGCTGGCCGGTGTCATTGCCATGATCGACGAAGGGCGTGACTGCAAAGACGTGGTCATCCAGCTCGCTGCCGTCTCCCGGGCCCTCGACCGCGCCGGATTCAAGATCATCGCCAGCGGACTACGTGAATGTCTTACCGCCGACAAGACCGGCGAGAACGGCACCCTGACCGAGGAACAACTCGAAAAGCTGTTCCTCGCCCTCGCCTGAGACACCCTGGCCGATGGAGATCTGATGCCCGTGCGGCCTTGATGTAGGTGACGGGTCAGACTAGGCCAGTTCCCACCCCGGGCGATGCCTGTGCGGGCTGCGGCGGCACCACCGGCCTGCACGCGGTCACCGCCGCGTTCACCAAACCCGGAGGTTCGACATCGCCTGGCGCCACCCCTCTGCCACAGCTGCGACGGCCGATCCTTCCTGTACCTGCTCGCCCCCTCGGCGTTCGACGAAGCTTTCGCTCGTCACACCGCCCATCAGTCGTAAACCCGCTGCACGGAACTCGTGGCGCCGGGTGAATGGGCTGGTCAGGTTCGTGCGGCGAATAGCACCCGTGGTTCCAGGTCGAGCCGGGTCACCGGCGCTTCCTCCGGCGGGGTCAGGTTGAGCACTAGATCGCCCATCCGTCGGATGGTGTGAGTGATGTAGGGCGTGATGGTCGCCAAGTCGTCGGTGTCGACCGGATGCCCTCGGCCGCGAGCTGGTTGACCACGTCGGTGATGTCCAGCTCGGTCGAGTAAATCGCGCAGTTGGCTACCAGCTCATTGAATTTGACCACCCGCTCCTGGTTCTCGGGATCGTTGTGCCCGATCAGCTTGCCGCCGATCATCAGCCACTCCGAGTAGCCGTTGAACGCCTCGGTCTTGTTCGTCACCGCTGTGATCTGCTCCCGAAGCCCCGGGTCGGACGGGTACCGCAGCAGCGTCACCGTACGAATCACCCGCCCCAGCTCCCGGAAGGCCCGGTAGAGCCGGTTCTTGTGCGAGTGGTTGCCGAGCCGGCGTAGCAGCGTCACCGACGACACCCGGCCCTCTCAATGGAGATGCTGGTCCGCAGCAAATCCGTACAGTGGCGCTCGATCAGACCCCAGTCGATGGCGTTGTCGCCGGACAGGGAATCGATGTGGTCGTAGCGGGTCGCGGCGTCCGGGCGGTAGAAGTTCAGGTCATGCCAATTGCGGATCCTCGGCAGCAGCTCGAATCCCAGCAGCGACGCGAGCCCGAAAACAGGCAGCGACTGGCCTTGCGTATCGGCATGGATGGTGTCGGGCTGGAC
Source organism: Acidimicrobiales bacterium (assembly GCA_003243955.1). Lineage (GTDB taxonomy): Bacteria > Actinomycetota > Actinomycetes > Mycobacteriales > QHCE01 > QHCE01. Next base: position 59,036 of record QHCE01000057.1, on the reverse strand, counting down.
GTCGGAATCGTTGTGCAGCAACCCATCGATGATGTAGACGGCCTCCCACGCCCCGCAGGGAACGAAGTGGCTGAACAACGCGATGTAGGATCGGACACGAACCTCATGGCCAGCCCGCCATAGCCGCCGTAGCGGATGTGGGACTCGGCCAGCAGGTTTGTTCTCCCAGGTGTCGACCTGGGAGCCGTCGACGGCGACCACCTGCCCGTCGCCCCACATCCCCGCCACGTCCAGCGCGTGGAACGCGTTGATCACGTCTGCCGAGTGCTTGTGGACCTTGTCGGCGGTGGAGTGCTTGTTGCCCGCGGTTTAGAGCTCGTGGGCGAAGACCTTGCCACGCATATGCCGGGCCACCTCGCTCGCGCCGAGGTTCCTGCCGTAGGCATAGGCGGTGAGCACGTACCGGCCCAGCGCGTCACCGCGGATCTGCGGGTCCGACCCCGACGCCGGCCCCAGATGCCGCGGCCACCCGGTCAGATACGCCGCGCGGGTCAGGATGTCGAGCAGGCTGCGCTCGGGTAGCCGCTGATGCACCGCCTGCTCCAGCGCCAGCGCCGACGGGCGCCGATCAGCGCCCTTACGGCGTTTCAGCGTCAGCTTGCCGTCCTCCAGCGTCAGGTCGGTGTTGGCCGGGTAGCCCGCGTCGACCTGAGCACGACCGCCTCGGTGGGGATTCCGGCCTGCTCGCAGAACTGCGCGGCCAGCGGCTCGCACTCCTCCCACGACATCAGCTGGGCGCCGAGGTTGGCGTAGGAGTCCGACCTCGTCACGGCGCTGTCGCTCGAGCGCAACTCGGCGGCCAGGTGGGAGAACACGCACACTTCCAAGTGGCGGCGCGAGAGCATCCCCGGCCGGTCCTTGTCCCGCAGCACCTTGCGCCACCCCACCGAGGCGAACGCGTCGACGTCGATCGCCACGGTGAACTGCTGCCCATCGCGGGTGTAGGCGGTCTTCTCCTCGATCCAATCGCCGCGCCGGTCACGGTTGGCGCGGATGAACTCCACCGCGTCCAGCACACTGCGGTCTGCGGTCGTCGGCTCCATCTCCAGTGCGTCGACCAGCGTGAACAGTGCCGGGCGGTGCGAGCGGTAGAATCGTTCCAGCAACGGCAGGTAGTTGTTGCCGTGATACGCCGACACCGCCTCGTACGCCGCCGAAAGCTACTCCAGCCCCCCGGCGGCCTCCAGCGTCTTGAGCGACCGCCCCGCCCGCTCCGCGACCTCGCCATCCACTCCGGCATCACCCGCGACGGCGTCGGCGTCGAGCTCGGGTGGGATGATCGCTTCGTGGGCGCCGGCAAGGACCTCGCCGAGCACACCGACCAACCGCTCGGTCTCCGCGCGGTGCTCTTCCTGCGACTCCGCAAGACACTCCTTGGCCTTCTTGTGCAGGGCGGCCATGCGCTTGCAGAACATGGTCACCACCTCGTCGCGAGCCTCGATGCGCTGCTGGTGCAGCAAGCTGATCAGCAACGTCACCCGCTTCGCGTCACCGGTCTTGCGCATATCGTCGACGCCGGCCATCCGCGCCTCACCGGCGAAATGCACGACCTTCCCGGCGGCACACCGTCGAGCCACACCTCGGTCGGCCCGACCGCGTCCAGCGCCTGCCGCCCGAAGTCACCGGTGGGCTGGTGCTCATCACCGTGCTGGCCGGGATCATCGTCAACATCGCTGCGACGTGGGCGCTAAGTAAAGCCAACCGGTCAAGCCTCAATGTCGAAGGCGCGTTCCAGCACATTCTCAACGACCGGTATGCGTTCATCGCCACCGCGTTTGCCGGTGCGGTGGTACTGTTCACCGGATTCGCTCGCGCCGATGCGATTGCTTCCCTGATCGTTGTCGCGCTCATGGTTAAAGCCGGTCTCGGATTGCTACGCGATTCCGGGCGTATTCTGCTAGAAGCCGCGCCTGCCGGTGTGGACCCGGACGCAATCGCTGACGAGCTCCTGGCCGTACCCAGTGTAGTGGAGGTTCATGATCTGCACGTGTGGGTGATCACCTCCCACCAGCCTGCGCTGTCAGCGCACGTCCTTGTCAAACCAGAAGCTGACTGCCACCAGATCCGCCTCGTGCTAGGGCGACTCCTGGCTAGCGAACACGGCCTCACCCACATAACCCTACAAGTCGACCATTCGCCCGAGGAACTACTGTCCATCAGCATGGGACAGGATGCCAACGACGCAACGGGCCACTGTGCAGACCCCCACGGCTCAGTGCACCGAACCGTTCACCACACCCACTGACCGTCCCGGAAGTAAGCACTCACCTGCTCGATGCCCCCTGGGATCGACCGCCTCGATGCACCCCTAGAGCGACCCGAAGATCCCCGCCCTCGCGGGCTCCACGCCGGTGCATAACGCCACCACATGCGCTTCCTGTCAGGTGTTGAGCTTCGCTTCCCTCGCAGCTGACCCGTCGCTTGGCATCTTTCATTCCCTCCCGGATACGTGATCTGGTCAAAGCCAAAGGTCATTACCCCCTTGGGGAGGCGACGGTTGGAGCTGCGTGGTCTTTGGCTAGGCTCCTTCGGGTGCGAAGCAGGTTTGGGGCAGTTTGGGCGTCCCTTGTGGGATGTGTTGCCGTTTTCGCCGCTTTCGTGGGTTTCTCTGTTGCCTGTTCCCACGATCTGCATCATGAGGCGCCGGTAAACGGCCTTACTGCCACAGCCGCGGGCAGTGCCCAGGCCGCGAGCCATGGTTGTGAACATCATCGCGATCCGGTGTCGGCTGGACCGGGGTCCCTTACCGCTGCGCCAACGCCTGCGTCACCCGAACTTGGTGCGACCTCATCTGGGTCAGGCGGGCCACTGCCGGAAGTAGACGTCACGCCTTTGGCACGTGCCGAACCCTATGCCGGGCAGAGCAAGCTTTCTCGTCTTTGCCGATTGCGGCTGTAAGCCGGCTGCTGCCGCCTGCCCACGAGATACCCGGATAGACGCCTACACGGGCAAGTTCTTCGATCACATTCACCAGTGACGCTACGCGCCTGCGCTGACTCTCAGATGTCACAGCTGGTGCTTCATTTCCCTTATTTATAGAGATCTCTTGCTTGTTGGCTGCCCATGGGGTAGCCGGGAAGGTTCTGCATGTCCACCACATTGATTACCCGCCCTCTGTCCTCCGCGCACCAAGGCATCTCCGCTAACACTGCCCCTGCGGCGATGACGCAGGGTGGGCTTGCGCATAATCCGGAGGGGTTAGTGGGCAACACTCCCCTCCTGTGGATCTCCGCTCCTCTTGTCGAGGGCGGGACCGGGTTTTGGGCCAAGCTGGAGGGCCATAACCCTGGTGGTATCAAAGACCGTGCCGCGTTGCATATGGTTGAACGAGCCCGGACGCGTGGCGAGCTACAAGCCGGCGCGGAGATCGTTGAGTCCACAAGCGGCACTTTGGGTTTGGGTCTGGTTCTAGCCGGGATGGTGCACGGGCATCCGGTCACACTTGTTACTGATCCGGGCTTGGAGGAATCCATGCAGCGGCTCTTGACGGCCCATGGTGCTCGGGTGGACGTGGTGACAAAGCCGCATCCGGAGGGAGGATGGCAACAGGCCCGCCGTGATCGAGTCACTCAATTAATAGCGTCCCGTCCTGGCTCGTGGTGTCCCGATCAGTACCACAACCCAGATAACGTGGCGGCCTATCAAAAGTTAGCGTGGGAAATCGCTACCGGGCTTGGACATGTCGATGTGTTGGTGTGCAGTGTGGGTACCGGCGGCCACTCCGCCGGGGTGTCGCGGGTGTTGCGGCATCTGTTCCCGCAGCTGCGACTTGTGGGGGTGGATTCGGTCGGTTCCACCATCTTCGGCCAACCCGCCCGCCCGCGTTTGATGCGCGGACTGGGGTCCAGTATCTATCCCCGAAATGTTGCCTATGACGCTTTTAATGAGGTGCATTGGGTGCCGCCGGCCTCCGCGGTGCAGATGTGCCGACAGTTAGCTGCTTCCTGTTACGCCAGCGGGGGCTGGAGTGTCGGCGCGGTCGCTCGGGTTGCCGCGTGGATCGCCTCCACTGCACCGGCCGGTACACGTATCGCGGCGATTTTCCCGGATGGTCCGCATCGCTATCTCGACACCATCTACAACGACGCCTACTGCCGCGAGCACAAACTGATCGATACTCCAACGCCTGATGCTCCGGCTGAGATCGATGACCCGTTTGGGCTCGAGGTCACGGAGTGGACGCGCTGTACCCGTGTTGTGGACCCGCGTGAGGCGGGAGTGGTGGCGTGAAAAACCTGATCACCCAGCTTCGGTCCTTTGACCGGACCATGCAGCTGCTGTGTCTCAATCAGTTCGGGATCAATGTTGGTTTCTACATGCTCATGCCCTACCTGGCGTCCTATTTGGGCGGAGATCTAGGATTCAGCGTCGCACTGGTCGGCTTAGTGCTGGGAGTGCGTAACCTGTCCCAGCAGGGCATGTTCCTCGTCGGTGGGACCATCGCTGACCGGTGGGGGTATAAACCGGCGATCATCACCGGGCTGGTGCTCCGCACCGCAGGGTTCGGTTTGCTGGCTGTTGTCACCTCGCTTCCGGCCTTGATTGTGGCCTCTATCGCGATTGGTTTCGCCGGCGCCTTGTTTAACCCGGCGGTACGCGCTTACGTTGCCGCCCGGGCGCCGCAGCGGCGAGTAGAGGCATTCGCGGTATTCAACGTCGCCTACCAAGCCGGCATTGTGACCGGACCCCTCATAGGTGTGTTGCTGTTGATGGTCGATTTCCGGCTCAGCTGCCTCATCGCCGCGGTGCTGTTCGCTGCCCTAGCAATCATCCAATTCCGGGCCCTCCCAACCACGACCACCACCAGTAGATTTGAACCAATTGGGGTAATGGGAAGCTGGAAAACGCTGCTATCACACCGCCCATTTGTCGTCTTCACTCTGGTGATGGCCCTGTCGTATGTGCTGTCCTACCAGGTGTATCTGGCGCTGCCGTTCTACGCCGACCACGCATTCGGCGATCGAGCCGACACCGCGATCATGGTGATGTTCGCTGTGTCGGGGCTGCTAGCCGTCCTTACCCAGGTCCGCATTACCGCCTGGTGCAAACAGCACCTAGGTGCGCAGCGGGCGCTCATTACTGGCGTATTACTCATGGCTAGCGCTTTTGCTCCACCCGCGCTCATAGGGGTGAGCGGGGGGTGGATCGGCGTGGTCACGTTGGGGCTCACCGCGGTGTTGTTAACCATCGGCACGTTGGTGACGTTCCCGTTCGAGATGGACACCGTCGTCACCCTCGCCGGGAACGGTCAGGTCGCCACCTACTACGGCTTCTACAACACCATGGCCGGCATAGCCATCGCCGCCGGCACCATCGGAGTAGGAGCCCTACTGGATCTGAACGCCTCGACACTGCCCTGGTGGACGCTAGTGGCCACAGGGCTCCTATGCGCACTCGTCCTCGCCAAAACCACGAAAACCACAGCACCGAAACCACGTGATCCGGCTCGTGCAGCAAACGTCTCTCCAGTTGCCGCGCCGCTGGCGGCAACGAAAAGCTAACCCGTCGGCTTGCAATGGGCCGGCGCGCTTCGGGGAGGGGGTCGTATGCTGATGGTCATGCAAGGAGCGGCGAACAGGGCGCGCTGGCGTATGCCGGCGCGCTGGCTGCTTGCCGTGGTGGTGCTGTTGGCTGGGCTACTGTTGGCGCATGGTGTTCAATGCACCGATGGCATGACGATGCACCTGCCTACGGCGCACGACTCGCATGTCTCACAAACCATGGCCCCGATGGGGACCGATACGGTGAACATGCTCGATCATGTCGCGCCTGCAGCAGCCGGCCTTGTTGTGGCCGCTGTCGATAATTCGATCCCTTCACCGATGACACCCGGCATGCTGCTAGGGACCTGCCTCGCCATGCTGGCGGCGGTGGTTTTCACGCTTGCCATCACGCTCGGCCGCGCCCCTACGTGGTTACTACACCCTGTAGCAACAGGGGTGCGCCGCCATATCGCGCCCTTACTTCCAGCGCCCAGTTTGGCGCAATTGTGCGTCCTGCGCACGTAATCGACGCCTGACTTATCGCCCCTTGGCCACTTCTAGTTGTGGCTTTCTTCGGCATTCCTAAGATTTTTATGAACGATTGCCGGATAGCTGCATCACGTGACCGTAGATAAGGCAGTTGCGTTAGTACCTCGGTGACGAATTTGACTTGGTCAATGCGACCATAATGTGATTTCGCTCGACCTAAAGCGAGATTCGTGACTACCCCGGGCTGAAATTTACTTTGGTGTGCCCTCACTCGATCTCGGATAAGAGCTTTGGCTTGATGCCTCTGCTGGCCCGCCGCTTGGCGTTCTGCGATGCGTTGGGTGTGATAAGTGCTCCAAGAGCACCACTAACTAATCCTATGACGCCGCTGACGATTAGAGACCCTAGATTGAGATCTTCCAGAATTTCCATGTCCCGCCCGGTTCTCTAGGTAAGAAACGCGGCGTTCGGCTTCGGTTTTGACGGCGGTGAAGGTGGCTGCGACGACGTGTTGCCAGCGGGCTGCGACGAGCCGGCCCCACCAGACGCCGGCGGCCCACAGATCGGTGCCGAGCTGGCCTTCGTAGACCAGTCGCGTGTTCGGGCCGTGGTCGGTTACCGATTCGGTGAGCAGGAAGCTTTCGGTTACCTCGGGGACCGGGCCGCGTACGAGACGGAAGTCGACGCGGTCGGGGCGGGTAAACCGGACGGTTTCCACCGTGGTCGCCTGAAGCCGACCGCGGATCGGGGTGCGGTGGGCGGCCAGGACCATGTCGGCGCCGCGCTCCAGGATGGCGATCTTTTCGGCCATGGCGCGGGTCTGCCGGCCCAGGTAGGGGGTGGCGAGGATGTCGAACACCAGCTCGCGGGGCGCGGCGATGTCGATAGCGTGGGGGCCGAGCGGCAGGTGCCGCCGTCCGATCCCGAGGTCGATAGGCACTGCGGCGGTGACCAGCCCCAGATAGCCGGCGGTGGCGGTGCCGGCGGTCAGGACGCACCCGGCCGCCCAAGCCCAGGCGTGGCGCATATTTTCGTCTCCTTCACATCGTTGGTGGGTCGGCGGCCCGAGACAGTCCGTGTCGGGTCGCGGATGGTGATACTGCGGTACCCGAGGCCGATCAGCCCCCCCGTGTCTCGAAATCTTTGAGCGGCATTCCCAGCAGGTCACCCCGCACCAGGCGCCCATGAACCATTTTCGCATCCGGGCCCTCGCGATACTGCTTGACCACGCAACCGTGGGTTTGGAATTTTCATATCTCATTGCGGCACCACTTCCCTCGTAGTCACGGCCTTCATCAACGTAGAAGCCACTAAGAGCAGTGGAAAACTGCAAGTACGCTGGCAGTGCTGCTGTGGCCCATGGGCGAAACGCCAGCCGCCGACTAACGTGCCAGTGCGAATAAACCTAATGCCAGAATTCTACTTTCTCTCCGCTAAATTCAGACGTGCGTAAATAGTCGTGCTAGCGGGCGCTCACATGAGCGGGGTGGTACTGCGAGATCGAAAGCAAGGGGTAAGCAGGTGCGCCATAACCAATGGGACGGATCTCGCCTAACCCGACTGCTCCTCAACCGACACTAACCTCATCGTTACTTATCGATTCGATCGGTGTGCCTAGTCCAGTAGATGAGACGTAGCCGACCTCGATCCAATCGTTCTCCTGAAAGCGATCGTTCGGGGGCCGCGGGGCGGCGGTGACTTGACTGTTTCTATGCTGAACGTGTGGGATCACGGTCAGGCCACGTTAGCGCTGGCAGCCTTTGGGTGATACGACTATGTGTTCTGGCTGTCTTCCTAGGCGGCTTCATTGTGACCAGCGGAATGCAGTGTGGCGACGGCATGCTCGCCCGCACCATGTCGATGCCGGCCAGCGGTACTGTGGCGGCCCACAATGCTGGTCATGTAATGACCACAGGTAGTGACGCGGTAAACATCGCTAGTTCTGCGGTGTTTTCTACGGTGTGGGCACCTAATTCCTTCAGTGAAGAATCTGGGATGTCCTTGGGAGCGTGCATCGCGCTCCTGCTCGGTGTGGTCACTTGGTTACTGATGCTGCGCGCACCGTCTGCGTGGCGCGCTCTGTCCCTACCTTGCTATCGCACGTTTTCACTGTTCACGTTTCTGCGCGTAGGGCCTACGCGCCTACAGTTATGTGTGTTGCGAACGTAATAGCAGTTCGTTCATAGCCGCACTGGCTAGAACCGCGCGCCACTAGAGCCGCGCGGCCGATCGCGGACTCCGCGAATCCTTTTCGGTCTTGCCGCACGCCCTGGGGCTTTGCGGCGTGGTCTTCGCGCCTTATCGCTGCCATCTATCGTGAAAGTGTCTGATTGAGCATGAATCTCTCTGCTGTTTTGGTGACCGGTTTATTCGCTGGTGGTGTCTCCTGCGCTGCGGTGCAAGGGGGTCTGCTGGCTGGTTTGGTGTCGCGACAACGTGCCGCCGAACTCGCGCCGCCGATCAAAGGTGAGCAACCGGGAAAGAGCACTCCAGCACCGCCGTCGCGTTCAGTGATCAACCGACTCGGGGATGATCTGGCGCCGGTGGGTAGTTTTTTGGTGGGCAAACTGGTCTCACACACCCTGGTGGGTGCGGCGCTTGGCGCGCTGGGTGGCGTGGTTGAGCTATCAGTCCAGGCCCGGATGATGGCTCAAATCGGTGCTGGTCTGCTGATCGTGATTTTTGGCTTGGCACAGCTTGGCGTGCCAGGTTTCCGCAGCATCAGCATCGAGCCGCCAATCGCCTGGTCCCGACTGGTCCGGGGTCGAGCCCGTTCCACATCGGCGTTTGCTCCGACCGTGCTGGGACTCGCCACTGTGTTGGTGCCCTGCGGCATAACACTTTCAGTGGAAGCGCTTGCACTGACGTCTGGATCGGCGTGGTCGGGAGCAGCGATCATGGCCGTATTCGTGGGCGGCACCAGCCCAATGTTCGCTCTGCTCGGATATGTGGCCCGTAAAGCCGCGACCGCGTGGCGCGGTCGGCTGGCGGTGCTCACCGGGCTGGTCGTGTTGGGAATGGGCCTGTACACGCTCAACGGCGGATTGGAGTTGGCCGGCTCGCCCTTGGCCGCCAGCCGAGTAGTCGCAGCCGTGGGGTTCAGCTCTCCCACCAGCGCTAACGTACCACCGCCGTCGATCATCGATGGCCGACAGACGGTGGTAATCGAGGCTCACACCGCCTTCTACGGGCCCAGTGACACAAAGATCAAAGCCGGCATCCCAACAACGCTCACCGTTTCGTCCCACAACGTCGACGGGTGTGTGCGGTCGTTTGTCATCCCGTCGCAGGACAAGCAGTGGATCCTGCCCACCAACGGCGACACCCACATCAACCTCGGCGCGCTCCAGCCCGGACAGCTGCGGTTTACCTGCGGCATGGGCATGTACTCAGGCCAACTCAGCATCGTGAAGGAGTAACCATGTCCAACCACTTAACGTCGCCGAGCACCACAACGATCACCCTGCTCGTCGATGGCATGCACTGCTCCAGCTGTGGTCTGCTCATTGATGATGCCCTTGAAGATGTCGCTGGGGTTATCACGGCCCAGACCAATGTGCGGACCAGCACCACCACCGTTGTGCTCGATACCGACACAGGCTCGGTTGGAGCGGTCGCCGCGGCGATTACTGCCCTCGGCTACACCGTGCGGGAGGGGTCGTGATCAGCCAGAATACAGCGGCGCCAGATGTGAACCAGGTCGACTCCCATGCCGAAAAAGTAGAGCAGATGACGCACTGGCGACGAGTAGTCGCCCGGTTGGCGCCACTGGCGCTCCTGCCGGTCGCCACTGCAGGTGTGGTTTACGTATTGGCGTTCAATCCCACTGACCGTGTACCGGACCCGACAGGGCCTTGCGCCTGGCATGCCCTATTCGGTATGGATGGACCGACATGCGGCCTTACCCGAATGAGCTGGTATCTGCTGCACGGCGACCTCATTCAGGCTGCCCGCCACCATCTGGCGGCGCTGATCGCCGTGCCGTTTGTGGCCTACGGCCTAGTCTGGTGGATCGGTACTCGAACCTTCGGGCTACGCCTGCCGCTGCTGCGGCTGTCCTGGAAAGTCGGCGTTGGCTACGCGGCGGCATTTGTGCTGTATGCGGTAGTGCTGCGCAATCTGCCGTGGGCACCTTTTACTTGGTTTTACGTCGACGACCTCACCTGACATCACCGCACAGATCGCGGTGTCAAATTCGATTACATGGAGCATGACGCACATGACTAATACGGTAAGTACACAACGTTCAGCGGTCACCCGGCTGGGCATCTTCGTGGCCGTTCTTGTGGTGATCGCCGCAGCCGGGTTCGGGCTGGGTTGGGTCGTGAATGACCGTGACACGTCGAATAGCCGCACCCAAATGGGTGCGGATGGGCATAGTGGGGATCACGCGGCCAGCTCGCAGGTTGCAACGGCGGGCGCCATTAGCGGTTTCGGCATCGCCCAACAGGGATACCGGATTGTGGCTGAGTCCACCACGTTCACGCCCGGTGTGCAGAGTGAGTTCCGGTTCCAAATTCGCGACCGTAACAACAGGCCCGTCGCCGACTTTCCGATGGTGCAGGAAAAGCGGCTGCACCTAGTGGTCGTACGTCGGGATTTGAGTGGCTACCAGCATCTGCACCCGCAACGGGTTGATGACACCTGGCGGGTGCCGCTGACGCTGCCGGCGGCGGGTAGCTGGCGGGCAGTCGCGGACTTTGTCGTCGAAAAGGGCGATAAGCAGGTGCCGCTCAAGCTCGGGGTGGATCTGAATGCGCCCGGTGACTATCAACCGCGCATGCTTCCCGACCCCAGTTTGGAGGCGCACGTCGATGACCTCACTGTTCGGCTGGGCGGCGATCCGAAGGTAGGCAAGCAAAACCAACTGCAGTTCACTGTGTTACGTGACGGCCAGTCCGTGGCCAGCCTGGAACGCTATCTGGGCTCTTATGGACACTTGGTAGTGCTGCGTGACGGCGACCTCGGCTATGTACACGCGCACTCCGAAAACCAGCTCAAGGATGGCGCGATCGCCTTCACGTTCGCTGCGCCCAGCAGTGGCCGGTACCGGGCGTTCTTTGACTTCCAGCTTGGCGGCCAGGTGCGCACCGCCGAGTTCACCCTCAACGTGCAGTAGGAGATTGACATGTCAATGACACAGTTGGCGATCGGCGGTATGACCTGCGCGTCGTGTGCCGCCCGGATCGAGCGTCGGCTCAACAAACTGGACGGTGTGACCGCGACAGTCAACTTCGCCACCGAAACCGCTCAGGTCCAGCACCCGGAAACAGTAAAAGGGGCCGAGCTGGTGCGTACCATAGCGTCCACCGGTTACACCGCGACCATTCCTCAACCACGTGCAGCGGCTGACCAGGAGCCGACAGCCGGCACGGCCGACGCCAAGGAGACCGGTCGCGCTCAAACCCGCGGGGCGGAGCTGTCCTTGCGGAACCGGCTGGCTGTCAGCGCAATACTGGGGATCCCGGTCATCGTCCTGTCGATGATCCCGGCCCTGCAGTTCCGGCATTCACAATGGCTTGCGTTCGCCCTCGCGGCACCCGTCGCCGTATGGGGTGCGTGGCCGTTCCACCGCGCCGCACTGCTGAACCTGCGCCACGCCGCCGCGACCATGGACACTCTGATCTCGCTCGGAGTGGTCGTCGCATTCGGCTGGAGCACCTACGCGCTGTTCCTTGGCGGAGCCGGCGAGCCCGCCGTACATATGGATGTGGCGTTGTTCGCCCCGCGGGGCTCGGCCTCGAGTCACCTCTACCTAGAGATAGCTGCGGCGCTGACCGTTTTTCTGTTGGCAGGCCGCTATTTCGAGGCCCGCGCCAGATATCGAGCCAGCTCCGCTCTGCGGGCACTGCTGGATATGGGCGCCAAAGACGCCGCCGTGCTCCGCGATGGCACCGAACATCGAATACCCATCAGCGCCCTACAAGTCGGAGACACCTTCGTTGTCCGACCCGGCGAAAAGATCGCCACCGACGGCGTGGTCATCAACGGCGCCAGCGCAGTGGATGCGAGCATGCTCACCGGCGAGAGCATTCCCGTCGAAGTCGGCGTCGGTGACGCTGTGGTCGGCGCGACCATCAACGCCGGTGGCCGACTGGTCGTGCAAGCTACCCGAGTCGGCGCCGACACCCAGCTCGCCCAGATGGCCTACCTCGTCGAGCAGGCCCAAAACGGCAAGGCCCCGGTGCAGCGCCTTGCCGACCGAATCTCGGCCATCTTCGTACCCATAGTCCTCGCCGGCGCGGCCGGCGCGGCCGGGTTCTGGCTCGGCACTGGAGCCGGCACCGCCGCCGCACTCACCGCGGGGATCGCGGTACTGATCGTGGCCTGCCCCTGCGCGCTTGGCCTGGCAACTCCCACAGCGCTGCTGGTCGGGACTGGGCGCGGCGCGCAACTAGGCATACTGATCAAGGGCCCACAGATTCTGGAATCTACTCGCAAGGTGAACACGATCGTGTTGGACAAAACCGGCACGGTCACCACCGGAAGGATGTCGCTCAATGGAGTGACTGCCACCGACCGAGCCTCTGATATCGAGGTGCTGCGCTACGCGGGGGCGGTCGAAGACGCCTCCGAACATCCCATCGCGCAGGCCATCGCCACCGCGGCCCGCGACCAACTCGGCACGCTGCCCTCAGTGGTGGCCTTCCAGGCGCTGCCCGGTTTGGGTGCCACCGCGACCGTTGACGGTCGTGACGTTCTCATCGGCCGAGAGAGCCTGTTCATCGAACGTGAGATGCCCATTCCCGCGGCGCTGGCTGCCGCGATGGAGGCAGCGGCTCGCCAAGGACACACCGGGGTGCTCATCGGTTGGGCGGGCCAGGCCCAAGGAGTGCTAAGCGTCGCCGACACCATCAAATCCACCTCGGTCGATGCTGTGCAGATGCTACGGCGCATGGGCTTGCACCCGATCCTGCTCACCGGCGACAACATCATTGTCGCCCACACCGTGGCGCAGCGAGTTGGCATCGACGATGTGATGGCGCAGGTCCTGCCCGCCGGCAAAGTAGATGCAGTGAAACGACTGCAAGACCAAGGCAAAGTCGTCGCGATGGTGGGTGATGGGGTCAACGACGCAGCAGCCCTGGCCCAAGCAGACCTCGGTATCGCCATGGGTACCGGCACCGATGTGGCCATGCACGCCGCCGACCTCACACTGGTGCGCGGCGACCTTCGCGCCGCCGCGGACGCCATCGCGCTATCGCGCCGCACCCTGCGCACCATCAAAGGGAACCTGTTCTGGGCGTTCGCCTACAACACAGCGGCTCTGCCCTTGGCAGCCGCTGGAATGGTTACTCCCATACTCGCCGCCGCAGCTATGGTGTTCTCTAGCATTTTCGTTGTCACTAACAGCCTGCGACTGTTCAGGTTCACTCCCGATCAGAAAGGACAGTGATCACAATGCGATACGCACACTGCATGTATGGAATGGGCGGCATGGGCCTATGGATGACCATCTGGATGTTGGCCGGAATCGGCGTGATCATCGCAGTAGTACTCGGAATCATCTGGCTAGTTCGAACCAGCAGCCCCCGACTCGGCAACCCAACCGCCCAACCAGACGAAGCCCTCCAGGTGCTGCGCCGTCGCTACGCCGCCGGCGACATCGACCAGGAGCAGTACCAAAACCAGCTACGCGACCTCCAAATCCGCTAAGGCTCGCCGAGAGAAAGACCAGATCTGGACCTGCGAGGGGTAAAACTCCGCCGAAAACCCACCAATCAACTATCCTCGTTAGGAGGCTAATTTGGAGGCGTCGGTGCGGGGTTTCGGTGAGCTGGAAGCGGCGATCATGGACCGGTTGTGGTCGCGGGGTGAGCCGGCGACTGTGCGTGAGATTTTGGTGGACCTGCGACCCGAACGGGAACTGGCATACAACACCGTCTTGACGGTGATAGACAATTTATTCAAAAAGGGTTGGCTTCGTCGGGCGCGCGATGGTCGAGCGCACCGGTTTGTGCCAACGGCTTCACGGGAGGAGCACGGGGCGCGGTTGATGCGCGACGCCCTTGACGAGAGCGGTGATCCTCGTCAAGCGTTGGTTCAGTTCGTCGGACAAATGTCGTCAAACGAGGCTGCGGCGCTGCGGGCGGCGTTGGCCGCACACGAGGAGAGTGCGGCCCGATGATTGCGGTGCACCTGCTGCTGTTCGCCACGCTGGTGGCGGTGGCGGTCCCTCGGCTGCTGCCTCAGGCGAACTGGGTGTATCGCTCGCCACAGTTGGGGCTTTTCGCCTGGTACGCGGTGTTGGCGGTCATGCTGTCTTCGAGTCTCGGTGCGGTGCTATCGCTGTTGGTGCACTGGCCGAATCCCCGATACGTGGCGTGTGCGTGGTGGGCGTGGTGCGTGAACACACTGGCCGGTAGTAATGGACTTGTGGACCGCGTGTTCTCCGGAGTCGTGCTCGTCCTAGCCGGTTCCGTCGTATACCGAGGGGCTCGCGAGACGTGGCGCACGGCCCGCCGCGCCGCAAGACAGCGACGTCAGCATGCCCGTGTACTCGCCATGGTCGGCCGTAGCGACGCCGAGCTAGGAGCGATGGTGGTGCAACATCGCCAGCCGGTCGCATACATGGTGTCGGGCACCGTGGTGGTGACCAGCGGTGCGATCAAGGCGCTACCTGCCGGTCAGTTGGCGGCGGTGCTGGCCCACGAACGGGCTCATGCTGCCGGCCGCCACCATCTGCTGCTGGAGTGCGCGCGCCTGTTGACGGCGGCTTTCCCCAAAGCGGCCGTGTTCGCGCAGGCTCATCAGCAGATTGGCCGTCTGGTGGAGTTGCGGGCCGACGATGTCGCCATAAGCGGGCATTCCCGGCTGGACCTCGCCCGGGCGTTGGTCACCTGCGCGGAGGCAGCTGCGCAGGTGACCGCGCTGATACCGGTAGGTGCGGTGGCCGCCACGGGCGGCAGGGCCTTGGAACGGATCGAGCGGCTACTCGCCCCACCCACGCCCCTGCCTCAATGGGCGCGTTTCGCGGCGATGGCGGGATTAGTCGCGGTGCTATCGGTTCCGGTGCTACTCACGGCTCTGACTAAGGTGTTCCCCGTGCTGGCTAGCTGCCTGCAAGCGCAGTGGTAGGCAACGACTGTATGCCGCACCAGGCCATCACCGCTAGGGCCAGCAGTAGCTCCCTGCCGGTAATAACCAGGTAGTCACGATGCGTTGCCTGGGGCGTCGTGCTGCTTGGTGTGTTCCTCGCGCAAGGTGTCGACCTGCGCACGCAACATGGAGAGCTCTTCGTGCAGTTGTGGATGCGTAGGTTCGGCGTTTCCATTGCGGCGCATCATGAACCACATCATCAGACCCATACCGACTGGACAGGTCAGGAGTAACAGAAGCGGTAAATACTGTTGCATGGTTTTACTCCGTTTCTTGGGTAGTGCTTCGGTGTAGTTCTCGGCGTAGCGCCCGCTCGGACAGTCGGCCGAACGCGAACGGTCGGCCGTCCAGTAGGACGCCGGGGGCAAACATAACTCCGGCAGTGGCGGCCAGGCGGATTCCGTGATCACTGTCGATGCTGATCTCCTCCACCTGCAGCGGGTAGTCGGCACCGACGGTGGCCAGTACTTGTTTGGCGTGTTCACACAGCCGACAATCTGGTCGGGTCAACAAGGTCACGATGATCATGACTTCACCCTGGCCTTAAGGCCGGCGAGAAGCGCGTCGGTGGGGACGAACATCGTGTACTTCGGCGCACCGCCATAGTCAGCTCGCCACTGGATTGTGCCGTCTGGGCCGATAAGGAGAAAGCTGTGGCCGTCGCGGGAGCTGCCCATCATGCCGTATTCATTGGCATGGTAGGCCTTGGAGGTAGCCAGGGTCGGGTCCGACAGCACCGGGGTCACCAGCTTCATATCGCGGGTCCGCCGGGTGATTAGGTCGATCGGGTCGGTGGTGATCGAGACGATTTGGTCCACGCCGGCGGCACGCACCGCGCCGGCGTTCTTCTCCAGATCGGCGATCTGATCCCAGCACGGCTGACAGGTCAGTCCCTCTTGAAAGTACAATAAGACGGTCTTGCCTCGCAGCGCAGAAAGGCTTTGGCTTCCGCCTGCAGACGATGCCAAGGTGAAGTCATGAGCAGGTGCGCCGGGACTGGGCTGCCCGACCGAGTACGGATAGGTCACCCCGTCACCAGTCGCGCTACGGAATATGGCAAAAAGCACACCGATCACGATCACCACAGCTACTGCGGCCGCAAGCCATCCCCACGAGAAACGATGATTCGTTCCGACGGGTTTGGGTAGGACCGCCGGGTGTTTGCTGGGTGCTGTTCTACTGGTCATGGGAGCCTTCCTGAGGGGTGCCGGTCAGAGCGTCGGCACGTACGCGGGTGTCAGTGCGACCGGCGATTGAATCGGGCGGCGGCGGTGGGCCGTGCGGGGTCACGGTGGTATTCGGCTCACGTCTATGGCGTTTGGTCCGCGCGGTGATGGCTACGGCTAGGGACAGCACGAGGGTCAAAAAAGCCCATCCGGGTAACCAGCTGAGTCGGTCACCGGCCACCGTGCCGGCGTGTTGTAGATCGGCGGCCAACCGCAGCTGCCAACTCCCGTTTGGCATACCCGGACCAGATAGTGCGATGGCGATCGTCAAGACGCCCATGCCCGCCAGTAGTAGCCCTGAGATCAGAGCTGACAAACCTATCCGGTGCCGACCACCCGGGCGCAGCGGTACCCGCCGGGTTTGCAGTGCGCCAATGGCGCGTCCGCCATAACGGTCCCAGCCTAAAGACATCACTAGCAGTGGGCCTACCATGCCGGCGACATAAGCCAAGCTCGCGGCCAAGGCTGTCAGGAACGAGCCGGTGGCCCCGGCCAAGATTGTGACACCGATCAAAACCGGTGCGCAGCATGCGGAGGCGAGTCCCGAAAACACCCCCAGGCCGTACACCGAACCCAGGCCGCCGCCGCGGCTAGCCCGACCTCCGGGCATCGGCAGTTTCGGCGACCAACCCGCGAGTATCGCGATACCGCCGGCGGCCATGAGCGTGCCTCCAGCAGCGAATACATAGAGGTGCCAGCGCTGCAATGCAACCGACAGCGCTGAGGCACCCAAACCGATAGGCACGATCACCGTTGCCACACCAACGGCGAAGACCACAGTGCCGGCGATTACACCGGCAGGGCGACGGAACACTGTCGACAGGTACGCGGGCAGCATCACCGATACGCAGCAGGGCGCAAGTAGCGCCACCACCCCAGCTAACGCTGCGGTCACCAGTACCGGCCCGACCAGTAGTCCGCCCATACGACGCTCCCTAATCACCTAAAGTACTTAGGAGATTAGTTGATAGAATGTCGTGCGTCCACCGAAACGTAGTTTCAACGGTAGATAGTGGTGCTCTGGCAGTCCTGCGCCGAGGAACTCCTTGAGGTAGTCCGGTTCCCGTAAATGGCACTAGAGCTTGACGCCCACGATATATTCCTGAGCGATTGGTGAGGTCTATGGCAACAAGCAACGAGCGGCGGAACCGGTGGGTGCGGCACTGGAACCGTGGGGCAGCACGCTATGACCCGACGATGCGCATGCTCGACCGAGTGCTGTTTCGTGACACCCGGGAGTGGGTGTGCCAGCAGGCCACAGGCGACGTACTCGAGATCGCAGCCGGTACCGGGCTCAATCTGGAGCACTACCCCGCAGGAATCCAACTGACCGGCATCGACGTCAGCGCGGCGATGCTGGCTCTGGCCGAGAAGCGTGCCGCGGAACTGGACTTGGACGTAGAACTGCGGGTTGGTGACGCCGAAGCCCTCGACGTTCCGGACAGCTCCATCGACACCGTGGTGTGCACGTTCTCGCTGTGCGCGATCCCCGACCACCGGCGCGCGATTTCGGAGATAGTGCGGGTGCTGCGGCCGAGTGGGCGACTGCTGCTGGCCGATCACGTGGTCAGTAGCAACGCAGTGATCCGGGCAGTGCAGCGACTGGTCGAGGTCATGTCGATACCAGTAGGCGGAGAGCATCTCCGGCGACGTCCGCTGCACGAAGTAGAGTCCGCCGGCCTCGTCGTGGAGCGGCGGGAACGGTTCGCGCTCGGCATCGTGGAACGCCTGGTCGCCACCAAGCCCAGGCTCGATCCGCCGATGCCATCATGAGCGGTGAGCAAGCCGCGGATGCAGAAACGGTGGTAGTAGCCGGCGGCCACGCGGGGCTGGCCACCGGCTACCTGGTACGCCACGGCCAACAGTTCGTGATCCTCGATGCTGGCGAGCGCGCTGGCCGACTACCTCACTGACTACGCCGAGCACTTTCAGCTGTCGGTCGATTACTGCGCCCCGCGATGGGAACAGCGCTCAGGGCTGGTGGTTCGCCGGTTAGCAGCAATCTTTGCCGCGCCAAGCTCCGCAGCCTTCGTGGACGGCAACGGCGGCCACACCCAGGCCGATGGCAGGGTCGATCCACCACCAGCCGAAGGCGGCGGTCAGGGCGAGGCCGATCAACACGGCGGCGGCTTGGGCAGCGCACAGCAGGTTCTGCACTCCTTCGCCCGCGGTAGCGTCGGAGTCCAGGCTCTGTCCGAGGCGCTGTTTGGCTATGCCGAGCGCGGGCATGATGAGCACACTAGCAGCGGTCAGCATGATGCCCAGCATGTTGGTGGTGCTCTCGTGACTGGTGAGCAGATCGTGAATGCTTTCCACCGCGATGTAGGGGGCAAGCAGGAAGAACGAGATCGCGACGGCCTTTTGCGCCCTGCGCTCCGCACTGGGCGACAGGGCCCGGGTACCGGTGAACCGCCAGATCACGATGATCGACGCGAGTCCTTCGATGGCCGAGCCCAACGCCCACCCGATCAGGGAAATCGACCCAGCGGCCGCTCCAGCGACCAGGCCGAGCACACCCTCGCCAGTCATCCACAGCAGCGACAACCACGACAAGGCCCGGACAGTCTTCGCCGTGCGATGCCACCGTTCATCCCGCTTGGCTGACACGGTCGGCGCAGTGCAGCAGCTGTCCCCGACACAAGGGTCACCCGGACCGATGGCCGCGGATTGATGATCGCTCATCGACTGTGTCCTTGTGAGGTCAGGCGTGGGCGAAGTGCTCGTGACCGGCGTGGCAGGCCGGCTCAAGCTGGAAGGTGCTGTGTTCGACGTCGAAGTGTCCGGCCAGGCACTGCTGCAGCTGGTCCAGCAGGGCAGGTAGGTGCCCATCATGAAAGCAGGAGTCATCTACGACAACATGGGCGGTGAGGATCGGCAGGTCGCTGGCCACTGAGGAGGCGTGCAGGTCGTGCACCTCATGAACGTGAGCGACCTCCAGGATGTGGGCGCGGACCTCGGCCAGGTCCACACCTTTGGGGGTGGCCTCCATAAGCACATCGACGGTCTCGCGCAGCAGCTTCCAGGTGCGGGGCAGGATGAGCACGCCGATCAGCAACGACGCGACGGCGTCGGCACGGATCCAACCGGTGAACGCGATCACCGCCGCCGCAACCAGAACCGCTGCGGCACCCAGGGCGTCGTTGACAACCTCCAGCAACGCCGCCCGAGTGTTGAGGTTACCGCCCTGGACTCGAGCCAGCAACAGGATTGACACGGCATTGCCCGCAAGGCCCACTAAGCCGAAGATCACCATCACCTCAGAGGCCACCCCCGGTGGCTCGATGAGCCGACGGATCCCCTCGACGAGGACGAACACGCCCACTGCGAGCAGCACCGCAGCTTGGGCCGCGGCGGTCAGCACCTCCGCGCGCCGATAACCCCAGGTCCGGGCCGGCGTCGCTGGCCGGCCGGCCAGCGACGCCGCTACCAGTGCCAGGCCCAACCCGGCAACATCAGTAAGCATATGTCCAGCATCGGCTAGCAAAGCAAGGGACCCGGACGACAACGCGCCGATTACCTCGACTACCAAGACCGTGGAGGAGATCCCCAGCACGATCGCCAACTCCCGGCCGTGACCGCCTTCGGCTGGCACGCCGTGGCCGTGGTCGTGCGCCCCGCTCACGCGCTGTTCGCCTGCCGCCCGGCGGTGCCATAGACCGGACACAGCGCTACGGCATTGCCAGTAGCTTTCAGGAGCTGCTCAGCCGCCACCAACATGTTCAGCAGCTCAGGGTGGGTCAGCCGGTACAGCGACTGGCGACCCACCGCTCGACCTTCGACCAATCCACAATCTCTCAAGCAGGCCACGTGCGCGGACACTGTGGACTGCGCCAGCCCTAGTCTGGTGGTCAAGTCCACGATGCGTCGCTCACCTCGAGCTAGCTCGTGCACGATCGCCAGCCGGTTCAGGTCCCCGAGGCTGCGAAAAAGTGCCACCGCCGGAGCGAGATCAATCGCCCCGGATGCATCGTGTGCTACAGATGTCATCGTCATGATCCGATTATATCGCGATGGCAGCATCCGCCGGTAGCCAGGCCTGGGGAACACCACCCGCAAGGCCGCCGGGCTGCCTTCGAGCTGGGTTGTCTAATTGCTAAGAAAACCTATCCGGAAAGCTGAGGGGTTGGATTGCTGGCGAGTTAGATGGGGTTGTTTATTTCACCCTTATGGTAATTCTCTGCATGTCCGCTGTGCCGCGGGCTAGCGGGCCCTTGTTTCTAGGCGTAATAGATTCCGAATCCGGAAGATTGCCATAGGGGAATGAGGAAGGTCACTAAGGGAACCATGAGGGACATCACGAGTATGGTCCGCCGCACGATGCGCAGGCTGTAGCGGCGGGGTAGTAGCCACCCGATCATCCAGATAAGGAAACCCGCTAGGAAACACGCAACAAAAACAACCAAGGCAGTAGGGCCTCCCTTGGAGTGTACAAAAGAGATAAAAAGCTTGAAGCATATGAGGAGTTCAACAACACCTACAGCGCCGGCCGCTATTTGCCAGCGTAACCACACTGGGTCTTTACGTAGCCTGCTGGTGGCGTCGTCGGTTCGTTGCGCTGCCACCGGAGCTAGGGGATAGGCGTCGCTCATCGCTTGTCACCATTTCGTGAGGCTAAAAGACAGTGGGAAGGACGATACCGGATCCATAATCCGCGCAAAGGAAACCGGAAGAACTCGGCGCGCCGGTGGAATGTCGGTGATGGAGACGAGCGCGATACGCGGGCAATAGGCCGGAGCTGAAGCGTTCCTACAGTATGTGTTCCCGGTGCTGAGTGTTGGCAGCCAGGCATCGCCAATTGAGACCAGATAAAAGCATCCCAGTGGTGACGGGGTGACAGGGGGAAACAACTTTCTGAATTAACGTTGCCGTCACGGTTGCCGTCAAAACCTGAAGAACAACAAAAAGGCAGCCGAGAAGCGGCATATCAGCAGGTCACAGAGGTGGCCAGGGCCGGGATCGAACCGGCGACCTTCCGCTTTTCAGGCGGACGCTCGTACCGACTGAGCTACCTGGCCCCGTACCTAAGTACGTGCGGTCCCGACGGGATTTGAACCCGCGACCTCCGCCTTGACAGGGCGGCGAGCACTCCGAACTGCTCCACGGGACCAGAGAATTTCTCTAGCCTCACCAGCGGAAATAACTGGTTGTACCCCCAACGGGATTTGAACCCGTGCTACCGCCTTGAAAGGGCGGCGTCCTAGACCGCTAGACGATGAGGGCGCTGCCACGACCGTCTGGTGCGCGCTACGGCAGCGACTTTTGCGTAAAGCATCTGGCGCTGCCGTGACGTTGCCGTCGAGAGCTCCATCAGCATACTCTGACGACGCTCCGGCGCCCGTAACTGGGGCCGGCTGACGAAGGGGTGGGGTACTTAAGCATTGCCACCAGCGTAAAGACCACCCGCACACCCGTGCGCACTGTCTGGCACGTCTCGACTAATCTACTCGGGCGGGGTCGCTAGCTCAATTGGCAGAGCAACGGACTTTTAATCCGTGGGTTCTGGGTTCGAGTCCCAGGCGACCCACCCCAGGAAGCAGTATTGACCAGCGGGTTTAGAACGTCGGAGCTTTCCGCCCCGTTGGATTCGGGTAGGTTGGTCACCGATTGGGCGCGCCTAGCTCGGGGATCAGGGAATTGGCTCTCTCGGCCGCATCAGCTGCGACACCCGGCAGCAGGTGAGTGTAGGTGTCAGCGGTGAAGCTAGAGCTGGAATGCCCGAGGGCTTTCGACACGGTAGAGATGTCAACGCCGGAAGCCAATCTCAGTGAAGCCGCCCCGTGCCGAGGTCATGAAACCTGATAGAGGGCAGGCCCGCCGAATCTGTTAGTGCACGGAACCTATCGCCCACCGAATCCGGTGGCAGCGGTAAACCATTCTCCCGAGTAAAAACTAGACCTTGGTCGAATAGGCATCTGCCCACTGCGCCCTCTCATTGTCTTGGGCTGGCCGATGCGCCAGGAGCTATCTAGACTTCGTCCTTGTCCAGTAGCAACCCCGTTTCTGCTGAGGTCGGCGATTAGCCAGCTTTGTAACTGGTCAGGTTGGGGCTCCGTGGTTTGGGATTAGGCGGTCTGGGGCGTCGGGGATGGTTTTTGGCGAGAGTGGTCAGGGCTGAGAGGAAATGGTGCCATGCCTGGCCTTTGCCGGCTGCTATTTGGTGGTGTTGAGCCTTTAGAAGTGTGCCCGGCTCGCTACTCGGATGGTGCCCGGTCGGGCTTCGCGCTTTTGAAACTGTTCTGTGATGCTTATAAGAAACGGCGAAGTTCGTCGGGGCTTATACCGATTTGCCGAATAATGCCGCGTAGCGTGCCGATCTTGAGATCGCGGTTATGCATGGGGATGGGCACCATTCGATGCTCTACAGGGTGCTTCATGATGTGGTGGCTGCCGCTTACTCGGGCTAGTTCCCAGCCGCCGTGTTTCTCGAGTGCACGTATCAGCTCTTTTGGGTGTGACTGTTGGTAGCTTGCCGTTCATGCGTTGGCTGTTACCCGGCTAGTCTCCGTGAGGTGGATTTCCCAGCCGTGCCCACGCATGGCTTCGAGGTAGCTATCTATGGCGTCTTTGGCCATTGCGAGGGCTTCTTCGCGGGTGTCACCTTCGGTGATGACGTCGGGTAGTTCTGGCACAAACACGGTGAACCCACCCTCTGGTTGGCGCTAAAGGCGGACTTCATATTCGCGTTGCTGTGCGGTAGCCATAGTTTTCAGTATAGGCCAGAGCTGCGGGCGGTGGGTAGTGCTCAGCGCAACTAGCGGAGCTGTTCAACTCCGATGACATCGCGTTGATTGACGTCGGGGGAGACGTGCTCGCCAACGGCGCTGATGCCGGACTAACTAACCTCCTCGCTGATCAACTCGCGCTCACGGCTTGCGTCGCCTCCGGCATACCTACCCGCCTGATTGTTGCGGCCCCCGGTATAGACGGCGAGCTGTCTGAGGCGGTTGTGATTGACCGTCTCACCCAGCTGAACGCCAAGCGGCTCTGCAACATGGAATCCAGCGACTTTACATTCAACGACGTCGCTTCGATTGAAGGCGTGTTCAGCTGGCACCCGTCTGAGGCGTCGGGGCTTCTTGCCGCCGCCGCCCGCGGTCACCGAGGAACCGTAGCCACTCGCGCCGCCTGCCGTCACGTCCAACTCTCCGCCAGCACTACCGCCCTGTACTCGGTACTGGCAAGTGCCGCCGAAGCAGCCACGCCAGCGGCTGCGCTCCGCGACACCTGCTCCCTAGAACACGCCGAAAAGATTATCTATGACGCCACCGGGGTATCAGAACTTAGCTGCGAGTTCGCGAAGGCCAAACGCCTCGCGAGGCAGCCCACTCACATGCCGCATCCTGCTGACCTCGCCACGGTGGACCAGCACGCCACAGCCGCCCAAGCTGCCGGTGCCGGTGCCGACTACATCAGCATCCGCCGCTTAGCGGAGCTGCTCGGCGCTACTACGCTGCCCGCGTTCGTAGCATTGTGCGCGCTCTTGTCGGCAGAACGCCCCGACCAATACGAACCGTCGATCTACCGGACGCTTCCCGCTGCTTTCTCGTGACCAGTAGCCTACACAGGGATTCCTTAAGTTTCCTCTTCCCCAATCTGAAGGAACGGTTTTGGAGAGCACTGTTACCAGCAGTTCTGTAACACGAAATTCTGCCCCACCAACTTCTGTGCCACCAAGTTCTGTGCCACCAAGTTCTGTGCCACCAAGTTCTGTAACCAGCGGCTCCTGGCGGAGCCGTGATGCCGCGGCGGTGTGGCATCCGTTCACTCAGCACGCGAGCTGGCTTGACGATAAGCCGCTTGTGATCGATCGCGCCGACGGTCCCTGGCTGTTTGATTCCGATGGTGTGCGGTATCTCGACGGCGTGTCGTCGTTGTGGGTCACCACTTTTGGCCATCGTGTGCCCGAGCTCGACGCCGCTGTCCGTGACCAGCTAGCCAAAGCGGCCCACTCGACGTTCCTGGGTGCTACCCACGCTCCCGGTATCGAACTTGCCGAGCAGCTGCTCTCGGTCGCCCCGCGTGACGCGGAGTCGGTGTCGGAGCTGGCGAAGGTCTTCTACGCTGGTGACGGCTCCTCCGCGGTGGAAGCGGCGCTGAAGATGGCTTACCAATACGGTGCGCAAAGCGGCCACAATCGACCGCTGTTCGTTCATCTGTCACAGGCTTACCACGGTGACACGCTGGGTGCGGTAAGCGTAGGTGGCATCGAGCTATTTCATGCCACCTACCGGCCGATACTGCTCCGCGCGCTCACTACGGGCTCACCGGGCGTTCGCGCCCCCGGACAGTCGCCGCAGGCGCGCGCGGTCGAAGCGATCGATGAGCTGTCGGCCCTCATGGCCGAGCGTGGCTCGGAAGTCTGCACGATCATCGTAGAACCGATGATTCAAGGCGCAGCCGGAATGCTGACGTACGACGCTGCATATCTGCGCGCGTGTCGCCGCCTCGCCGACGAGTACGGTGCGCTGCTCATCTGCGACGAAGTGGCGGCCGGCATCGGGCGTACTGGGCGCATGTGGGCGTGCGAGCACGCCGGCATTGTCCCTGATCTGCTGATTTGCGGCAAAGGACTCACCGGAGGCTACCTGCCGCTATCGGCTGTGCTGGCGACGCAAGCGGTGTACGACGCTTTCCTTGGTCCGGCCTCGGAGAACCGCACCTTCTTTCACGGTCACACCTACACCGCGAATCCGCTGAGTTGCGCGGCGGCGCTTGCGAACCTGCGGTTGATGGCTGAACGAAACCTGGTAGGGCAGGCGGCGCAGCTCGGGGAGCGTCTTGGCACGTTACTCGCCCCGCTGGGCTCTCACCCCAGTGTGGTGGAAGTACGCCGGCTGGGCACTATGACCGGCATTGAGCTTCGCAGTGTTACCGAGCGTACTGGGTTCGCGGTGTGCCAAGCCGCCCAGGCGCGTGGCGTGCTGCTGCGGCCGCTTGGTGACGTGGTGATATTGATGCCGCCGCTGGCGTTAGCGCAAGCCGAGACCGAGCTTCTAGCGAACGCCGTCATCGCCGCGATCAACGATGTGACTTGAGAGACGGTATGACCTTGAGAGACGGTATGACCTTGAGAGACGGTATGACCTTGAGAGACGGCATGACTTCGCAGTGGAGCGGCTCAGCGTGAATCAAGAGCTACCTCACCCCGGCTCACACTCTCCATCGGCATGGTTATCCACTTTGGAGCGCCGTGCTGAGCTCCGTCGTGCGGCCGGCCTGCGCCGCACACTTGTCACCCGGGACGCAGACGACCAGCTCTGCGATCTGGCAGGCAACGACTACCTCGGGTTGTCTCGACACCCGGAAGTGCTTGCCGCCGCCGCTGCGGCGCTGCGCGACTACGGCTTAGGTGCGAACGGGTCCCGGCTCGTGCGAGGCTCCACAGCCGAGCATGCAGCACTGGAGTCTGAGCTGGCGGAGGCGCTACACACTCCAGCGGCATTGGTGTATTCATCCGGGTATTTGGCCAATCTAGCTGCTATGGCCGCGCTCACTAGCGCTCGCACGCTGCTGATACTTGATGCGCACGCGCACACCTCTTTGATCGATGCGGCTCGCTTGACCCGCGCGGAGACGTTGCTAGCGCCGCACTCAGACCCCACCGCGCTAGCTGAGCTCCTTGAAGGCCATCCGGGTCGGCGCGCTGTGGTGGTGATCGAGTCGCTGTACTCGGTAGACGGTGATTGTGCGCCGGTAGCTGAGCTGCACTCGATCTGCCGCCGCCACGGCGCGCTACTCCTTGTTGATGAGGCACATGCGGTGGGCGTACTCGGGCCAGGCGGTGGGGGAGTGCTGGCCGCCGCGGGCCTAGCCGGTGAGCCAGATATCGTGGTCACCGCCACGCTGTCCAAGGCGCTAGGTGGAGCAGGTGGTGTGGTGGCGGGTAGCGCGCAGCTGATTGCCCATCTAGTAGATACCAGCCGCCCTTTCATCTTCGATACTGCGCTTGCGCCGCCGGTTGTGGCTGGTGTCCGGGCGGCGCTACGGCTGGCGCGCGGTTCTGAGCAACTTCGAGCCGAGGTGGCGCTGCGCGCGGAGCTCGCGGTAGCGAGGCTGCACGCTGGTGGGCTCGGAGTCGCCGCCGCGGCAGGCGGGGTACTCTCGGTGCTCGCCCCAAGTGCCGCAGCCGCCACCGAGTGGGCCACCCCCTGTCGAGAACACGGCGTTGCCGTGGGGTGTTTCCGGCCGCCGTCTACTCCGGACAAACAATCACGACTACGGCTCACTATCAACGCGGGCGTGCCGCGCGAGCACTTCGTTCGGGCGATCGATGTGGTGGTACAGACCGCTCCCGATGCGGCTCGGCAATGGGGAAAGGCGCCAGCATGACGGGTTGGCGAGGACCGGTCTTGATCACCGGCACCGACACCGGTGTGGGTAAGACTATTGTCACCGCCGCGTTAGCGGCGGCCGCCGGACGGGCTGGGCTTAAGGTGGCCGTACTCAAGCCAGCGCAGTCCGGCGACGACGACGACGATGCGGCCACCGTTGCCCGCCTTGCCGCGCCGACTACTACCGTCACGCTCGCCCGGTACGCAGAGCCGCTGGCTCCGCTCGCGGCAGCTCGAATAGCTGGTGAGCCGCCATTGGGTTTGGAACCGGTGGTGGCCGCGGTGCATGAGCTTGCACAAAAGCACGATCTGGTGCTGGTTGAAGGGGCGGGTGGCTTGCTCGTGCCCATGGGCACGCAGGGGTGGACAGTACGAGATCTTGCGCTGCGTTGTGGGATGTCATCACTGGTAGTAGCTCGGGCTGGACTTGGCACTCTCAGCCACACGGCCCTCACTCTGGAGGCGCTTGCCTGTCGTCCTGCGGTCGTTGTGCTCGGCTCCTGGCCAAGCGCTCTGGAGTTGGTGCATCGCAGCAATCTAACCGATCTAACCAACGCTGCCGGTGGGGCTCGAGCTCTCATCGCGGGCGCTGTTCCCGAAGGAGCTGGCGATCTCACCCCACATCAGTTCCGCTTGGCAGCGCCCAGCTGGCTCGCGCCAGTGCTGCACGGCACGTTCAATCTCGAGAGCTTCAGGAAGTCGACGCAGTGTCTTAGCCAGTTCAGCGGAATAGCTGCACCATGAGTGCGTTTGGCGCCCGAAACGACAAGTTATCCGGGCACCACGGCGGTTGAATAACAGTGCAGCGCCTGAGCAGTGGAGCTACTTCGGTCACGACGACGCACGCTTCCATTCGGGCTAACTGTGCACCCGCGCAGCGATGAGCGCCGGCGCCGAAAGCGAGATGTCGCCGCGAGCCGGGTTGACCAGGCATAAACTCCTCAGGCTGAGCCACCACGGCGTCGTCGCGACCGGCATGGGCTAACCAGAGCAGTACCGATGCTCCAGGGGGTAGCAGAGTGCCGCCTAACTGGACCTCTCGTGTGGTTACCCGCCGCCAGGTGACCACGGGTGACTCCAGCCTTAGCCCTTCTTCGACCACTTCAGTGGCGCTGATTGAACCGTCGATCAGCCCGTTCAGAATCGTGGTTTCCGACATCAACCGGTGCATGAGCAGTGTGAGGAACTGTGAGGTGGTCTCTTGCCCGGCAATGAGCAGAAAGAACAGCGCCGCGGTCACTTCATCTTCAGAAAAGCCCTGCGCAAAGGCGCGTTCGCGTAATGGAAACATGGTTGGGCGCGCAGTGCGGACAAAGCGACGCAGCTGAGCGTGGTAGGTACCGACTAGCTCGGCCAGCTGATTTTGTCGAGCGGCATCCAGCGGCGCCCAAAACAATTCCAGTGCCGCCGCGGAGAACTCTTTGACTCCGCGCGCTATGTCGTCTGGTAGTGCCATCACGCGGGCGAGTATCGCCAGCGGCAGGTCGTGGGAAATGGCTGCATGCAAGTCGGCTCGGCGTCCCGCGCGTAGGCTGCGAGTTAAAGGGATGAGCCGACGGCGCAGTATTCCAGTGAGCCATCCTCGGTGCTGTGCTATCCGCGCCGGTTGCAACTCTTGGGTGACTAGCGCGCGTAGCGCCTCGTGCGAGGATGTGCCGTTATTGGCGAGCGTGGCGGGAAGTCGAAATCCGTGATCGGCCAGTAGCCGCAGCGCGGCCGCCGATATGGGGGTGACCGCGTCGAGTGCGTTGTCTGGGCGAAACGTCACTAAATCGGCCAGCACGGTGCGGATCAAATTGTGCCCGTGCACGACCCAATGGCCGTCTGTCAGGGTGACTCCCGCGTGCCCACAATCAACAGGCTTTTCCCACATCCGAAACAGCATGCGTCTCCCGTGGCTGCAGTATCGAGGACGTTTTCCCTGGAATCGTCCCCCAACAACCCTATGTGCCGACGTTTTCCCTGAAACGCCGGCACGGTTGCCTAAGCCCTGCGTCACCTTGGCCACGATGTCAGCTTCTGCATACGGCGTTTTCAGGGAAAACCTCACTGTTTAGCGGTTTTTCGCGACAGTCCAGGAAAATGTCGTTTAAGTAGCTATCGGACCTGTTGCGTTTGGGCGGCATTTAACCGCTATTTCCGCACGGACTCGACTAGTTACGAGTATTCTAGTGTGCCATCTAGCTTTTCGTCCTAGTTGAGGCGGTGTAGGAATGCTTCCTATGAAGGGTAGTACTAGAATTGATGTTCTCATCATCGGTGCGGGCCCCGGCGGGATTCAAGTAGCTCATGAACTACATCAAGCGCGTAGTGACTATCTGGTAGTCGAAGCCGCTGATGGGCCAGGAGATTTCTTTAACCGTTTCCCGCGCCACCGTCAGCTCATCTCCGTCAACAAATGCGCGGTAGCTCTACAGGACAATTCGTTACGTTTCGACTGGAACTCCTTACTCAGCGATGATGACAGGCTACAGTTCGCTCGGTATAGCCAAGATTATTGGCCTGAAGCCAACGACATGGTCCGCTACCTTACTGATTTTGTCGTCCGTCAGCAGCTGCACATTCGCTACAATGCTCGTGTACGCAGCATCGAAACCGCGCCTAGCGGCGAATTTACTGTCACGCTGAACAACGCTGATACGCTTACAGCCCGACGTGTTGTGGTCGCAACTGGCATGGCGCCCTATGTGCCGGCAATCCCAGGAATCGAGCACGCCGACAGTTACGAAAATATGAGCATCGATCCGAACGAGTTTGCCAACCTACGTGTATTAATCATAGGTAAAGGCAATTCGGCTTTCGAAACTGCAGATTTGTTAATGCCTGTTGCTCATGCTATTCATATGGCTAGTCCAAATACAGTAAAGCTTGCCTGGAATAGCCATTATGTTGGCAATTTAAGGGCCATCAATAATGGCCTTATCGATACCTATCAACTCAAAATTGGCAATGCTCTGCTTGATGCGGAAATCACGGAAATTCGTTGTGATGCCAAGGGATTTCACGTAGACCTCGCTTACACTCACGCCGGTGGGCACCGAGTTACTTATCACTATGATCGGGTTATCGCGGCGACGGGTTTTCGTTTCGCCGCACAAGACATTTTTTCAAAGCTCAACGTAGAAACCAGCCACGATGCACGATTTCCAGCGATGACGTCCTCCTATCAAAGCCCCCGCAATCCAGGTCTGTATTTTGCCGGAACTGTGACCCATTCTCGCGACTACCGCAAAACCATGTCCGGCTTTATCCATGGCTTTCGCTACAACGCTCGCTTCTTAGCTCGCCTACTGATATCTAACGGCCGGCTTTCTCCGGATCAGGCGCTGTCGGCTGATGCCAAAAAGCTGGCCGAGTGGGCGCTAGACCGAATCAACACCTCCGATGCTATTTACTTGCAACCGGGGTATTACGCGGATGTCGCTATCGAGGATGGCGAATGCATGAACGCTTACTTGGGCGTACCGCTGGATTGGGTGAGGGAGGGCGGGCTCGGCAACGGCTGGCAGGTCGCGGTGACGCTGGCCTACGGTCCGCCGGCGCCAGACCCGCTCCGCGTCGAACGCTCTCCGGACCTGTCATACGCGGCGGTGACGCCTTTCCTGCATCCGGTGCTGCATCTTCGCCGCAACGGACGCGATGCCGGGGTGCTGCATCTTCTCGAAGATCTAGAGAACCGCTATGCCCCCGACGATTACTTGCCGCAGTTGGTGAAATTTTTCCAGACCGCGCTGACGCATGAAACGGTGGTGAGCTGAATGGCCAGGTACCCGGCCGAGCCGTGGAAAGTGAAAATGGTGGAGCCCATACACCAGCTCACTCAGGCAGAACGCCAGCAAGCAATCGTTGAGGCTGGATACAATACCTGTCTACTGGCCTCCACGGATGTATATATCGATCTGTTCACCGACTCCGGCACCAATGCCATGTCCGACCGGCAGTGGTCGGCAATGATGCTGGGGGACGAAGCCTATGCGGGTTCAAGTAGCTTCAGCCGCCTAGAAGCAACGGTGCGCGAGTATTACGGCTACTCCGAGATCATCCCTACCCACCAAGGGCGCGCCGCGGAGAACATTCTCAATCGGATACTGGTAAAACCCGGTCATCAGTGCCCCGGCAATATGTATTTTCCTTCTACCCGGATCCATCAGGAGCTCAACGGCGGCACATTTCAGGACGTCATCATCGACATTGCCCATGACCCTCTCGCCGACCATCCGTTTAAGGGCAATTTCGACTGCGACAAGCTGGAAAAACTGATAGCTGACGTGGGAGCCGCGCAAATTCCCTACGTTGCGCTAGGCGCCCCAGTCAACATGGCGGGTGGCCAGCCGGTGTCGATGAGCAACATCGATGAGGTGCGCACGATAACCCGCCGGCACGGCATCCTATTAATCCTAGATGCCGCTCGAGCGGTGGAGAATGCATGGTTCATTCAGCAACGCGAACCTGGTTGGGCCAATACCAGCATTGCGGCCATTCTGCGGGCGATGTGTGACCTGACCGATGGCGCGACGATGTCGGCTAAGAAGGATTCCTTTGCCAACATCGGAGGCTGGCTGGGGCTTCGCGACCCCCATCTCGCCGTGCAGGCGCGCAGCCTGGTGGTGGTGTACGAGGGCCTGCACACCTATGGCGGCATGGCCGGACGAGACATGGAGGCCGTGGCGCAGGGCATAGTCGAGTCGGTCGCCGATGAGAGCATTCGGGCCCGCGTTGAGCAGGTCGGCTATCTCGGTGAGCTGCTCAACGAAGCCGGCGTACCGATTGTGCAACCGATTGGTGGCCACTGCGTGTGTCTTGATGCCGCGGCATTTTTACCTCACCTAAACCGTGAGCAGCTCCCCGCGCAGGCGTTAGCCGCCGCCCTCTACGTTGAAGGAGGTGTGCGGGGTGTCGAACGCGGCACTGTTTCGGCCGGCCGTGATCCCCAGACTGGTCTTAACCGGATGCCTACCCTCGAACTTGTTCGACTGGCTATTCCGCGTCGCGTCTACACCCGATCCCACCTCGATGTCGTCGCTGAATCCATCCTCGACTTGTGGAAGCGTCGCGACAGCATCAGCGGTCTGAAGTTCGTGTCCGAACCTCCATATCTGCGGTTCTTCCAGGCCCGCTTTGCGCCCCTAAGCTGATGGGGGTCCAGACATGCCTACCAATGCTGAGCTTGCCACACATCTATTCGTGCAGCTGGTCGTAGTCCTGGCGGTGTGTCGCTTGATAGGAGCCGCACTTCGTCGGCTTGGTCAAACACAGGTTGTTTCTGACATGGTGTCCGGGTTCCTTCTTGGCCCCACCCTCCTGGGAGCCATGTGGCCCGCGCTGCAGCATGGTCTCTTCCCCACCAAATTTACGCTCCACGTGGGAGGTGACGCGACAACCATCACTCACCCATCCGTGCAGATTCTTTACGTGCTGGGCCAGCTAGGGCTGGTGTTTTACATGTTCGTGGTTGGCTTGGCATTCGACGTCAAGCTACTTTCTCGACACCGGGGTCAGGCAGCGAAAATTTCCGCTGCTGGAGTGTTCGCCCCTATCCTGATCGGAGGCGCTGTCGGGTGGCTACTCACCTTCTCGGACAGATTCTTCCCTGGACATATCCGACCTTGGCAGGCCGCGATCTTCATCGGCTCGGCCATCGCGATTACAGCGTTCCCCATGCTTGCTCGGATCATCTATGAAACTGGTTTGACCCATACCCGTATCGGTACCATGGCTCTCGCCTGCGCCGCAGTGGACGACGCCGTGGCCTGGATTCTGCTCGCCTTGGTGATCTCTACCGCTACCGGTAATCTGCTCACAGTTCTACTTGCGCTTGGCGGATCGCTCATTTACGTCCTTGGCATGGTGTTCATCGGCCGTCCGATGCTGCGGCACATGGCAAGCCGGATACGCATCGACACACAGCAGATCGTTGTCATTGGCGCGCTAATCGCGCTTGCCTGCGCCACGCTAACCGAGGTAATTGGCGTCTACCTGGTGTTCGGCGCGTTTATTGCCGGTGCTGTCATGCCTCGTGGTGAGTTGGCCGAGAAACTACGTGGATGGATGGAACCGCTCACAGTCACTGTTCTGTTGCCAATTTTCTTCGTGTACTCCGGGCTGCAAGCTGACCTACGGCTGCTACTCAATCCGTTAACTTTAAGCGTGCTCGCGCTCATCACCGCTGTGGCCGTTATCAGCAAGGGCGGCGCATGCTACGTCGCGTGCCGATCCACTGGGTCGACGCAAAAAGAATCGCTGTCCCTCGCCTCCCTTATGAATGCCCGAGGCCTGATGGAGCTCATTCTGCTCAACATTGGATTGGAGAAACACCTCATCACCACTGAGCTCTATACCGTGCTTGCCTTGATGACCATTGCCACCACATTGGCGGCATCTCCCATTTATCTCTGGACACAAAAGCACTTCGCTGGCCCAATAGATCAGCCTGAGTCCTACCCGGCGCAGGCGCCGCATAGCGGGCGTGGCTCGGAAAGTCGGGGGAGCGCAGTTGGAAGGGTCTAAGCGGCTCATCGGTGTGCCTTGGGTACTCAATTATCCACCGGTGCCCTATATCTACTTCATGAGCTGGCACGCCCTTGGTGTTCAACCCCTTACGCGGAGCAGACCCAGGGCTGCCGTGCTACCATTCCAACGTTTGCATCCTTTAAGGCTCGTCCCGTGAGGCGAGGAAGGAGCGTGGAGCTGCTGTGGCTGCCCTGAGATCAACCGACGCAGTCAATTCCAACGGCGCCGTTGTGATCGACGCCCCGGCGATGAACCGCACGATCACTCGTATCGCCCATCAAATTCTCGAACACGCTACCGGTGGTCACACTCCAGTGCTGCTAGGAATTCCCACCCGTGGAGTGTTCCTGGCGCGGCGGCTTGCCGGCCGCATGCACACACTCGGTGGATTACCGATTGCGCACGGCTGCCTCGACATCACCGCCTATCGCGACGATCTTGCACTGCGAAGTGTTCGCAGTGCAAGGACCGAGCTACCAATCGACAGCGTCGACGACGCTCATATTGTGCTCGTCGACGACGTGCTCTACTCGGGCCGGACGGTGCGAGCGGCGCTGGACGCGCTACGCGAGCTGGGGCGGCCAGCGGTAGTTCAGCTGGCGGTGCTTGTTGATCGCGGGCACCGGGAGTTACCGATCCGTGCCGACTATGTTGGCAAAAACCTGCCCACCTCGCGCGATGAAACAGTTCATGTACAGCTTTCTGAGGTTGATGCCACCGACGCTGTGATCGTCACCGGCCAGCAGCGGTCTGCTCGCGCGGCAGCTGCGACGAACGGCGGGCGGTGATCGTGCGCCATCTATTGAGCGCCACTGACCTCGACCGGGCGACCGTGGAAGGGCTCCTAGACGCGGCGGACCAGCTCAAGGAGGGCCTTTTCGGACGCGGGGTGCACAAGCTGCCGACCCTGCGCGGGCGCACTATCGTGACGTTGTTCTACGAAAGCTCCACCCGGACGCGGGCCTCGTTCGAAATCGCCGGTAAGTGGCTGAGCGCCGACGTGGTCAACGTATCGGTGCCGGGCTCATCGGTGGCCAAAGGTGAATCACTGCGAGACACCGCGCTGGCGCTGGGCGCGATGGGAACGGACTGCCTGGTGGTGCGCCACCCGGCGTCCGGTGCCGCCCAGCGGGTGGCGCACTGGCTGGATGAGGCACAAGGTTTCGAAGAGGCACAGGGTTTGAATGAGACCCAGCGTGACACGCAAACAGGCGGCACTCGCGTGGTGAACGCGGGTGACGGAACTCATGAGCACCCCACCCAGGCTTTACTCGACGCCGCCACCCTCCGCGACCAACTGGGCAGCCTCGATGGCAAGCGGATCAGTATTGTCGGCGATGTGCTGCACAGCCGGGTGGCGCGCTCTAACGTCGAGCTCCTCACGACTCTCGGCGCCCGCGTGCATCTGGTTGCTCCGCCCACGCTGCTCCCCACCGGGGTGCGTAACTGGCAGGTTTCGGTGGGTCACGATCTGGACGTTGCCCTCCCGGAAACCGACGCGGTGATGATGCTGCGGGTCCAAACGGAGCGGATGCGCGGCGGGTTCTTCCCATCGGCCCGGGAGTACGCGATCATGTACGGCCTGTCGGAAACCCGGTTGGCTCTGCTGCCCGAGCACGCTGTGGTGCTACACCCGGGTCCGATGCTGCGCGGAATGGAAATCGCCTCGACCGTGGCCGATTCACCACGCACGATGGTCAACGAACAGGTCCGGAACGGAGTTCATGTCCGAATGGCCGTGCTCTGCCATCTACTTGCTAGCGAAGGGGAGGAGTGAGTGGAGCAACAGATGCTGTTACGCGGGGTGCGGCCGTACGGCGAAGGTCAGCCGGTCGATGTCCTGATCCGCGACGGGGTGATCGCGGAGATCGGGCGCAAGCTTGCGACCACCTGTGCGCAGACGCGCGACTGTGGCGGGCTCATTGCTCTGCCCGGACTGGTGGACCTGCACACTCATCTGCGTGAGCCCGGCCGGGAAGACGCCGAGACAATCGAGACGGGTTCCGCCGCTGCGGCCCTGGGTGGTTACACCGCAATCTTTGCGATGGCCAACACCGACCCGGTCTCCGACACCGCCGTGCTTGTGGAGCACATCTGGCGGCGCGGACAAGACATCGGCCTGACCGACGTGCACCCCGTCGGCGCGGTGACTGTGGGACTGGCGGGAGAGCGGCTCGCCGAGCTCGGCGGAATGGCGCACAGCGCCGCTAAGGTGCGGATCTTCTCCGACGACGGCTTCTGCGTATCGGACCCGTTGCTGATGCGCCGCGCGCTGGAGTACTGCACGGCGCTTGGCGCAGTGGTCGCCCAGCATGCGGAGGACCCACGGCTCACGATCGGATCGCAGGCCCACGAGGGCGAGATCGCCGCACGGCTCGGCCTCGCCGGGTGGCCCGCTACCGCGGAGGAGACGATCATCGCCCGCGACTGTCTGCTGGCTCAGGCAGCGGGTGCGCGGCTGCACATCTGCCATGTGTCGGCGGCGGGCAGTGTCGATATCCTGCGCTGGGCCCACGGCCGGGGGACGGCGGTGAGTGCCGAGGTAACACCGCATCATCTACTCCTTACCGACGATCGACTGCACAGTTATGACCCGGTCAACAAGGTCAACCCACCGCTGCGCACCGCTGCCGACACGGCCACCCTGCGAGCGGCGCTGGCCGAGGGTGTCATCGACTGCGTCGCCACCGACCATGCCCCACATGCCGACCACGACAAGAACTGCGAGTGGGCCGCGGCGCGGACCGGCATGCTCGGTATGCAGACCGCGCTGCCGGTGGTCGCCGCGACGATGCTGGCCGAGAACCTGCTCGATTGGCGCGGGATCGCGCGGGTAATGAGCGAGCGACCAGCGGCCATCGCTAACCTGCCCGACCAAGGCCGGCCGATCGCTGTCGGAGAACCGGCCACGCTCGTGTTGGTGGACCCCGACGTGCCCTGGTTGGTGCGGGGCTCTGAGTCGGCCAGCCTTGCCACGAATACGCCGTTCGAAGGTATGCGGTTCCCGGTGCGCGTTATCACCACGATGCTGCGTGGCCGGGTGACCGCTGATGAGGGCCGCACCGCCGATCAAAGAAAGGTGATCCCAGCCCCATGAATATCCCGGTACACCAACCTGTCGGTGGGCCCGCGCTGCTCGTCTTAGAAGACGGCCGGACGTTCCACGGCGAAGCGTACGGCGCTCACGGCGAGACTTTCGGCGAAGCGGTGTTCAACACCGGCATGACCGGCTACCAGGAAACCCTCACTGATCCGTCCTACCATCGCCAGATTGTGGTGATGACCGCACCGCAGATCGGTAACACCGGTGTCAACGACGACGATGACGAGTCGTCGCGCATTTGGGTGGCCGGATATGTGGTGCGCAATCCCTCTCCGGTCAGCTCGAATTGGCGCTCCACAGGCGGCCTCGAGCAGCGACTGGTGCGTGACGGGGTGGTGGGCATCAGCGGAATCGACACCCGTGCACTCACTCGTCACCTGCGCGAACGCGGCGCGATGCGCGCGGCCATCTCCACGGTTGAACGTGACCCTGCCACGTTGACGCAGCGGGTGAACGATGCCCCACAGATGGTGGGGGCGCAGCTGTTTGACGCTGTAACGACTTCCGAGCCTTACGTGGTGTCGCCGCAAGGACAAGCGAAGTATCGAGTGGTCGCGATCGACCTCGGGATCAAACGAAATACTCCCCGCAGCATGAGCCGGCTCGGCATCGAGGTTCATGTGGTGCCGGCTACCACTTCCATAGAAACAGTGTTGGCTATGAAGCCCGACGGAGTGTTCTTCTCTAATGGGCCGGGCGATCCAGCGACCGCTGAACATCCGGTGAGCCTGGCGCGGGAGCTGCTGACGCGCAAGGTGCCACTGTTTGGCATCTGCTTTGGGCATCAGCTGCTCGGCCGGGCACTGGGTTTTGGCACGTTCAAGCTGCGCTACGGGCATCGGGGGATCAATCAACCGGTGCGCGACTGCGTCACTGGGAAAGTCGAGATCACCTCGCACAATCATGGCTTTGCCGTCGAACATCCGACGCTCTCTACCGATCGCGATGCGGTGATAGATACCGAGTTCGGCCGGGTCGAGGTGAGCCACGTTTGCCTCAACGACAACGTAGTCGAAGGACTGCGCTGCCTGGACGTTCCCGCGTTCTCGGTGCAATACCATCCCGAAGCCGCCGCCGGCCCGCATGATGCTGCACACCTGTTCGACCGGTTTTTGGCTCTGATGGGAGAGAAATGAACACGACCTCGGCCGCCTCAGTCGCGCAACAGGCGTTGGCTGGCAAGGCCGCAGGCGACGCCGCGTACGAAAATGGAGCGCAGCGGAATGGGTACGCAAGGAGCCGAGAACGCCGCCAGCGAGCGTCTGAGAGTGACTATGTCTAAACGAAAAGATTTGAAGCACATCTTGGTTATCGGTTCGGGGCCAATTATCATTGGCCAGGGATGCGAGTTTGACTACTCCGGCACCCAAGCGTGTCGGGTACTGCGGGAAGAGGGGCTGCGGGTCAGCCTGGTGAACTCTAACCCGGCCACGATTATGACCGATCCAGAGTTCGCCGACGCAACCTACATTGAGCCGATCACGCCCGAGTTTGTGGAGCTGGTCATTGAGCGGGAACGCCCGGACGCGCTGCTCGCGACGTTGGGTGGCCAGACTGCTCTGAATACGGCCGTGGCGCTGCATGAACGTGGGGTGCTACAGCGGTACGGCGTGGAGTTGATCGGTGCCGACATTGCCGCGATTGGCCGGGGCGAAGATCGTCAGCAGTTCAAAGACTTAGTGGCCAGTATTGGTGCGCAAACCCCGCGAAGTCGGGTCTGTCAGTCGCTGTCAGAAGTGCTGGATGCGGTGGCGGAGCTAGGATATCCGGTGGTGGCTCGGCCTAGCTTCACCATGGGCGGCCTTGGCTCGGGTCTGGCCCGCGACGAGAAGCAGCTGCGCGCGATTGTTACCGCCGGGCTCGCGGTTAGTCCTACCGCCCAGGTACTGATCGAGGAGAGCGTGCTGGGTTGGAAGGAATACGAGCTGGAGCTGATGCGGGACGCATGCGACAACGTGGTCGTGGTCTGCTCTATTGAAAATATCGACCCGATGGGCGTGCACACCGGTGACTCTGTCACGGTGGCACCAGCGATGACGCTCACCGATCGGGAGTATCAGACGATGCGCGACGTCGGCATCGCTGTGCTGCGTGCGGTGGGTGTGGACACTGGAGGCTGCAACGTTCAGTTCGCGGTGCATCCCGAAACTGGCCAGCTTGTGGTGATCGAGATGAATCCACGCGTGTCGCGGTCTTCGGCGTTGGCGTCTAAAGCCACCGGTTTCCCTATTGCCAAAATCGCGACCAAGCTCGCGATCGGCTATACCCTTGACGAGATCGACAACGACATCACCGGCAGCACTCCGGCAAGCTTTGAGCCCGCGTTGGACTACGTAGTGGTGAAAGTACCGCGGTTCGCGTTCGAGAAGTTCCCCGGAGCTGACGCCGAACTCACTACGACCATGAAGTCCGTCGGCGAGGCGATGAGCTTCGGTCGATCGTTTGCCGAGGCACTGCAGAAGGCGCTCCGGTCCACCGAAACCACTGCCAGCGGATTCTGGACCACACCCGATCCCGATACCGTCTCCAGCGACGTTTTCCCCGAAAACGTCACCAAAACCACCCCTGAAGCGACGTTTTCCCTGAAAACGTCCATTGATTCGGCGCGTGAGGGGGCGCTTCAAGCGCTGCGGACTCCGCATGACGGCCGGATTTATACGGCGGAACGAGCGTTGCGTTACGGGGCTTCGGTAGCCGACGTGGCGGCAGCCTCCAGCGTCGACCCGTGGTTCATCGACCAGATCGCGCGGTTGGTTGAGCTGCGCGCAGAGATCGCTGCCGCTCCGGTGCTTGATGGCGTCCTGCTGCGGCGGGCGAAGCGGTTGGGCTGCTCCGACCAGCAGCTGGCGGCTCTTCGACCAGAGCTGCCCGATGAAGACGCTGTGCGGCGACTCCGCCACCGCATGGGTGTGCGCCCGGTGTATAAGACGGTCGATACGTGCGCCGCGGAGTTTGCCGCGGCCACGCCGTATTACTACTCGGCCTACGAGGGTGGCGCCGAAGGTTTTCGGGGTGAGACCGAGGTGCTGCCCAGCGCCGCGCCAAAGGTGCTGATCCTGGGCTCTGGACCCAACCGGATCGGCCAGGGTATCGAGTTCGACTACTCGTGTGTGCATGCCGCGATGGCTCTGCAGGCCACCAAGAGCGGGGACGTTTTCCGGGAAAACGTCGTAGAAACGGCCCCGAAAGGGACGTTTTCCGGGAAAACGTCAAGTAGGTACGAGACGGTGATGATGAACTGCAATCCCGAGACTGTCTCCACCGACTATGACACCGCCGATCGACTGTACTTCGAGCCGCTCACTTTTGAAGACGTCTTGGAGGTGTATCTCGCCGAGCACGAAAGCGGCCAAGCCGCCGGAGGCCCCGGTGTGGTTGGCGTCATTGTGCAGTTGGGCGGGCAGACTC
Organism: Acidimicrobiales bacterium; assembly: GCA_003243955.1. Lineage (GTDB taxonomy): Bacteria > Actinomycetota > Actinomycetes > Mycobacteriales > QHCE01 > QHCE01. The sequence goes on along the minus strand of QHCE01000057.1, from coordinate 19,387 downwards.
CACTCAGTCTTGCTAAGCGGTTGCGGGATGCTGGCCTGCCCATTGTGGGCACCTCGCCGGAGGCGATCGATGCCGCGGAGAACCGCGGCTCGTTCGGTGCGCTCCTAGCTCAGGCCGGGCTACCTGCCCCCGCCTATGGGCTGGCTACGTCGTTTGATGAGGCCTCGGCAATCGCGTGCGAGATTGGTTATCCGGTATTGGTGCGGCCCTCCTACGTGCTCGGAGGTCGCGGGATGGAGATCGTCTACGACTCCGATGCGCTCGCCGACTACATTGCGCGCGCCACTCAGGTCAGTCCGGAGCATCCGGTGTTGGTGGATCGGTTCCTTGAGGACGCGATCGAGATTGATGTGGACGCGCTCTGCGACGGCGAGCAGGTGTACCTCGGTGGCGTAATGGAGCACATCGAAGAAGCGGGTATCCACTCTGGCGATTCGTCCTGTGCGCTTCCGCCGATCACGCTGGGCGTGGGCGACATCGCCCGAGCTCGTAGCCACACCGAAGCCATCGCTGCGCATTTAGGTGTGCGCGGGCTACTCAATGTGCAGTATGCGCTCAAGGACGATGTGCTCTACGTGCTGGAGGCCAATCCGAGGGCGAGCCGAACAGTGCCATTTGTGGCTAAGGCAACTGGCATCCCGCTTGCCAAGGCGGCGGCGCGCGTGATGCTTGGTGCCACTATTGCGCAGTTGCGTGCGGAAGGGCTACTTCTAGCTGTTGGCGATGGTGGGGACGCACCGGTAGGAACGCCGATTGCGGTGAAGGAGGCAGTGCTGCCGTTTGAGCGCTTCCGTACCACCGAGGGCAAGGGCGTTGACAGTCTGCTTGGCCCGGAGATGAAGTCCACCGGTGAGGTGATGGGTTTGGATAGTGCGTTCGGCCGTGCGTTCGCCAAAAGCCAGACCGCGGCTTATGGTCCGCTCCCTACCAAGGGTCGGGTATTCGTCTCAGTGGCTAACCATGACAAGCGCGCGATGGTATTTCCGATAAAACGCCTCGCCGATCTCGGCTTCGAGATCTTGGCTACTGCCGGAACTGCGATCGTCCTGCAACGCCACGGCATCCAGGTCGCCTTGGTGGGGAAGCATTCGGAGCGCATGGTTGGCGGCGACCCCGACGTCGTGGCGCTGATTGAAGCCGGCGAGATCGATCTGGTAATCAACACCCCGTATGGCACGGCAGGCCCTCGCGTCGACGGCTATGAGATTCGCGGCGCCGCGGTGCTTGCTCGGGTGCCTTGCCTGACCACGGTGCAGGGTGCCGCGGCGGCGGTGATGGGTATTGAGGCCCAAATCCGCGGAGAGCTGGGAGTGCGGCCGTTACAGGAGATTCACGCCACACTGCGGAGCGGCTAAACGCTTGTGGCATGTTGCTACCGCTGGTAGCATGTTCTGCATGGGTACGTTGCCTTCGCCGGGTCGAGCTCGCAAAGTTAGCGTGTCGATGCCGGAGAGCCTCACTGCGGCTGTCCAGCAAAGAGTGGAACGCGGCGCGTTTAGCCAGTACGTGACCAGAGCGGTAGAGCGGCAGCTTGAACTCGATCTTTTGACCGAACTTTCCGGGCTCATGGAAGCCGAGCACGGCCCTGTGCCAGCAGCTGAACTAGTTAAGGCTCGCGCCGCGTGGCCAGACGTCGAGTAACAACAGCGGGTTCTCTGCTGCTCGATAGTGAGGGCTTGGTCAAGCTCGCTGCACACGAAACAGACGCCCGCGCGTATTTCGAGTCCGCTCGCCAGCGGCAAGCCCGAGTCACGGTCAGTGCGATCACGCTCACCGAGGTACTCCGTGGCGGAGCTAAAGACGCCGCTGCGCACCGAGTGCTATCACGTATCGTTGTCTTACCCGTGACAGCTGAGCTGGCCCGCCGGGCCGGGGAGCTGCTTGGTGCTACAGGGCTATCTGGTCACAGACATGCGATTGACGCGGTGGTGGCAGCGACTGCCCAAGCGTTGGAACGTCCGGTACTTCTGCTCACCAGCGACCCCAAGGATCTTGCCCTGCTGACGGCAGAGCCACAGCGGCCTAAATCTGAACGCATCGTGGTTGTCCGCGTCTAACCGAGTTTCAACGGTTTGGCCTTAAGCGCCGTAACGATTTACGGCGTAGTTATTTCCCAGGAGTTCCACCTCTGCGCCCGGGGAGTTTTATACGCCCCGTATTCCACATGGCGCTTTGCACACGGCTGCCAAGCTCGCCGAGGCGCCCCTGCGGTGGTGGCGCACTGGCGGGATTAGCCTGCTCGGCAGTCTGGGACATTGCCGCGCGGAACTGCGCCTCGAACTGATCGATGTCTCCGGCATGTGTCTCGCGGAGCGTCGTAAATACCTGGTTGGTGTAGTTCTTCTAAATCGGGAGCTGTCTGCTCATCAGTGTCGGTTAAGGAGCGCACATAGTCGTGCATCGCTGCAATGGTGGCTTCGGGGCGTTCCGCCAACATGCGACTCATGAAACGGCCGAAGCTCGTCGGCGGCCACGGAGAGCACCTGACCGATTTCTTCTCCACGGGCGGCGGCACAAAACCTGAGTGCTCATGCATGTGGGAGAGTAAAACAAGATTTTCTCGGGTTGGGTCTAAGCCTTGCTCTTGGACTAGCTTTTCCGTCGCAGTTATTTGGTCCTGCCGCAGACAGTACTCGCGAGCCCAGCGGCTATATCCAGGCGGAACGTCGGTCAGACGGAACGCCGGCACCTCCCCATCCGGAAATAGGTCGCGCAGAAAATCAGCAGTGAGCGGCACCAAATGCTGCCGCGCTTTGGGTGGTACCCCGGGAACCTGTGCTTGCGCTTCAATCTGTGCTGAACGGTAATCTCCTTCTGGAAAAGAGTCTATAGAGGTGTTATTAGACCAAAACACCTTTAGCGGAACCCGCGCTACCAGGTGCAGTAATGCAATAACTTGCGGGTGCGACCACGCCACATCCGAACCGAGAAAGACCCCTTTAAGAGACCCCTGGCCAGCCTGGATGTTCTGTTCTCCGCTGTCAGCCATTGTCGGTCCTTAACTGTGTCGAGGTTCGCTGATCACTCTAGCCGGGCACCTGCACTATCGGGGCGGATATGACAACGCTGTGTCGCAGAAACGTCCGGGGAGGTCATGGTCATGGATCGAGCTCATCGCTGGCGCCACTGGCTGGCTTAGTCTTCAGTTAGCGATGACAGCGATGGCCCAGCAGTGGCCAGTGAGTACAACTTCATGCTTTCTCTTGTGTGGGTGGTCCTTTTTTGACACCAGATATAGGTGCCCAGGGTGCCAAGCCTATGGACTTGCCGGTAGTGTGGCCCGGAGCTGCGCGCGGTTCTATCTACGGTATCGCGTACGGTGCTGCAAGCGGGGTCGCACATAGCCGCGCTCCAGCAGGCGGCTATGCAAGAGATCCAAGCCGGCGTGGTAATACATGAGTATAGGTCGAGTCAGGCGGTAGCCTGACTGGCTTGGCCTCATATAGCGTTGCCATTGTGCGTCAGCCCAAACGGGGTGCACCCGTTGTGCGGGGTGGCGATAGGCGTGAAGCATGTTAGAACATGGTAATAAATTTCAAGCGTTAGTTGGTGACTGAACAACTAACCCATACAGTATTCAACGATGATTTGCTGAGGTGTGACCTGTGGCTTTACCTATTCTAAGCCCCGAGCAGCGCGCTGCTGCCCTAGAAAAAGCTGCTGAGGCCCGTAAGGCACGGGCAGCGGTGAAAGACAAGCTCAAGCACGGCGCAATGTCGCTCGTTGAGATTTTGGATCCTGTCGAAACCGATGAGGTGGTTGGCAAGATGAAAGTTTCCGCGGTGCTGGAAGCGCTGCCTGGCATCGGCAAGGTACGTGCGCAGCAGACCATGACCAAGCTGAAGATTGCCGACAGCCGCCGTGTACGCGGCCTTGGCGAGAATCAGAAGCGTGCCTTGCTCGCTGAGTTCGACGCCGCTGGCAACTGATAAGTCAGTGGCCGGTGAAGACCCGATCTCTTCCTCCGCTTTGCCGCGGCGAGCACGCCTGACGGTGCTTTCAGGTCCGTCAGGCGTGGGGAAGGGGCGGGTTGTTGCCGAAATTGGCCGCACACATCCAGCTGTTTGGATCTCGGTCTCGATAACCACTCGAGCGGCGCGCGCCAGAGAAACTGAAGGCGTGCACTACCACTTCGTCAGCGATGCCGAGTTTGATCGGATGATCGCTGAGGACAAACTGCTGGAGTGGGCGCAGTACACCACCGCTCGCTACGGCACCCCTCGTGAACCTGTGGAACGTATGCTGGCCACGGGTATGCCCGTGTTGCTGGAGATCGATCTCGAAGGCGCGCGGCAGGTGAGTTCGTTAATGCCAGATGCCGTGCTGGTATTCCTTCGACCACCGTCTTGGCGAGACCTCACCGCTCGGCTCAGCGGACGAGGTACGGAAAGCTCGGCAGCTATTGCACGTCGGTTGGAACGAGCACGGGCTGAGCTGGACGCCGAAGGCGAATTTGATGTCACTATCGTCAATTACGCGGGGAAGGTCAGCGCGGCCGCACACCAGTTGCTAGACTTGATTACGGTTGCGGAGGTTTCGCTGCCGGGCTCCCATGTTGCGGTCGGCCGCAGCGCTGAGTGAGCCCCACGCCATCTCGCCGGACGCATCCGGCGAGAACGTTTAATTACCTGCCTGAGGCGGAGCTTTTCGTGTCTGGAACTATTGCTGCACCTATTGGAATTACTAACCCTCCCATCGACGAGCTGCTGGAAAAAGCGAGCTCAAAGTACGCGTTGGTGATCATTGGTGCTAAGCGCGCCCGCCAGATCAACGCCTACTACAGCCAGCTCAGCGAAGGTTTACTGGAATATGTTGGCCCAGTGGTGGAGACCCGCCCCCAAGAGAAGGCCCTCTCGGTTGCGTTGCGAGAGTTAAATTCCAACTCCCTGGTCTGTGAGTCCATTTCACCCGCGGAGGCCGCTGCCTCCACGATGCCAGCCATCCCCTCGGTTTAATCGGCTACGAGCCGACATGGTACTGGCATGAACATTGTGCTGGGCGTTTCCGGCGGTATCGCGGCATATAAAGCAGTGGAACTGCTGCGGCTGCTTGCCGTCGCCGATCACACTGTGCGAGTTGTGCCTACCGCCGAAGCGCTGCGATTTGTGGGGGTTGCTACCTGGCAGGCATTGAGCGGTCACTCCGTTGCTACCGACGTATTCGATGACGCGCAGTTGGTTTCACACGTACGGCTGGGGCGAGAGGCTGATTTAGTGGTGGTTGCGCCGGCTACGGCGCACACTTTGGCCCGGGCGGCACATGGATTGGCCGACGACCTGCTGACAAATGTACTGCTTACCGCGCAATGCCCAGTGGTGTATGCGCCCGCGATGCATACCGAAATGTGGCAGCATCCGGCTACTGTGGCTAATGTCGCGACACTTGTCCGGCGCGGCGCGCTTATCGTCGAACCGACGCTGGGCCCGCTTGCCGGAGGCGACTGGGGAATAGGCCGGCTTGCCGAGCCCGAAGATATCGCACGTTTGGCGTTACGAATACTGCGGCGCGGCGCGGCGGGTACTTCTTGGGAAAAGGACATGATCGGGCGCCGTGTTGTGATCAGCGCTGGGGGGACGCGCGAGTTTCTTGACCCTGTTCGCTTTCTCGGCAATAGATCGTCTGGTCGGCAGGGCTACGCGTTGGCCCGTATGGCGTCTGCGCGCGGGGCACAGGTCACGCTAGTGGCAGCCAACGTTGCGCTCGCGCCGCCCTCGCAGGTGCGCGTGATACCGGTGGTCACCACTGAGGAGATGCGTCAGGCCGTGCTCGCCGCTGCTACAGACTTTGCTGGTGACGGCTCCCATGTGCCGGCGGACGCGGTGGTGATGGCCGCCGCTCCGGCTGACTTTCAGCCCGTCACGCCACGGCCACACAAAATCAAGAAATCGGCTGCGGGTATGCCCCCGATCGAGCTACGGCATACGCCCGACATTGTGGCCGAGCTGGTTGCCAAACGCAGCCCCGGCCAGCTGATCGTGGGATTTGCGGCTGAGACTGGGGACGCAGACGGCGACGCACTCGACCATGCCACCCGCAAAGCTGCCGCAAAGGGCTGTGATCTGCTGGTATTCAATGAGGTTGGTATCGGGCGAGGGTTTGAGGTCGACGACAACGCGGCAACGATACTAGGTTCAGACGGCAGCGTGACCGAGCTTCCGCTAACCGCCAAGGAGACGCTCGCCGATGCAATCTGGGACGTAATAGTCCCACGGCTATGCTCCTAACATCATCCATTAATAATGACTAGGCCGCATTGTGCAAACAGAAAAACTTAAACCGGTTGCGGGTTTTCGTGGCTGGCGTGACTTCATGCGTCATGGATATCGCTCTTTCACCCATACGGGAGCCCTGGCACCCAGCAGCCGGTGGCTGGTCCGAAAACTGGTGCAGCCACTTCTGGATGTGCGTCGAGGTGGTGAACCCCTCAATGTCTTGGAAGCTGGTGCAGGTAATGGTGCGGCAAGCCACCACATTGCCCGGCTGCTGCGTCCTGGCGATCGGTTTACCTTGGTGGAGATCAACAGTGCTTTCACCGCGGGTCTGCGTGACTGGATTGCCAGCGAACACATGATGCAGCTGGGTCTGGCTGAAGTTCGCCTTGTGGAAGGTGCTATCTCTACCGTTGCGGCCAGCGCGGAGTTCGATGTGATTCTTTCTGGGCTACCGCACAAGAATTTTGGCCTTAAAGGCGCCTCGGATACGTTTGACTGGTATTTTGACGCGCTGAAGCCAGGAGGAACACTGGCATTTTTTCGTTATGCGCATCTTCCGCGCAGCAGTGTCGATAAAATGATTCTTGATCGCTACCATACTTACGGAGCTGGTCGCGTGTACGTGCCACTGAATATCCCCCCCGCGTGGGTGTGTTACATGCGCAAGCCCTAAGTCCCACCGGCTCACGCCCAACCCTTTAATGTCAGGAGCAACGTGTCTGGTCGTCTCTTTACCTCTGAATCTGTCACCGAAGGCCACCCCGATAAGGTCGCTGACCAAATTAGCGATGGAATTCTCGATGCTCTACTGAAGCAAGATCCCAGCTCGCGCGTCGCAGTAGAGACGTTGTTGACCACAGGCTTGGTGCATGTCGTCGGTGAAGTGACCACCGCCGGATGGGCTGACATTCCCCGTATTGTGCGTGAAACAATCCTGCGAATCGGCTACGACTCGTCGCGTAAAGGTTTCGATGGTGCGTCATGTGGAGTCACTATCGCCATCGGTGCGCAGTCACCGGATATCGCGCAAGGGGTGGATGACGCGCTTGAGTCGCGTAATGAGCCTAAACCTACCGCTGATGCGGAGTTGGATCGGCAGCTAGACCAGCAAGGCGCCGGCGATCAGGGCATGATGTTTGGTTACGCATGCGATGAGACACCTGAGCTGATGCCGCTTCCCATCTCGCTGGCACACCGACTGGCCCAGCAGCTGGCGATGGTGCGCCACGATGGCGTGGTGCCGTATCTGCGCCCCGATGGCAAGACGCAGGTCACCATTGAATATGAGGGCACACGTCCTGTTCGACTGGACACAGTGGTGGTTTCTAGCCAGCATGCAACCGATGTGTCGCTGGAGTCGCTGCTTACTCCAGACATTCAACGATACGTGGTGGAACCGGTGCTCGCCGAGCTTAATATCGATACCGAGAACTATCGACTGCTAGTGAATCCGACCGGTCGGTTTGAAATTGGTGGTCCGATGGGCGACGCTGGGCTTACCGGGCGAAAGATCATCGTGGACACCTACGGTGGGATGGCACGCCACGGTGGGGGGGCGTTTTCCGGGAAAGATCCGTCCAAGGTAGACCGGTCCGGCGCGTATGCGATGCGTTGGATAGCTAAGAACGTTGTGGCGGCAGGCCTAGCCCGTCGTTGTGAGGTGCAGGTGGCCTACGCGATCGGTAAAGCGCGACCGGTGGGGTTGTTCATCGAGACATTTGGTACCGAAGAAGTTGATGTGGCACGTATACAGGAAGCGGTGTTGCAGATCTTCGATCTGCGCCCAGCCGCTATTGTGCGTGACCTGCAGTTGCTGCGCCCGATTTACCAAGCAACAGCAACCTACGGGCACTTCGGCCGCGAACTGCCCAACTTCACCTGGGAGCGCACCGACCGTGCCGCCGCGCTCAAAGACGCCTTAGACGGTTAGCGGATTCCCACTACCCACGCTGCCCAAGCTGGGCAATTTCTCTTCGCGCAGAAGCACACTACTCCAACGTCAACATAGATTGACATTTGGGGGTTGGGAAAGTATTGTTTTCGCGTGGAGATCGTCAGTAGCGCACGCAGACATGGCATCGATGACACTGACATTCTTCACGCTGTACAGGTCCCATTTCGGACAGTTAGTCAAGATCATGACCGCTTACTGATCATTGGACCCGACAAAAGCGGACGGTTGCTAGAAATCGTGGTAATCGACCCGGAAGATGATGAACCTGCCGTTATACACGCGATGCCATTACGGAGAAAGTTCTACGACTACCTATAAGGGGTGGTAATGATGCCAAGAACACGTCAACAGATCGAAGCAGCTGCCGCTGACGCCGCAGTATGGCTCGATTCACTAGATCCAGCTACCACTCCAGCGGAGGATCCACGAGACCTGCGCCGGATCGGGCTTGCTCTGTCAGACGTGGCCGGCGCAGAGCGCGAGCTTACCGACGCCGTACAAGAAGCTCGCGAACATGGCCGCAGCTGGGCGCAAATCGCGCTGGTACTGGGTATCTCCAAACAAGCCGCACAAGCACGTTACGGGCAGCCCGCCCACGCGTGAGCACTGAGGGAACTGACGATGAGGAATGATATGGCTCGTAAGGCACCGATCCGGTTATTAACGCCGTGCATCAACGAGCTGTAGCGCAATGAGGAGTACACGTGCCGTTTATAGCTGTTCATTTATATGAGGGTCGAACGATCGAGCAGAAGCGTGAGATCGTTGCTGCGATCACTGAGGCGGTGGTCCGAACAGCAAAGACGTCGCCAGAAGCCACCGAGGTAGTCATCCACGATATTCCTCGCCACAACTGGGCGAAAGCCGGAAAGCTCGCCAGCGACTCATAACCCTATTGCTCTATAGCGCAGCTAAGAACAGCACGTGGCGAGAGGCCGCGCGGTTCAATGCTCCAGCTGCACGGGCTCAGCCAGCTCGACATAGCCAAGGTCGTCATAGGGTGTGGACCTCGATGAGCAGTACCGCTCGGGTGCGGGTTAGTAGGTCGTGGGGGAGCCCGCACACATTGCGTTCACAATCTCTCTTGTCACTACGTGAGATTGAAGGACCTCGCAGTTCAGCGATAATACTGTGGTGGCGTGGTTTCTTGATGGGAGCGGTGGGTTCGGAGGTCAGTGGGAGCATCGTCGAACGTGGGCAGGTTTCCCACGCTGGCAGTGGGGTGTGTGCGCCGGAGTCAATACGTCGTGGTAGACCTCCCATAATGAACCGTTCCCGCGCCGCAATTGAGCCGGCTGCGCAGCTTCCTGTGGCGCGGATAGCCGTCGCTGTGCCGCTGCCGCATCTGGATCGGTTGTTCGACTATCTCGTACCTGTCAAGCTCGACGAGCAGGTTGTGGTCGGCAGCCGGGTACGGGTGCGTTTTTCGGGCCGGCTCGTCGATGGTTTTGTGGTGGAACGGGTAGCGACCAGCGAGCACCCTGGCCGGCTCGCCTTTCTCGCGCGTTCCGTTTCGCCGGAGCCCGTGCTGCGCCCAGAGATCTATCATCTCGCCCGAGTAATAGCCGATCGCTGCGCCGGCACCCTCGCCGATGTGCTGCGGTTGGCAATTCCGCCGAGGCATGCCGAGGCGGAACGGCAGGTGTGGTCGCCGAGGCATGCCGAGGTGGAGAAGGAGTCTAGTTCCGCTGCTTTCTCTGGCCAACCTCCGCAGACCGTTCCGGAGTCGGAGTCGGAGCCGGCTGGTTGGTCCCGCTACACGGCTGGCACCGCTTTTCTCGCCGCGCTGGCTGACGGTCGCGCCCCACGGGCGGTGTGGTCGGCGCTGCCCGGTGAGCAGTGGCCGGAGCGCATCGCCGAGGCCGCTGCATGCACGTTACGCGGTGGCCGAGGCGTTCTGATTGTGGTGCCTGACTATCGCGAAATTGCGCGGCTCGACGCTGCACTGTCGCACGTCTTGGGAGGTGGGCAGCATGTCACGCTATCGGCGTCGTTGGGCCCCGCGAGGCGCTACCGCCGTTTTCTCGCCGCACAGCGCGGTGCGGTTCGATGCGTGCTGGGCACTCGGGCAGCGGCGTTCGCGCCGGTAGATCAGCTGGGTTTGGTGGTGTTGTGGGACGACGGTGATGACCTCCACGTAGAGCCTCGGGCACCCTACTGCCACACCCGGGAGGTGTTGCTGTCTCGTGTGGCTGACAACGTTGCGGTATTGATTGGTGGCTTCGCACAGACCAGCGAGAGCCAGCTGTTGCTGCAGTCGGGCTGGGCGCGTTCGCTGCGTGCCGAGCCTGCCGCGATCCGGCGCCGCGCCCCGCAGATCACGGCGCTAGGGGAGGATTTCCAGCATGCTGACGATGCCGCGGCATCGAGCGCACGGTTGCCATCGGTGGCATGGCGAGCCGCTCGGGATGCCCTGGCTCGTGACATGCCAGTATTGGTGCAGGTACCTCGGCGTGGTTACATCCCGTCATTGTGTTGCCAAAGCTGCCGCCAGGCGGCGCGTTGCGCGCAGTGTGCTGGGATGCTCGCGCTGAGAGGTGGCAGCCAAACCCCACAGTGCCGTTTGTGTGGTCGGCCAGCTTCCGCATGGCGCTGCGGTTCCTGCGCGGGTACGCGGCTACGTGCCACTGTCATAGGTGCCCGCCGCACCGCCGAGGAACTCGGCCGGGCGTTTCCTGGGGTACCAGTGCGAATGTCGGGCAAGGACGCCATAGTGGACTGTGTTCCTGATGAGGCCGCCCTTGTGATCAGTACTCCCGGAGCGGAACCACTGGCCGAAGGAGCAGGTTATGGCGCGGCGTTACTGCTGGATGGTTGGGCGTTATTGACTCGTCCCGAACTGCGCGCCGCGGAAGAAACGTTGCGGCGGTGGATGAACGCCGCAGCGCTGGTTCGTCCGTTGAGCGAGGGCGGCCGGGTGGTAGTGCTTGCTGACGGTGGTTTGCTGGTGACGCAAGCGTTGCTACGTTGGGCGGCGCCGTGGTTTGCCGAGAGGGAGCTTGCTGAGCGAGCCGAGCTAGGTTTCCCGCCAGCAGTGCGGATGGCAAAGCTCACCGGGCCTCCCGATGCGTTGCAGCAATTCGCGGCGGGGCTCGAACTTCCAGCCGAGGCGCAACTGCTCGGGCCTGTTCCATTGTCCACGGGCGCAACCGGCGACTCTGCAGCTGCGGTCATGGAGCAATTGCTGATCCGGGTGCCGCGAGCCCAAACCCGAGCGCTGACCCAGACGCTACACGCTGCCCGGGCGCTGGCCAGTGCCCGCAAGGATCCTGATCCTGTCCGAGTGCAGCTTGACCCGTACGAGATCGGGTAGGAGCCGCCGCCGCGATTGGCCTTTCGGTATGGCCACATACTCTCTCAGAGAGCCGTGCCCAGAAATAGCGTGGATGCTCGGCCTGATTGTGGCTCTCACTCGTGCCGGAGCCCTTCTTACGAGGTGGTGCACGATAAAAATTTTTGCACAAGTTCTCTTAACTTGGCAAAAATACGCTGCCACTAACCTGGTCGCTTCATCGACGATGATGGCAGTAGCTTGCAATCGTGCACCATGTTATTAGCTCCGGCTCACTTCCGGGTCGCGTGCGCCTGGAGTCGTACGTAGTCGATCTCTGGCGCGGCAAGCTGGGACGCGACGTCATGGACGAGGGCTTGGTGGCGCTCGGCGGGAAGGCGGTCGAGTAGGGGCCCCAGGACGACAACAGCGAGGAAGGACTCGAGCTGCTCGCCGCGGTGTAATCGGGCGGGATCGGGATGCAGCGCAACGCTTGCGTCGATGAAACCGGCGTTGGCGAGGCTCCGGTGAGTATCCTCGGCCGTTGGAAAGTTCAGCGTCTCGCCGAGTGCTGGCAGCCGCATCTGGCTGAGGACGCGTTCGATGGCGGCGAGATTGCCCTGACCGCCCCATTCGGCATGTAAGGAGCCGCCAGGCCGTAGAACCGAGGCAAGGTGAGCGAAGACCTGATCGTGATTGGGTAACCAGTGCAGGGTGGCAACCGAGAAAATGGCGTCGACTGGATCGTGTAGGGGTAGTGGTTGGGTTAAATCCGCGTGGATGACAGTGAGCCGGCTAGCGTCAGCATGACCGGCGAACCGCGCCGTTAGGCGGTCGAGCATCGCGCGGGAGCCGTCAACGGCAATGACGTGACCGTGCGGGAGGTGCTCCAGAAGCTTGGCGGTGTCGCGGCCGGTGCCGCATCCAGCGTCCAGGACGGTTTCATCGCCGCGCAGCTTCATACTGGTTAGAAGGTCCTCACCCCAGCGCAGGTGCGGCAGCGGGAGCTTGTCGTAGCTGTCGGCATCCCATTCGCGGGGGCGAACGGTAGGGGAGCGGCCGAAAGTGCGAGCCATCGTTTGTGGGCCTCCAGAGTTTGTGGCGTGTCGATTAATACAGCGGCACAGAGCTAATAGTGAATGTCTGGCTGGTCTGTGGCGCGTGTTTAATGAAGGTGTCGAACTGGGAGTTGAGTATCAGAAGACGGCCGTGGCTGAATGCGAGCGAGGTCGGCACGTCGGCGCCGCTGTAGGTGCGCTCAGCGAGTGTCGTTGCAGTAGTGAGGTCGGATGATATGCGCAGAGTAACGATCAGGTTGTCGAAGTTGCGCGCGGCGTAGAGCGTGTGGCCCAGCAGCAGCAAACCATCGCCGTTGAGAAGTGGACGATCCAGCTTCACCTGTGTGGTCGTACCTGTTTGTACGTCGACTCGGTAGAGCGCGCCGCTGGTGTAGTAGACCACAAGCAGGGTTTGTCCGTCGGGGCTCGCCACGATGCCATTGGCGTTGTAGCCCGCCGTGTAGCTCTCGGTAGGCAGGGTGATCGCCGTCCGCAGAGTGCGTTCTGCGCCGGTGGCGGGAGCATTAACCTCGGCCGCCGGAATGCGGTATATCACCGGCCGGAGTGAATCGGTGACGTACACGTCACCATTGGCGGTGACAATCTCGTCGTTGAGGTAGGTGGGCTGGCCTGCGTTGGGCACCGTGTATGTCGCGACTCGGGCGCCGCTGCGAGCGTCATATACATACAGCCGCCCGGTTGCAGCCCCAGCGACGAGCAAGCGAGTACCGGTGCTTTTGATCCCGGTCGCGGTGGTGCGGCCGTTGGCGCCCCCAGGCAGAAACGGAGACAGCGTGGAACCTGAAAGTTTCCCCCGGTACACCGTGCCATCGGCCAAGCTGGTGGCGTAGACGTAGTGCCGATCTGTCGCAAGGCTTTCCGGGTACACCTGCTTTCCGATGAATGTGTAACCAGTACCGTCGGCTGCGGCCGGAGCCGATAGTCCGAACAGTAGGGCTATGGCGGTCAGCAGAGCGCTCACCAATACAACTTGGCGGGAGTAAGTTAGTCGAGCAGACATAGGGGTAGCTGCTTTCTGTAACGGGGCAGTTGAGATAAGCATATCAGACATCGAAGTTGCTTCAGGCATCGATATGGTTAGAGTCTCGGGTAAGCTTGCACTGCCATGGTCATTGAATACGAGAATCGGCTGCTGTCGTTCATTAAGCGGGCAGAGCAGGCAAGTCAGGCTGCCAAAGAAAGAGCAGTACGCACCGAGGGTGTAACGACTGCCCAATACAACGTTCTGCTTGTACTCAGTCACTCGCCCGGGATCACTTCTTCAGAGCTTGCTCGTCGCTGCTCTGTTACGGCTCAGACCATGAGCAGCGTGCTAGCGCGTCTCATTGATCGTGGTTTGGTTGCGCGCGCTCAGCATCCACGGCACGGGGCGGTGCTGGAAATTTCTGTTACTCATGTGGGCCAAGCTGTGCTCAGCCGCGCGGACAAGCGAGTGTTGGCACTCGAGGACGCATTTACCCATACGCTTGACCCAGCCGAAGGAGAGCAGCTGCGTCGCTTATTGACCCGATGCATCGCGGCTGCCGACGCAGCCACGATCTTTGCCGAGCCGATTGTTAGTGGCGTTAGTACAGCCACGTCGAGCAGTTCATCGCCCGGATAAGCGCACTGCGTCAATTATCGCAAGCTGGACTGCTTCCGCGGCAGCGTTGCCGAGCAGATCGACAGGGCAGCGAAGGTCGGTATCGAGGCGACCAGTGGCAAAAATGGCGTCACCGTCAGAACTCGTGTGGGAGGGCGAAATCGCTCGTGCAATCCCGTTCTGGGCGAGCGTGGCTACTCGGTTTGCTTCCTCTTTTGTCAGACGACAGTTGCAGCTCACCACCCCGAGCGTCGTGTTCATAAACTTGAAGGGGGAGTCAGCGGTAGTCCCTTCCTTTTGGCGTTCGTACGTATTAACGAAGTTTCCATCCGCATCTTTGGTGCCTGCGACAATGTTGCCGGTCTTAGGGTCCAGGACGTCGCCGAACGCATTGACAACGACTAAGGCACCTACGCTGACATTTTGCCGGAGAGTGACTAGCGCGGTACCGATCCCGCCTTTAGAAGCTGATTTGACGCCGTACAGCTTGCCGACGGTAGCGCCCGTGCCCACTCCAACGCTGCCTCGTTCGAAGACTCCGCTATGGGCGCCCTCACAGGCTTTGATGCCCATAGCTATGTCGGGGCGGACCTGTGCGCTACCTACTGACAGGTCGTAGATGACGGCGGCGGGGACAATCGGGATCTTGGCTACGCCGACGTCGTAGCCGCGGCCGATTCCCTCAAGGTAGCGGGTGACGCCCATTGCCGCCTCGAGCCCATAGCAACTACCACCGGTGAGCAATATGGCATGGATCTCGGGCATAGCAGAGGTTGGCCGTAGGAGGTCAGTATCTTTAGTCGAGGGATTGGCGCCCCGAACGTCTACACCAGCAACCGTCGGGGTATCGAAGATCACCACGGTGCAACCCGTTTGGTTGAGTTTGTCGGAGCAGTGCCCCACACGAATAGCCCCGACATCGGTTAGCATCTGGCGTTTATCCTTTCGGCGACTTAACGCTCGTCGGCAGGTTACTAGTTCTGCAATGAAATGAGCTAGGCAAGTACAGGCTTTTGACCCCAATAGCCTCCGGTTTCGCTACTTGGAGCGCGAACAGTGGGCGTTGCTAGCGTTACAATCTCCGGGTTGAGCTGGATTGAATTGAGGCTCGACGCCCAAGTAAGTCTCGTTGGAAGGTGGGAAGATGGCCTACCGAGAGCGGGTCGTAGACTCCGAATTGCTCGCTCGGTTGAGCGCGGCGGGCGCGGTCGTCATTGAAGGGCCGAGGGCATGCGGCAAGACCGCAACCGGCCACCATCTCGCGGCCAGTTCCGTACTGCTCGACGTTGACGATAATGCACGGCAGGCGGTTTCCGTTGACCCTTCATTAGTTCTGGAGGGTCCGGTACCTCGCCTGATCGATGAATGGCAGCTTGAGCCCGCAATCTGGAACCACGTACGCCGCGCCGTGGACGACCGGGCGCGACCTGGTCAATTCATTCTTGCCGGGTCAGCAGTACCGGCCGATGACATCACTCGACACACGGGCGCGGGACGGATCACCCGACTGCAGATGCGTCCCATGTCGCTGTTTGAGACCGGTCACAGTAGCGGCGCGGTGTCGTTGTCGGGTGTGCTTGCTGGCCAGGCGACGCGAGCACTTGAATCGGGAATGACCGTGGTGGAGCTGGCTGATCGTATTGCTACCGGTGGATGGCCTGGCCTGCTGGGTCGCACAGTAAAGCAGTCGCAGAGTATTATGCGTTCCTATTTAGATGACGTTTGCAGGGTGGACCTTGGCCGGCTTGACGCCGCGCGCCGGGACCCCGCGAAAGTTGCGCGTCTGCTCCGCTCGCTGGCGCGCAACGTGACAACTCACGCAGCCGCAACCACCCTCGCACGCGACGCGGGCGGACCGGAAGGCCCTTTGGACGACGACGTTGTACGTGGGTATCTCGTCGCTCTGGAGCGCCTCATGATTGTCGAGGACCAGCCAGCGTGGGGGCCGCACCTGCGGTCCAAAGCTGTGCTGCGTGCGGCACCTAAGCGCCACTTCATTGATCCGTCGCTAGCTGTGGCGGCGTTGCACGCGACACCTCAGCGGCTACTGGCTGACCTCAATCTGTTCGGGTTGCTTTTTGAGTCGCTCGTTATTCGTGATTTGCGGGTCTACGCCCAAGCGTGTGATGCACAAGTTCTGCAATACCGAGACAATACGGGGTTGGAAGTCGATGCGATTGTAGAGACTGCCGGAGGAGAGTGGGCCGCTTTCGAGGTTAAGCTCGGGCCGGGACAGATTAACGATGCAGCCGCCGGCTTGTTGAGGTTCGCCGACCGTATCGACACCGATAAGTGTGGCGCCCCGGCTGTGCTGGGTGTGATCGTAGGCACCGGCTTCGGCTACGTACGTGAAGATGGAGTAGCGGTAATCCCCATCGGCGCGTTGCGCCCCTAATAGACTGGGACCTCTGGGAATTGTTTACTAGCCTTCCATCTGTATTTGGGCAAAGACGCCGTTCGTCGGCGCCAACTTGACTATTAGACGAGGTGCGGGAATGGGCTAGGCTGGAGGTTTTGGCACACCGGACGACAACAATTTCAGCTTCATCTGGACGCACAGTGATCAGTCTCGTGCAGCGTTGGGATACCGAGAGACGATCCGTCAGCTCAAGGAACGCCTAGCCCTATGTCATCCCAGCAACAAAGACCACGTCCGCACGGAGCTCGTACTCGCTGCCCGAGGAGAGGGCCCGACCGTTTTCGACTGGTTGCTAGAGATTTTCCAGAATCAGCAGGTCAGGGTAGCCTTGCGGGTCGATGCATCGACCCGCCCCGTGCTCGACCGTACGCTGCCAGTGTTTAGCAGTAGTCAATACTTAACTGCACACGAGATGGACGAGTCGATCTACGAACACATTAAGGAGCGGACGGAGTGACGTTCGATCTGACTTAGTAACATCGGTTCAGTAGCTAAGGCCCGATCAGAGCTGCTGGGATTACCGCTATGCTATCGCGGCGGCGGTAGGCAGGCTTACCGGTTGTTATCACGGCCGCGTCGAGGAGATCATCGCCTAGCCGGTCTCGCAGCCATTTCAGGTGCACGATATCAGCCTCCTCGATGCTGGGAGCGAGCTTGACCTCGGGTGGCCTTACCTGGTGGCACCTCGACAGCTTTGAGCTTCGAGCGCCTAGCAGTACGGCGGCTGGTTGGTGAGCGAGGCAGCGAATCGGAAGAAGACGTACAGCAGCTGATAGAGAGTTGGTATCTCGCCGGTTACCTGAATGGTTCTGCTGTCGCGAAGGGTGACGCCAGGGATGCCGATGAGCGCAGCCGCCACCGATGATGACTGCCAGCGCACCGCTAAGGTGGCTGGATTGGGAGCGTGGCGTGGGGATGGGCTGGTGTCTAGCTGGCTGATCGCCGCCTGCGCGGCTGCCTCGATCGCCTCGCGCGCTTCGGCCACGGGGCGCAGCTTGGCCGCGAAGCGATCACAGGCATATTTGACCGGCACGGTAGCCACGGCCGGGTCCCAATCCGACATCTCCGCACATGCCGCGTCATCACCAGTGAGCAGCACGACCCGTGCGCCTATGGCGGTTGCGTACAATAGCCCGATCTCCCCAAACTGGTGTCTCATCCAACCACTTCTCTCGCTTTCCGGGGAGAGCTTCAGTTAACAGCGTTAAGCCTATATGCATTGTGGTGGGCTACTCGGTGTCGATCCGACGCCGCTCCGCGTCTCGCAGCGCCCGGTAATGCTCCGTCTGTCGTTGGTCACCAATCCGCGCGGCCGCCTTGGCTGCGGCTTCAAGTACAACGAACGGCAACCTCGGCACCGTCGACGCCACCCGGTGGGCAGCGGCGAACGCTGTCTTGGCGAGCTCGTCGTCGGCGGCGAGGGAGAGCTGAAAGAGTTCCTCTACGTAAGACCGACCCAGGCCGTACTCCTGCCAGTCTGGTACGTCAGAGAGGCTTTGCGCGCACTCGCTGAGCCCGTTCCAGGCCGCCTGATGATCGCCTGCCTGGCGTTCCAGCTCGGCGAGTGAGCACCAGGCGCTCGCTCGGTCCCAGGCGTTAGTCGTAAAACTGAGCAGCTCTCGTTGGGCGCCTGCAGCCTCGGCGAAGTCCCCGAGCACGGCAAGCCGATAGCGTAGTTGGCTCAGCATAGCTGGGTCGCGCTCTCGGCCGTCTGCCCACTGGTCGAGGTATCGGCGTGCCGCGTTGAGGTCGCCGACGAGCTGGGCACGGTCTACCCACGTGATCGGAGCTTCCTCGCCGGGATCGGTCGGGAACCACGACCGCATATGTGTAAGCCACAGGTCTAGGTCTAGGTCGGCGTCGGTGATCTTTGGCTGACCGTTGCCGTCCAGCAGGTGCCCCAGTACGGCATCACGGTTGGTGTGGGTGCTGGAGCGCACGAACTCGATCGTGCTCGACACCCCGGAGGCGAGGAGATACTCCAGGTCGTAGCCGCAGAAGGTGTCGAAGTTGGCCCGTTTAAGCTCCCAGTGCAGCCATACGTCCTCGACGTGCCTGTGCTCAACGAGCAGGAAGCCGGCAAGCTTGCTCTCCTCGGTAAGCCCTTGGAAAGGCGCCTCCCGGCTACAGATCGCCTCCTGTTGGACCAGCCATCGCAGGAGCGGTAGGTCCTCCGGTCTGCGGTCATACTGCAACGCCCACAACACGCTCGCCCGCCGCACCATGTTCTGATCGAAGGTATAGCCGTCCGCGCTAGTGGCCGCCACATAGCGCAGCTCTTGGTGGGCGGATCCGTCTAGTCGCGCCCGTTCTAGTTCTTTTCGAGCTTTGTTCATCACGCTAAGTAGCTTCTCAGATCCACTCCGAGGTGTCTCGGTATCGGCCGAGTTGGATCGCTTCGAACTCGTCGCGGTGCTTGCCCTTGGTCACGCCGAGGCTGCGCAGCGCTTGTGAGATTGGGTTGCCCGCGGCTGGGAACGCCTCATTCTCGGCAAGATGTAGCGGACCTAGAGCGACAATGCCGCCGTCCCATACCTGCGCATACTGCCCGAATTGCCGGAGGTAATCGAATCGAAAAATTCATCCGTCATGGGTAGCAATGCCAGGTTGTAGCCGATTGGCACTATTCTGCTTCCTTGAACTTCCCGCGCCACTTGACCCAGCAGCGGCTCAGACGCGATGACTGCTTCTAAGCGGTAGCCATCTCAATCCTTCTTGCTGCTGAGGTTGCTCTTTAAGTTTTATCATCATCGTTGTTGCCCACTGCTTGAGCGCCAGACCCTCGCCAATGACTCACTCATGCAGCCATAGTACACCAGGTATGTACCGGCGGAAGCTAGTGTCGCCGTCATTGGCGAGGGTCTGGCGCT
>QHCE01000083.1 GCA_003243955.1 Acidimicrobiales bacterium | reverse complement strand
GCTTACACCGAATGAAGGCAAGGCTCCTTACGCGAGATGATCCCCCAAAGTTCCACGCCGTGATTTCCGAAGACGCACTCAAGGCGTTGGCGAAAGACAAAGACACCGAAGTTACCGCCGAGCAGCTGGCTCACCTTGTTGAGATGGCGGGTCCAGACCAACCGAATACTACTGTCCAAGTGATACGGCTTGTCCACGCTGTGCCGGCCGTCCGCCGCGGAGTTAATCAATGGGGAGTTTCAGACTTCACCCTGGTGGAATTTGCCGACCCAGCTGACCCGGGAGGCTTTTACGGACCAGATAATCTATTCCGGGATGGGCCCGATTTTTCAGAGCTCTTAGACCACTTCGGGCGAATTTCACGTTCGGCGTTGTCTCCTGATGAATCGGTATTGTTCCTCAAAAATCGGCTGGAGGCCCTTAACCGAAGCACGGGCTCTCCCTCAACAGGCCAAGGCCGCCGCTCCGCCCCTGGCCTGCCAACAAGCCATGCTTCAGGGCATCCGCTGGGAGCCCCAACGCCTAGAACAAGACAAGGGCCGAGGGATGGCCGGCGTCGGGGCCCTAGTGCTTAAGCAATTCTTGCTCCTCTGCGAAGCAGTCATCACCTAGTGAGATCCCTAGCCCGTAGTTCGCCCCGTAAATCCAGACCATTTGCCCTGAGCGCCCGCGGCGAGTCGGTCCCGTGCATCGATCGTGTGCGGGTAGCGGCTTGAGTCCACGACTTCCCGCGGTCACACCCCGAAAGCTGATTCGTGTGCTTGAGATGCGAGGCTGGGCGCTAGATCACGTCAAAGGCAGCCATGATTACTTCCGATTTTTAACCAGGTGAGGCAGAGGAACATGTGCATGGGTACGCCGTCTCGTGACACACCAGGGCCGGTCGCTCGTCGGCTGTTTTTCACCGACTTCCAAGGCAATCCCGCCGAGCCGGAGGACGTGTCCATCGACGGTCTGGACGGCGGCTGGGCCGAGCGCGAGCCGGACGCGATCGCTCTGCTGCGCGACTCTAGCGCCCACCCCTATGACAGGTTTCTGGCCTGCACGGCGCTGTGCGCGTGGGGTTCTGCGGTTGGCTACCAAGCCGTCATCGACGCCACCGCCAACCCGGACTCTGTCGTGTGGCGGGAGCAGTCGGCGGATCGACGGTTCGGCGTGGATGACACCTTCGCGCTGCTGGCCGAGGACATCGGCCGTAGCATCGACATCGCCAGGCAGCGCGGCACCAACACCGAGCGGTTGGCCGCGCAGGCCGCTTTGCTCGGATTGACCGGCCGGTATTTTTTTGATCGACGGCTCAGCCAGAGCATGTTCGAGTCAGACGTGCGGGCGTTGGCCACGACGTTGGCGGCCGCGATCGACGCAGGAATCGCGCGGTTACGTACCGGTGAGCCGGTAGGTTTCGACCTCTCGACTCAGATCGCGGGCCTAATCGGAGCGCTGGCCAGAGTGGACCCGGCCCGCGCTCGCCGGGATGCCAACGCCCTGCTGGCAACCGGCCCGAACGACCGTGCGGTGCGGGAACTTGGCGACCTAACCGACATCCAAAGCTAACGCGGAGGAAGGGTGAGTTGCGTACTCACCCGCATCAGCGCGACACCCACCGGCGTCTGCCTCGCCGACCAGCGCTGAGACCGAGAAGCAGGCCCCACCGGCATAGCCAAACCGTCACGGGAGCAGGCACTGTAACCACAGGCACTCACACCCGGGTGGTGAGTTCACGCTGGACCTGTTCGGCATCAACTTCGGTCCGCACCGGTTGAGGAGTGACTCTCAGGTCATCGAACATCCGGTCGTTCACCAACTAGGTCGTACCCTTGCTTCGGCGATGGTCGAGTGCCCGTTGCGGGACCGGAGCCGGCGATCCGTCTTCGTTCCAGCGACGGCGGCTCACCAGCTCACCGTGCTCATCGAAATTGTTTTCCTCGGCCAACTGCCCGTTGCGGTGCCAGTGTCTCGAGGTCCCTACCGCGTTGCCATTGACCACCTGGATCTCAGATCGTCGTCAAGGTCTGTGTCATCGATATTAACCCGCATTGGTCACTCCGGGAGAAAATTGTTGTCGTCAGGGGGAAATCCAGTGGGCCGACTGCGTTGCTCGCGATGCCACCGAGCAACGAGGTACAGTTCGTGCACAAGGCGCTGGTCTTACACTATCGCGGGGCAACGGAAAGTGGTTGTCGACTCGCAACTCTGCGAACACCGATGGATCGACCTCAGCTCCCCGACGCCACAGCAATTCATTGACAGCCTTGACCTCAGCGTGCCGGAGCGGCTTGTCCGGGTGGATACGAATCGCGCGTCATTTCGTTCCCATGCTCGTCGAGATTGATGGAGCCGTCCTTGTTGACATCTGGGTGGGCCTGCGCTTGCAAGGAGTCCAGCCGATCCTGAAGCAGCGGCTGCAGGTCGTCTCGCTCGATCACGCTGTCCGGGTTACCACTCGTTGCTTCGAAGACCTCTCCGGTCCGGCGATCCACTGCGACGGCGGTTACCGGCCCAACATCATCACGGCGGAGGTCACCATTCGCTCGGGCTTCACGGAATTGTTCCGCTCGCTGCACGCCGACATCGTTTAAGTGTTCGCGGACGGCCGACGAGACTAGTCTAAAGTGCTAGCAGCCTTACCGGCCTGGGAGTACCATAAAGGCGTGGTTGTCCTCGAGAAAATGTCTGCCCGCGTAGCTGCCGCTGAGGCGGCACGAATGCTGCGTGACGGCGCCGAGTTGAAGGATATCTGGCGCCATACCGTTACGCAGCTGCTTGATGACTACCAAAGCATCGCGCGGCATGATGGCGTGATGCAGGCAGCTCGGCTTTTTGTCGACGTTCCAGAAGCAGCGGGTGACCTTCGCGTTGACGCCGCATTCCATGCGCTGGCTGAGCACCTAGCTCGCCGTGATGGTTGGCAGCCGCCTGCCTGGAGTGGTGATCTTTCCCGCACGGCCATGCCCTGGTGGTTTGTTAGCGACCTGACAGGGATGCACTCTAGAGCACTGCGGGAGTCCCCACTGTCATTTCGTAAGCGTGGAGTGTTCATCACCACTGACGCACTGGAGCGTGTGTGACAGGCGGATTCGGCCGCGAGGAGATAATAGGATTGCTCAGCGAGTTGGCGGCTGAACTTGACAGGCAAGGCGTTCACGCTGACGTATTCCTTGTCGGCGGTGCCGCTTTGGCTGTTGCCTATGACGCCCGTCGAACGACCCGTGATCTTGATGCTACGTTTGCTCCTACAGAAGTCGTTAGAGCGGCAGCAGCAGTCGTTGCAGAGCGACACGGTCTTTCTCTTGACTGGTTTAACGATGCAGTTAAAGGGTTCTTATGCGGAGAAGACCCTGATGCTCGTCGTTTCTTCAGCGCTCCTGGGATCAGCGTTGACGTTGCCTCGCCGAGGTACCTGCTTGCAATGAAGCTGTTTTCTTCACGCGTGGAATCTGACACCGACGATATTAAGTTTCTCTATCGCCTCGTGGGTTTCAGCACTGTGGAGGAGGGGCTTAACTTAGTGGAACAGGCATACCCAAGTAGATCCATACAGCCGAAGGTTCAGTATTTGTTAGAAGAGATCGTAGCCTCGATGCGTTCGGAAAACATCTGAGAAGTGTCAGCGCACTACCCCTGCGTTCAGTGCTCAAAGGCGTGATGACGTGACGACTCTGCTGATCGGAGCGGCGCTGGTCATCGGGTTGACCGCGGTAACTGGCTACTTTGTGCTCCAAGAGTTCGCCTATGTTGCCGTGGATCCGGCTCGACTGCGTCGGATTGCCGGGGATAAGCACGAGTCGGTTTCCTTGGCGGCTCAGCGCGCTCTGCGAATCACCAGCCAGGTTTCTTTCATGCTATCGGGCGCCCAGCTCGGTATCACTGTCACCGCGTTGCTGGTGGGCTATGCAGCCGAACCTTTTCTTGCGGAAGGTTTAGCCAAACTCCTGGGCTCAACTGGAGTTTCGGAGTCGATCAGCCTGCCGCTCTCGCTGGTCCTAGGCCTAGTGTTTGCTACTGGAATCCAGATGGTGCTCGGCGAGCTCGTACCAAAAAACCTCGCCATAGCTCGCCCAGAACGGCTAGCGGTGGCGCTGAGCCGCTCCACGCTGCTGTACCTAGCGCTGGCCGGCCCCGTGATCCGACTATTCGATTCCGCCGCCAACCGGCTGGTCCGGGCGGTAGGAATTGCGCCGATTGAAGAACTACCGCAGGGCGCCACCAGTGACGAGCTGTCCCACATCATCACCACAGCACGGGCGAGTGGGCAGCTCTCGGTGGAACTATTCTCCCTGCTAGATCGCGGCCTGAATTTCCACCAGCGCACCGCCGCGCAAGCGATGGTTCCGCGGGTTGATGTTACGACGATCGCGGCCCAGTCCATGGTGAGTGATGTGGTGGCGCAGCTACGCCACGGTCGATCGCGTTTTCCGGTGATCGCGGGCAGCGTCGACGACGTGATTGGCGTAGTCGGCATGGCCGAAGTGCTGCGCGTGCCTCCGGCGAACCGAGCGAGCACCTCGGTGGGCTCTATAACCTCACCCGCGTTGCTCATTCCCAGCGGCGTTCATCTGCCCGAGGTACTCGACACGCTACGCAACGCCCATCGGCAGCTCGCGTGCGTAGTCGATGAGTTCGGTGGCTTTGCTGGAGTAATCACTCTAGAAGACATTGCCGAGGAACTGGTTGGCGAGATCCGCGACGAAGACGACCCAGTCGAGGCGGCAATAGCGCGGCGCCCAGATGGCTCCTGGCTGATTCCCGCCGGCCAGCGCATGGATCAGATTTGCCATGAAATCGGGCTCGGTCTTCCTACCAACCAGCCTTACGAGACACTCGGAGGCCTGGTCATGGCCCACCTAGGGCGAATTCCCGTTCCTGGCGATGACGTTCTACTCACCGGCGTGCGTCGACTCGACACCACGTTTGAGCTCAGTGACTTCACAGTTGCCGCAGCTGCTGTCGATACGAACAGTGCCGGTGATGACAGCATCAGCAGCACGGTGGCGGTGCAGCTGACTGTGGTGGCAGTACATCGCAGAACCGCGCAGACGGTACTGGCCCGCGAGCTGCCCGACAGCTTCACAGTCACGCGGTTGACCCAGTGAGTATCGGATGGTCGCTCGCCGCGTCACTGCTGCTGTTAGCCGGCAATGGCTTTTTTGTGGCCGCCGAATTCGCGCTGATCGCAAGCAAACCCCATCGACTCGAGCGGCTTGCAAGCCAGGGTAGTCGTGCAGCTCAAGCGGCACTACGTGGAAGCCGAGAGCTATCGCTGATGCTAGCCGGAGCGCAGCTAGGTATCACCATCTGCTCGCTGGGGCTGGGTGCGCTGGCCGAACCGGCCATAGCGCACATACTGGAACCGCTGCTACAGATTATTAGGCTGCCGGAACAGTTGAGCTATTTCCTAGCGTTCGTGCCGAGCTTAGCCATCGTGGTTTTCGCGCACATGGTGGTGGGTGAGATGGCGCCGAAATCCTGGGCGATCGCCCATCCAGAACGCTCAGCTCTGCTACTCGCATTGCCGTTCCGAGGCTATACGGCGGCGGTTCGGCATGTTTTAACCGGGCTCAGCGGCATCTCCAATGCCGCACTCCGCGCGATGGGCGTTACGCCTACCAATACTTTGCGGCAATCACAAAATCCCGAAGAGCTCCGTCTGTTACTGCACCAATCCCGCGAACACGGCCTGCTATCCACAGGTCAGCACCGGCTACTGACTCGGCTGCTGCAAGTCGAACAAACAACGATCGAGGGGCTTGCTCAGCCACGCAGCGCCATCGTGACTGTGTCAGCAGAAGCTGACGCCGCGCAGATAGAGGAGCTGACCCGTTCCACCGGGCGTTCGCGGCTGGTGGTAGTAGACGGGCACGGCACGATCATCGGGATGGTGCACGTCCGCGACGCGGTGGCGGCAATCGCCGACGCGGAGTTAGCGCAAGCAAAGGACCTAGCCACTGAGCTGCTGATGCTCGCCCCCTCGTTGACGGTCGAAGCAGCGATCCGGCGCATGCGCGCGAGTAACGCCCACATTGCTCTGGTCGGGAAAGGACCGCTCCCAGGACTGGTCTCTTTAGAGGATTTACTGGAACAAATGCTTGGCGCCTTCTACGACGAGACCGACGCCCGCGTACGCAGGGTGGCCGAGTAATCGCTAGAGGGGCGCCAGAAAGCCACCTGCCAAGGCCGCAGGAGCCGCCGCCTACGGCTGTACCTATGGTCCGGTTTGCAAGCTGCACCGAACGAGGCAAGGCGACGAGAACGAAGGCAGGGACTTTTTGGCGGAGCCTCTAGCTAGGGTTTTGTGCAGGTGAGGACTAACACCGCGTCGCGTTCTAAGCTCGTACCGGGTGCGGCTGATTGTGATTGAACTGTCCAGTTTTGTGGCACCAACACGAATCGATAGCGGGAATCGCCGGAGGTAAGCCGTATTTTTGTGAAGCCGGCGCGACTCAGCTCGTCTCGGGCGACCGCGGCGTTCTTACCGACCACGTTAAGCACACTCAGCCTGGCAGAGCTGTTAGCGGAAGTATGGTCACGCTGCGGGGAAGGGCTGGCCGAGTCTGAAGGCGCCGCGGTGCTAGGGGCCGTAGAGCTAGGCGCCTCGCTGTTAGAGGTGGTGGCGCTAGGAGCAGTTTGCTGAGCGTGGGAGCTGGGTTTGGAGCTGGATCGATTCGAACTGTCGAAGTTGAACGATTTGCCGAGGAATAGGCCGCCACAACAGCAGACCACAATCACAGCAACGATAGCGGCGCCGATGAACCATTTCGGGTTGCGCTCTCGCACCCAACGTGGCAGTCGCTCACGGAAAGACCGAGCCTGTGGTGTGGGGCTGTGCCATCCGGCGCCCTCAGAGGTGACCATAAACCTAGGATATGGGATCTGATCGCTGCTGGGTTAGTTGTGGGCTACTGAACTCACTAGAGCGGCAAGGTTGGGCATCAGCGCTCGAAAGGCCTGACCGCGGTGGCTGATCGCGTCCTTTTCTTCAGCTGTCAGCTCCGCGGTGGTTTGCTGCTGGCCTGCCGGCACGAAGATTGGGTCGTAGCCAAAGCCGCCCATGCCGCGCGGCACACGGATCAGTTCACCGGTAAGTCTGCCGTGCTGCACGGCTTCAACGTCTGTGCCACCAGATCCTGTGCCAGCAGATCCTGCGCCAGCATTCCTTGGGTCATCTTCCTGTTTGCCACCGGCTGCCGGCACTACCAGTGCCGCCGCACACACGAACGCCGCTGTTCGCCGCGAGTCAGGCACATCGCGCAGCTGTGCCAACAACAGCTCGAGGTTCGCTTGATCATCGCCGTGCCGGCCCGCCCATCGAGCTGAGAACACCCCGGGAGCTCCATATAGCGCTTCCACACAGAGCCCTGAGTCATCGGCGAGAGTGGGTAAGCCAGTTCGGCTAGCCCCTTCGGCCGCTTTGATCAGAGCGTTCTCGGCAAATGTGGCGCCGGACTCCACCGGCTCAGGATAGCTAGCGACCTGGTCGAGTGTGACTACAGCAATGTCGGCCGAGCTGCCGACAAAACCATTAATGATCCGCTGCAGCTCCACGAGCTTTTTAGCGTTGCGCGTAGCAAGCAGCACAGTTATGGCCATGTCAGCTCAGCTCCGCAGCTGGGCCGATTGGGGCGCTGTCGATTGCAAAGCCGCGGATTGCAGCGCTGTCAGCTGCCCGCAGCCCGCAGTGGCCAGGTCGAGCAGTGCGTCCAACTGCCTACGATCGAATGTCGCCGCTTCGCCTGCTCCCTGCACCTCCACGAAGTCTCCGCCGGCGGTGCAGACCACATTCATGTCCACGTCCGCGGCCACATCTTCGGCGTAACACAGATCCAGCCGCGGCTCACCGTCGATGATTCCCACGCTGACGGCCGAGACCGAGGTGGTGAACGCCGCCGGGGTGGCCAGGCCACGCTTGCTCAGCCAAGCAATCGCGTCGGCCAGTGCCACACTGGCACCGGTGATCGCGGCGGTACGAGTTCCGCCATCGGCCTGCAAAACGTCGCAGTCGATGGTGATGGTGTTCTCCCCCAGGGCGGACAGATCCACGCACGTGCGTAGTGAACGCCCCAGCAGGCGGCTGATCTCGTGTGTGCGGCCCCCAATACGGCCTTTCACCGATTCGCGGTCACTGCGGGTATGGGTAGATCGGGGCAGCATTGCGTATTCGGCTGTGATCCAGCCCAGACCGCTGCCTTTACGCCAGCGGGGGACGCCTTGGACCACGCTGGCCGCGCACAACACTCGTGTGGCGCCGAACTCCACCAGCACCGAACCTTCAGCATGGTCGAGCCAGGAGCGGGTGAGCTGAACGGCGCGAAGGTCGGCGGCACTACGGCCGTCGGGGCGCGGGATATTCATGGACGCTCACCCTACAGCCTGCCAACGGCCCTCCCGACAACTTGTGCCAAGTTGTCGGGAGGTTAGCGGGGATCAGTTTGTTGCCGGTGGCGTTGGCGCGATGCCAGTCAGCACGGTATCGACGAAGAACGCAAGCTCGATATCGCTATACGCACGAGCTCGGCTCATGTGACATACCAGTAGTGACGAGCAGACCAAATCGGTGGCCAGCTCAACATCAACCTCGGCGCGGATGACGCCCTCGGCAATCCCGCGCCGCAGCACGTCGTGGCATAGCTCGCGCCGCGGACGCACTATCCGGTCCCGAAACTGCACCACCAGCTCTGGGCAGCATTCCTGCTCAGCCATGATGTGCCGAATAATCCGCGCGCCGGTGTCCGCACGTGGCTGATCGCGCATCCGAGTCACAATCTGCAGCAAATCGCCGCGCACAGAGCCCTCCGACGGGGGCTCTGGAGCACCTTTTAGATGCACGAGAGCGTCAAGGACCAATTCATTCTTGTTGGGCCAACGTCGATACACCGTGGTCTTCGCCACGCCAGCCTTTTGCGCCACAGTCTCCATACCGAAGCCGTGCACACCGTGCTCGGCCAGCAACTCCAGTGTGGACTGAAGCACCGCGGTGTCAGCTTCTTCACTGCGGGGTCGCCCCGGCCGGCGGGGTTGAGTCATCGCACCCCCACCGTCTCTATATGTGGCAGCTCTGCCCTTGAGGACTCTGCCTTTGAGGACTCCGCCCCTGACGAGTCTGCCTCTGGTGACAGCTCGCCGGGGTTGCCTGGCCGGGCCGAATGCTTGGCTGTGCTCGGTTTACCCGGCAAGTAGATGGCCACCAGTACCGTGCCGAGTAGCAAAATCGCCATAGCCCAGAGCGAGGCGGTATGCATGGCGGTGATGAACGAGTCTTTGGCTGAGTCCACCAGGCTCGGAATTTGTTGCAGGAACGTCGGAGGTAGGTGCCCCGCGCGTACCGCGTCAGCGGATCCGGCGATGGCGTTTAGTGTGCCGCCGATGGACTCTCCAGCGTCGTGCCGCGCGCCAGCCGGAAAAGCGTTCACCCGATCACCAAACGACGCTCGATATGACGCAGCAAGGATAGAGCCGAGGATCGCCACCCCGAACGCGCCGCCCAGCATGCGCACGGTGTTGTTGATCGCGCTGCCCGCGCCGGCTTTGGCTCGCGGAATCGTGCTCATCACCGATTCAGTGGCTGGCGCCATGACGCTACCCATACCCAAGCCGAGTACGAAGATCACCAACTCTATCTGCCAGATCGGCGTATCTTGCTCTACCAGAGAATAGGCACCCAGTGCCAGCGCGGCAATCACCATGCCGGTGGCGACGACCGTTTTTGCACCAAACCGGCGGACGTTACGCGCGGATGTGGTCGCCGACAGCAACAGCCCCAGCGCGATCGGTGCCACCAACGCTCCGGCCGCTAACGGCTGGAAACCACGTACCGCCTGCATATAGAACGTCGAATAGAAGATCGAGCCGGACATGGCGAAGAACGTCAGGGTGATTGCGGTCGTCGCGGCAGTGAACGCGGGCTTTTTGAACAGAGTCACATCCAGTGCCGGATGCGCACTATGCCGCTCCACCAGCACGAAGGCCACCAGCAACAACGCCCCGGCGATAAGTGGCCCGGCGACACCAACAGTTGTCCAGTCACTGGAACTGCCGCCTTCGATGATGCCGTACACCAGCGCGGTGACACCGACAATGGACAGCAGCACCCCTAGCGGGTCGAGTGGTTTGGGGGCGGGATCGGCTGATTCTGGAACCAGCAGCAGTACAAGCGTCACCGCAATAAGCACCACTGGAACATTGACCAGGAAGATGGAGCCCCACCAGAAGTACTTCAGCAGCAGCCCGCCGGTAATGGGACCGATGGCTACCGCTAGACCGGCAAAGCCGGCCCAAATTCCGAGCGCTTTAGGGCGCTCAGCCGCGGAGAACACATTGGTCAGAACCGACAGCGTCTGCGGCTGCACCATGGCCGCACCGATACCCATCAGCGCGCGGCTGGCGATCAGCAGCTCCGGCGAGTTTGCCCAGGCCGAAAGTGCGGAAGCGGATCCAAAGCAGATCAGCCCGATTACCAGCAGGCGACGCCGACCATAGCGGTCGCCCAGTACGCCGGCGGTGAACATCAGCCCGGCGAAGACCAGTGTGAACGAGTTGATTGCCCACTCCAGCTGGCTCTGCGTGGCGCCCAGATCAGATTGCAGCGTCTTGAGTGCGACGTTGAGGATGGTGTTGTCCAGAATGACAACGAGCAGGCAGGTCACCAATACGGCGAGAATGCCCCAGCGGCGGCGGTGAATGGTGGACGCGTCCAAATTGAGACTCCGGTGGCTTATCGCAGGTTCCGATACGGGGGTGTATCGCTAGAAACCAGCGTACGGCCGAAGTTTAGATACGCAACGGTATCGTATTTAATGTGAGCTGGATCATGCTGTTTCATGCTCAGCGGGCAGCGTCATCGCTGGCTAGGGGCTCTATCGGGGCACTTGTTTGCGGGCCACCCTAGAGGGGACCCCATGTTGCCTGGACCAGGCCGTGACCGTTTTAGCCCTATCCATGAGCGCCTGCGCTTGTTCCTCGCTGGGAAGCACGCTGTTCAGCAGGGGCCCGATGACCTTATTAGCGTAGTCGAACACTGAATGGCCAACCTTGCCCATGATCATTCTCGCGGCGCTCAATGTGCCACCCCAATGGGGAGCCTTCGGGTCGTTAATACTGACACTCGCCCACTCGGCCATTGGACACCTCCCCGCCTTTGTCACTTAGAGGGTGTTTTGAAACTT
>QHCE01000070.1 GCA_003243955.1 Acidimicrobiales bacterium | reverse complement strand
TGCTTACACCCCCTGAAGGCAAGGACCATTTTTCCGCATCCAGGCGCTGATGCGCTGGAGTTGGCCCAAGTCGGGCTTTATCGTGCGGTTGTTCCGAAGGGGGTGTATCGCACTGGTGATTACGCCCTCTACGCTCCAGAACAAGCGATTTTACCGGACAGTTTGATCGCGGAACTCGGTTTAACCGGCCGGCTTGCCGGTAGCAAGAAAAATCGGGTACGGGCCATCCGGTTGCGAGGGGAGCTGTCTCAGGGCATCGTATTTCGGGCCGCCGCCGCGCAAGAAATCGACTTAGCTGCCGCCCATGCACAGAACCAAGATTTTGCTGAATTATTTGGTATCACGAAATGGGTTCCGGAAGTTCCCGTGCACATGAGTGGGCAAGCAGTCAGCGCTCCCGACCTGCTGCCTTGGGTAGATATCGAAGATATCAAACGGTACCCAACCGTATTTGAACCCGACGAGCCAGTAGTGATAACTGAAAAGATCCATGGATCTGCATGTTTGGCTACCGTATTGGTTAATGCGGGGAAAACTTTGGTGACCTCTAAAGGCCTCGGCGACAAGCGGCTATCTCTAGCAGAGGACGAGAGGAATCTGTATTGGCGAGCAGTTCAAGGCTGGAATGTAACCCAAGCCGCTGTTGAACTCGGAAGGGTGCTGAAGGCTGGCCGAGTAGGTGTTTTTGGCGAGGTATACGGCAAAGGCGTGCAAGACCTTAGCTATGGCGCAAGCGCCAGAGGCCAGGGGGAACGCCCGGGATACGCAGTTTTTGACGTAGCCGTGGAGGAGGCAGCGGGGAAGGTCCGCTGGCTTGATTCCGACGAGCTAACCGAACTCATAGGTAAAATTGGAGTAGCTCTTCCGCTAATTCCGCGCATCTACGCCGGACCATACAACGAACAATCGGTGCTCGACATGGCTAAAGGCATCGAACAAGTCAGCGGACGTGGGGAGCACATACGGGAAGGCGTAGTAATTCGGCCAGCTCAGGAGCGGTACAGCCCAATGCTCGGTGGGCGGGCCATTCTCAAAGCGGTAAGCGAAGCGTATCTACTTCGCCAAGGCGGTACTGAATACGAGTGACACGGCGTTTTCCCTGAAAACGCCGTGAGGAGAAGTGAACATTTTACAGACTCGCGAGTAGCGCCGCGGCGGCTTCGTATGGATCGCGGTCACCGCGAGCGACTTGCTCCGCCAGCTGTGCGAACAGCCCGGCATCGTCAATGCTTCCCACACGAGCGCGAAGCGCGGCAAGCATGAGCGCTTCCAGCTGTGACGCACAACGAGCTATCCGGCGACGGTGTAGCCCATCCGAGCGGGCCAGCCACTTCCGGTGAGCGTCGCAAGCGGCCATGAGCTCATCTATTCCGCTACCAGTCGTAGCTACCGTACTCACAATGTGGGGGCGCCAGGAACCCGCTACTGAATGTCGTCCGCCCAAAGCAAGCAGGGCTTTAAGGTCACTGACCGTGCTGTCCGCACCAGCGCGATCAGCCTTATTCACTACGTATACGTCAGCAATCTCCAAAATGCCGGCCTTCACGCTTTGCACGCCGTCACCCATGCCCGGGGCGAGCAGTACCAGGGTAGTATCGGCCAACATCGCGATGTCCACCTCTGCCTGGCCAACCCCAACAGTCTCCACAATTATCACGTCAAAGCCCACCGCTTCCAGCACGCTCAGCGCCTCGGGCACCGCCGCGCTGAGCCCCCCGAGGTGTCCGCGTGAGGCCATGGAGCGGATGAAGACTCCGCTATCAGTCACATGGTCTTGCATTCGCACACGATCCCCGAGCAGCGCGCCGCCCGAAAACGGTGAGGATGGATCAACGGCAAGCACCGCAACCCGCGCGTTCCGGCTACGCCATTGGCCAATGAGTGCGGCTGTGCAGCTCGATTTTCCGACGCCAGGAGCACCGGTAATACCGATCACATAGCCGCTAGAGACGTGGGAAGCGCCCAACCGATCAAGGCCGCGCAGCGCATCGCTGCCGCATTCCACCCAGCTCAGCAACCGGGCCAGACTCCGTGCGTCTCCGTTCGCGGCGGCCGAGAACACCTCAGCAGCGTTATTAGCCATCACTGCCATCATCACGAGTCATGGGAAGTCACACCGACCGCAGAATCAGCGCGTCGCCCTGGCCGCCGCCGCCGCACAAAGCGGCCACGCCCAGCCGGGCAGAACCGTTAGCAATGTGCAGCGCTACATGCAACACCAGACGGGCGCCCGAAGCACCCACCGGATGACCTAGCGCGATCGCCCCACCATGCGGGTTAAGCCTAGGGTCGCTCGGTGAGAGCCTCAGCTGTCTGGCTGAGGCCACCACCACGGCAGCAAAAGCCTCGTTGATCTCGATTACATCAAGCTCCGCCAACCCTACGCCAGCCTTGGATACCGCGGCTTCGATAGCGTTGGCCGGTTGGGCGTGCAGAGAGTTGTCTGGCCCAGCCACGCTGGCGTAGCCGATAATCGCGGCCAACACCGGTAAACCTAACCGCCGCGCGGTAGCCCGTTCGGCCACAATTACGGCTGCCGCACCATCGGAGATCTGGGAGGACGAGCCTGCCGTGATCGTGCCGTCGGTAGCAAAAGCCGCTGGAAGCCGTGCCAAGCTCTCCACGCTGGTTTCCGGGCGCACGCCTTCGTCAACGGTAACGGTTCCCGCGGCCCCCATACCGCTACGGCTCACTGCCTCTACTGGAATTATCTCAGCGTCAAAGACTCCGGCGGCGACAGCGCTGGCCGCTCTCGAATGAGACGCTGCCGCATATTCATCCTGCTCAGCTCGGCCAACACCAAACCGGGCATTGTGTTTCTCGGTGGACGCTCCCATAGCCAAATGGTCGAAGGTATCGGTGAGACCATCGTGTAGCAGCGCATCGGAGATATGGAGGCCGCCGAATTTGTGTCCCCGCCGGACCTCCGGTAGCAAGTGGGGCGCGTTAGTCATCGACTCCATTCCACCGGCCACAACCACATCGAACTCGCCAGCACGGATCAACTGATCAGCGTGCGCGATCGCTGTGAGGCCCGACAAACACACCTTGTTGATGGTGATTGCTGGGACAGCCATCGGTAGACCAGCGGCAACCGCCGCCTGGCGCGCGGGAGCCTGGCCGGCCCCGGCTTGGAGCACTTGGCCTAGGACAACCTGGCCGACTATCGCTGGATCGATGCCCGCTCGGGCCACTGCTGCCGCGATAGCGGCTGCACCAAGCTGAACCGCGGTGTGATCAGCCAGCGTTCCAAGCATACGGCCGATTGGGGTACGGGCTCCGGAAACAATAACTGAGCTACGGTCGGTCACGATAACCTCCTGACATACGTTCGCCTACGGCGGCGCGGTACACGAACAGCAACGTTCGCGCACTGAGCTGATCGTTACTAGTCCAGCTACTTTCAATCTGATGAGTAACCAGCGTATCGTCGCGGCGTGAGCACCTCAGCCGCGGCAAACTCCGCCACACCGGCTGGCGTAGCGCCCAGTGGCACACCAGCGGCACTGGAGTCTGGGCTCCGCCGGGTCGATCACGTCGGAATCGCGGTGCCGGATATGGATTCCGCTATCACGTTTTACACCAACATACTGGGCATGAGGCTGCTACACCAGGAAATCAACACCGAACAAGGCGTGCGCGAGGCCATGCTCGGCTTTGATGACGCGGGGGGTTCAGCCACGATTTCTGCGACTGCGATTCAATTGTTGGCCCCACTACACGAGGACTCTCCCATCGCACAGTTTTTGGACAGTCGCGGTCCGGGAATCCACCAGCTGGCGTACACGGTAGACAATATTGTCGAAGCCAGCGCAAAGCTGAAAGCCAAGGGACTACGATTGCTCTACGCCACACCGCATCGCGGTACTGGCGGTTCGTTGATCAACTTCGTGCATCCGCGCGATGCTGGTGGCGTACTTATTGAACTTGTTGAATTAATTAAGTAGTTTTCTTCTTCGCATCATCTAGAAAATCCCCTAACCGTTCTGCGATAGTGAAGGCCATGCCGACGACCTCCGACGAAACCCTGTCCTTTTTCGATTCCACCTCTGCCGACCCAGGTTTTACCATCTCGCTTCGCGGCTATGACCGCCATCAGGTAAACGAATACCTGCAGCGAGTAACGACTGAACTGTCCACCACGGGGCAGGCCAAAGCTGAAGCTGAGCAGCGCATGGCCGACGCTCAGCGGCGCATGCGCGTGGTAGAAGACCAATTATTGAACCTACAGAAACATGTGAAACAGCAGCAAAAGCAGTTGGATGAAAACTCTCGCCCGACGCTGTCAGGTCTGGGTAGCCGGGTTGAGCAGATTCTGCGACTTGCTGAAGAGCAAGCCGGCGAGCATCAGACCGAGGCTGAGAAACGTGCCGAGGAAACAGTTGCCGCATCGCGAGTGCAGGCGCGTGAATTTACGGAGAAGGCACGAGCGGAGACCGCTTCGTTACGTACTGCCGCGGAGCGAGACGCGCGTGCCATTCGAGAGACCGCGGAAACAGACGCCAACGATCTGCGTACCGAAGCCGAACGTGAGGCAAACACGTCACGCTCGGCCGCCGAGCGTGAGACACGCAAGTTGCGGACGACTACAGAACACGAGGCCGCCGAGCTCAAGGCCCGAGTGCATCGAGAAGTGGCCCAGCTACAGGCAACGGCTGAACGCGAGGTCACCCAGCTGCGTGGCACCGCCAAGAAAGAGACGGATCAACTCCGTACGCAAACCAAGCAAGAGACCGACCAGCTGCGAGCGGTTGCTAAGCAAGAGACCGATCAGCTGCGCGCGGAGGCGGCAAGTGAGGCAGAGCGGCGCCGTTCTGAAGCCGGCCGTTTGCTTGCTGAGGCTCAGCAAAAGCACGACCGCGACCTCCAAGAGCTGGAACTCAGCATTGCCGAACAACGTGAGGCTGCCGAGCGTGCAGAATCTGATCGGCACACCAAAGCGGTTGTCGAGACTCAAAAGCTGGTTGACGAAGGCGAAGAGCGCGCCCGTGCCGCCGAGCGCCGTGCTCGCGAAATCGAGGCACAGTCTGAAGCTCGACGCAAGTCGGCTGACGCCCAGGCTAAAGACATCGTGGATAAGGCTCGCTCGCTGGCAGACCGCACAGTGAGCGAAGCGCAGGGCGATGCCGAACAGTTGGTTTCTGACTCCAAAGCTAAGGCCGAAACCATCTCTACGGCCGCTAGGCGCGAAGTTGCCGAGCTGAACAAGCAGCGTGACGCTATTAACGGTCAGCTGGGACAGCTGCGCGAAATGCTTGCCGGTCTCATGGGGGGCGCTGGCGCCATGGGAGGTGCACCCAGCGGTGGCGCAGCGGCTCCAACCAGCGCTGCTGGAAGTACTGACAGTGCCAAGCAAGACGCCAAGAGTTCGAACAGCAGCAGCTCCACGCCGACCCCCCAGCGGGACTTGGCCCACGCCAACGAGAATGGTCACAGCTAAATATCCAAACGACAACTTGTGCCATCTTGTCCCTGGCAGTGCCGCAAGGCAGTGGTATTAGGCGACAAGATGGCACAAGTTGTCGAAGCTTCGAGCCTCCGGGCTCAGTTCATTTAACCCCCCGCCATGTGAGCTGTTATCTATACGTGTCAGGTTGGGTGGTGACATAACTTCCAAGGTGGGCCATGATGGGCTGCGATGAACTTAGGAGTTCGCGGTACGACGGCAGGCACAAGTCAGCCGCACGCTCGTTATGCCCAACGTGTGAGTAATGAATCTATGGCAGCTCAGGACGATAACTTCGATCCGCTGGATGAGTCTCGGTACCGACCAGCGTTTGACGTTGTGCTGCGCGGATATGACCGGCGCCAAGTAGACGACGCCCTCTCTACGGCTGAAAACGAGATTGGTTCGCTCCAACAAGAGCGGGAGCTAGCGTACGAGCGGCTAACGCATTACGCCAACCAGATCGAGCAACTGCAACTCGATGTCTATTCACTTAATCAACATCTTAAGGAAGCCGAGCGAGCTAAATCCCCTGACCGTGCTGCGGTCACTGCCCAGGTGCAGGAAATCCTTGAGCTGGCCGAGGCTGAGGCAGGTAAAATCCGCGCGACAGCACAAGCCGAAGTCGAACAACTGCGTAACTCCGCTGACGAAACCTTGGCCCGGGCCCGGCTCAAAAACCAGCAGCTCACGGAAACGGCACAAGCTCTCAGCGCGAAGCTGCTCGACGAAGCACACACAAGCGCCGATACTATAACCATCACCGCGCGCCAAGCCGCGGAACAAGCTACTACCACGGCTGCTAAAGACGCCGCTATAGCGCTGGAAGCGGCAACAACCACACGCGACGAGCTCCTCACTAAAGCCAAAAGCTTGGCTGAAGAGCTAGTTGCCAAAGCTCGGATCCAAGCACAAGCGCAAGCGACTGAAGCTACCGCACGCAGCAAGGCAGTACATGCAGAGGCCATCGCGCGGCATAACGCTCTCGAGGTTGAGCTAACTCGCAAGCGTCGAGACGCTGAAGCCGAGGTTGCCGAGCTGCTGGAGCAACAACGCCAGAGAGCATCCGTTGAAACCGAACAGACACGACAACGATTCGAGCATGAGCTAGAACAGCACAAGCGCGAGAGCGAACAGCAGCGGGCGGTTATGGCGAAACAAACCTTACTGCGTGGAGCTAAGTTAATAACTCAAGCAGAGCAGCAGGCTGCAGCTATCGTGGCCAAAGCCCAGCAAGATGGTCAAGCCGCCGTAGTCGCCGCGCGTAATTTAGCCAGCGGCCTAGTAGCACGGGCGCGGGCGCAGCACGAGGAAATCACCAGAGAGACGTCTTCGCTTACCGCTGATCAAGCACGGATCACGGCCTACCTAAGTCAAATGCAAAATACACTCACCACACTGGACACCAAGGGCCTGCCAGAGGAAATGCCAAGGCCGGATGAGTCCGAGCCACCACCAGACGAAGGTCACAGCACATCATCCGAGAAAGCCATACTTCCAGCACCTCCCGAACCTCTGGAACCCTTTGAGCGCGAGGCTGCCCAGGATGGCGGCACACCCGGCTCCGCGGCAAGCTCCGCACTGGCCGGGAAAGAAGCTCCTGGGATCACAAAGTCTGACCAGACGCGGCGCCCGCGCCCCAACTCAGGAAAACCGCGCCTATCACGCATAGCCGAATCCGCTGCTGCCCCAGCAGAGGGCGACCGTGCAGCCAAGCCAGCGGTCGTTAGCTCGCAGCCAGCCGGTGGCACACCATCGAGCCGTATCTCTAAGAAGAGCTCAGCTAACGGTAATGGGTCCAACCGGGAACGAATGGCCACTTTGCTAGCCGCGCTGAGCGACGGCTCAGATCTCCCCACGAGCAATGGTTCCACGAGCAATGGTTCCTCTGCCCCGCAGGAACATCAGCGGCAAGAGACCAGCAGCAATCGATCGCCAGCGCGCACGGACGTCGAATAGACTGGCAACGTAGATTACATCCCTTTGGAAGGCAGCTTTATGCGGCATTCGGCGCAAGCACGCTCGATCAGCATCGGCGAGCACACCATCGGTCAGGCGTATCGGCCATTCATTGTGGCCGAGATGTCGGGGAACCACAATGGCGACCTAGACCGGGCGTTGGCCATTGTGGATACGGTCGCTGAATCTGGGACTCAAGCACTAAAGTTGCAAACCTATACCCCGGACACAATCACCATCGATTCCGATCGGCCGGAGTTTTTTGTAGATAAAAATCATTCATTATGGGGCAGCAAGAACCTGTATGCGCTCTACCAAGATGCGCATACCCCTTGGGAGTGGCATAAACCCATCTTTGAACGCGCGCGCGAGCGCGGTTTGGTGGCGTTTTCCGCACCATTTGATCCGACAGCAGTGGAGTTTCTAGAAGACCTCGACGTTCCTGCCTACAAGCTTGGTTCACCTGAACTCAATGACCTGCCGTTGGTGCGGCAGATGGCTAAGACCGGAAAACCGCTCATCATCTCCACGGGCATGGGCACGGTGCAAGAGATCGCCGCCGCAGTGGATACCGCCCGCAAGGCCGGGTGCGAACAGTTGGTAATAAATGGTTGCACCTCCTCCTATCCCGGTGTACCCGCGGATTGCAATCTACGCAAGCTGCCGTTGATCGCTGAGACATTCGATTGCGTGGTGGGATACTCCGACCACACCCACGGGGTAGGTGCGTCAATAGCGGCGGTGGCACTGGGCGCCAGCATGATCGAAAAACACGTCACCACATCCCGCGACGATGGCGGCGTGGATTCAGCCTTTTCGTTAGACGGTAGCGAGCTCGCCGCGTTGGTGACCGAGACTGAACGGGCGTGGCAGGCGCTAGGCCAACCGCGGATCGGTCCTACCGAATCCGAAGCGGCGGTGCGTCGGTTGCGACGATCACTGTATGTGACGCGTGATGTTCAAGCCGGAGAGCTGGTCAGCGATGACAACGTACGCTCGATTCGCCCGGCCGATGGTTTGCCGCCCATCGCGATGGATCAACTGCGGGGGTGGCGCTTCATCCACGACGTAGCGTTCGCTACCCCCACCACGTGGGAGATGTTCACACCAGAGCGAAGCTAGTGCGCTTTCAGCCCCGAACGGGCTGGGGTGCTCACGGTGAACAAAGCTATACCGCACCAGCTTCACGCTTCGCAGTCGTTACGAAATCCGGGAAAGCTTCCTCGAACGCAATCGCCGGGCGAGTGTCGGCAATAGCTTCCCGAAGCTGTGCCGCGTTCTCCGGCTGCGACCAGTAGCGAGTTTCTTCCCACGACTCCCACTCATCAGCTGAGATCAACACCGCTGCTGGTTCACCATTACGAGTGATAGTGACAATCTCATGCTCACCGCTAACCTCATCCAACAACGAAGCTAACTGTGCACGAGCAGTTGCCGAAGATACCGTTTTAATGTACCCAATTATATACACGTACGGGCCGGACAGTAGTTACGTAGTTGAAGGCCTTGAACGTAGCGCCTGACCTGGTGTGCACGGTAGAGCTGGTGAGCTAACAGCCTGCCCGCTACCCCGCTTTAGGGTATTCGGTGAGCAGATTTTCGAACGCCTCTCGCACTGCGGCAGCGGGAATCATCATGGGCGTAGAATTATGCCCAAGCTCTTCATCGAGCCGCTGCACCACCCAACGGCGCGCCAGCGCACTTGGTTCAACTCCTCTTTGGTCAGCAAGCTTTCGAAGCGCAGCAAGATCCCGCTTGGGTATTCTGAGGGCATAAACCTGACCAGCGTCAGCACTGCGGCGAGCTCGGGTGTACTCCACATCTACATCGCGGGACTGCTCGGCTGCTTCCCCAATCCGGTTAAGCTTTTCCTGAACAGATTCTTGATGTGTCATCGTTCCTCCTCCAACTCCTCGTAGTACTTGCGCTGATCGCTTTCATTTGATGCCCATGCATTAGCTCCCCACCATTCATCTGACACCGGCGTGACGCTTTTAGGCACAACGATCACTGTGAGAATCCGATCGGCGGACCTTGAGTACCCGACAATTCGAACGGATTCACCACTCTTGCTGCCAGGATCAGACGCAACAAGCCGATCCGGATCATCCACCGCTTCATTGGCCCACTCCGGTTCAACATCAAATTCATCGAGGCCCTTGCGTTTGGAACGACGTTGAATGTATTCGCCCCGATGTTCCCAATCCACCATCCTGAACCTCAGTTCGGCGATCGAAACGCCTAGGAATTCACCAGCCACTAGAAAAGTATAACAGCGTATTACGCCCTATCCAAGCTGTGCCCGTCATTAGGGAGCAAACATGGCGCCTGACTCGGCGGGGCCGTCCCATGTGGTGGGAAGCGGATAACTCGCCGGTGCGACATGCCGCACCACCTCGTTCAGCACCCGATCGGCGTCGCCGACCCAAAGATGTTTGGCACCCTCCATAGCCACAACCTCAGTCTGGTGAATCCCAGCGAACCGCTCCCGCGCCGCCGCCGGGCGTAGGTAGTCATCGAACTCCGGAACGACAGCGACTACAAGCTTGTCCGTATCGTTCCAACGGGCTAAATGCTCTGGGCGGCTATGACGCAGCGGTGGCGAGAGCAAGATCGTTCCAAGCACGCTGGGGTCGCAGCCATACATCAGTGCGAGATCGGTACCAAACGACCAGCCCAGTAGCCACGGGCTGGGGAGCTGTTCAAATTCGCAGTACTCGATCGCCGCCGCCACGTCATAGCGTTCGGCACCCGCGGAGTCAAACGTTCCCTCGCTGCGACCGCGTGCCGACTGCGTGCCTCGAGTGTTGAACCGCAGCACCGCAAGGCCAGCCAGAGCCGGTAGACGCCATGCGGCTTTACGGAACACATGACTGTCCATCATGCCGCCACGTGTAGGCAGCGGGTGCAAACAGATCAACGTCGCTACTGGCGGACACCGCACCGGAAGTGCCAACTCCCCCACGAGCGTCACACCATCAGCGGTGTGCAGCGTTATATCTGTGCGTTTCGCTGGCAGCACTGTGCTGGCTCGGATCTGGGTCAATGCACTCGTCACAGCCATCGTTGTATCACGACGACAGAACCCTCTCTGCGAGCCAGCCCAAATGCTGGATAGTTCTGGCAGCTACAGCAAGGTTATGCTGACCACGTGACCGTACATATTGTCGTCTCCGAACAAACACCGGCAAGCTGCGAAAAGGCCTTCGATTTGCTTCACGACTACCATCGGCGGCTGGAGTGGGACACGCTGCTGCGTAGCGCCTACACCGAACGCGATGCGACCCCCGATGTCGGCGTAGTGGCGGTCTGCACGGCGCGACGACTGCTAGGCGGCTATGCGTTCCGCACCCGATACATCACGTTCCGACGCCCGACGCTGGCGGCGATCACGCTGGAATCGCCACCCCCGTTTTTCGCCACCTGGGCTGCCTCCATCCGGCATGAGCCGCTACCCCATGGCGGCTCGAGCGTCACCTACACAATGACGTTTCGTTGCAAGCCACGCTGGGCGGCACGGGTGCTGGAGCCGATCGCCAAGGCGATGTTTCGGCGCGAAACCGCCCGCCGGTTGAAGGCACTAGCCGCCGCTGTAGCTAAGAGGGCACGCCAATAGGGCATCTGCCAAGGCCGCAGGAGGCCGCCGCCTACGCCCGCCGCCTACGCCCGCCGCCTACGCCGCACCTACGGCCCGGCTTGCAAGCTGCGCCGGGCGTAGGCAAGGTGACGAGAACGCCGGCAGGGACCTATTGGCGTGCCCTCTAGCCGATAGGGCGGCGGCGGTTCCGTTGCTGCCAGCAACTGCGATGCCAATGTCGACGGTGTGCGGAACCGTCCGGGTCATCAGCCGACCATGCCACCAGATGCACCGTTCCTGGCAGAACCTCCCCGGCGCACCCTGGACATCGGTAGGTCTTCACCGCAGCGACGCCGGCCACCATCCGAACCCACCACTGCCCATCGGCTCCGGTTTCGCGCGTGGCGGCGTTGCTCAGAGCCGCAGCCGCATGAATCGGGGAGTCATCCCGACAACGACGATTCTGCCGCGGACTCATGAGTGCACTTCACCGACCCCTAAGCCTCTAGAATAAGCCAGTCTGATCCCAGTAGAGCGCGGACCGTCTCGCGGTCACCGGTCACCGGTCACCACAGTTGCCGCGGCTTGCTGAGCTATGTCGGCAGTATGCAGCGTACTCAACGACGGTTGGGAACTAAGAACCCGTGCTTGGCC
Organism: Acidimicrobiales bacterium; assembly: GCA_003243955.1. Classification (GTDB taxonomy): domain Bacteria; phylum Actinomycetota; class Actinomycetes; order Mycobacteriales; family QHCE01; genus QHCE01. The sequence continues at coordinate 5,734 of QHCE01000070.1, read as the reverse complement.
ACCAAGGTACCGTGCGGTCGAGGCATCTAGTGGCTTCATGACGAACGCCATAGCCAGGTGTCCGCCAGAGAGCATATCCAAGATCAAGGCCTCATCTTCGGTGAGTTCGCAGTACGCCATCGCCAACGTCACCGCGGAGACGGCGATGTATTGGTTATGTTCTATCGAAGCGGCCACAATCGACGGTATGAGCAGGCTGTCGGACCGGGCGTAAGAAAGCAGCGGATGCACATCGAACACGTAGGTAGCCCGAGGCTGCTCACTCACTGAGTCGTGCCTGGGGTTGCACGCCTTGGTTGCGCAACCGATCGGCCTGCCAGGAGGTTGCTTTATCAGCGAACTCGCGCGCCTGCGCCAGGTCTGCCGAAGATGGACGGCCGAAACGTACAAACAACTCTTCTAGCGCCCGCTCGGTGCTCTGCCGCTGCGTCGCCTGCCGAACTGCCTGACTGACGTAGCTAGAGATCCGACCTGAGCCAACAGTCTCCAGGTACTCAGCTACATCGTCGGGCACGCTGATGGTGATGCGTTTAGTCATATATGTACAGTACATGAATCATACTTGGCGTTATGAGCGTTCGACCCGAGACACTAAAACAGCCGCAGCGATGGATCGTCAACGCCGCGCAGCGCGTCGTAGTCCAGCGTCACGCAGCCAATCCCGCGATCGGCCGCGAGCACCCGCGCCTGCGGCTTGATCTCTTGAGCGGCGAAGATCCCAGCTACCGGTGCCAACAACGGATCCCGATTGAGCAGGTTAAGATAGCGGGTCAGCTGTTCTACGCCGTCGATCTCGCCACGACGTTTGATCTCCACGGCGACGGTGCGGCCAGAGGCGTCGCGGCATAGCAGATCCACTGGGCCAATCGAGGTGGGGTACTCCCGCCGGATCAAGCTCCAGCCCGGCCCGAGCGTAGTGACATGCAGCGCGAGCAGCTCTTGCAAGTGAGCCTCCACTCCGTCTTTCACTAACCCCGGATCCACACCAAGTTCGTGAGAGGAGTCATGCAACACCTCGGCAAAGGTGATCCGAAGCTCCTCACCCGCCTTGTTCACCACTCGCCACACGCCTGGCTCCTCTTGCAACCGGCACGGCGGACTCATCCAATTCAGCGGCTTGTAAGCCCGGTCGTCAGCGTGCACGGAAATAGAACCATCGGCTTTCACCAATAGCAGTCGGGTCGCCATCGGCAGATGGGCCTGCAAGCGACCCACGTAATCCACCGCGCAACGAGCAATTACCAAGCGCACAACGCAACAATACTGAGAGCTCCCCATCCACCTTTCGGCGGAAGCGATGGGGCACCAGTGACCATATTGCTAACGTTTCCCTGCGCTCACAGCACAACAAGCGCATCACCGACGGACGCGCCCGCATATACTGTGAGGCAGAGCATCCGATCGGTGCACATTGGGGCTTGGCGCGAGCGAATAAGTGAGTGAACCGTCATGGCACGTAGCATCCGCGACATTCATCTATCGCGCAACGCCGCGCTGGCGCTAGTCACGGTGATCGGCATCACCGTCATCGGCCTCGTGGTGTATTTCCTCTATACCGCCACGCACCACGACAATCCTAAGCAGGCCAACAGCTCAACAACCGTGCCCCAACGCACTCATGCTCCTCCGCTCCAGCCTGGTGAGCATGCGCTCGACACCCAAGAGCAAGCGCGCTATGCGGCGCCCAGTGCGGCGCAGACCGCCGCCGTCGTTAAGCAAGCTCGCGAGTTCACCGACGCCTGGCTCAGCACTAACCAGCGCAAAGACGCATGGCTTGCCGGAATTGAGCCCTATGGCACATCCGGCTTCAACCAGCAGCGCCGATTCGACAGCCCCGGCGATGTCCCAGCGGAGCGACGGACCGGCGAACCGCGGGAGACTGACGCTGGTCCCGGATTCTCTAAGGTCGCCGTTCCGCTAAACTCCGGCACCCTGTCTTTGGAGTTCCGGTACGTGGACGACAAGTGGCTCATCGCGTCGTATGACTTTGACCGGAAGCTGTAATGGCTACCTCACGTGCCGGTCAGCAACAACAATCCGGTGCAGTTCGCAGCACCGCCCGCGCGGGCTGGAGTCTCATCAAGAAACTTATCCTCGGCTTGGTACTTCTGGCCGTGCTGGGCTGTTCCATCTGCTTCATGGCAGTCTTTGGCGTGCCCAACATCATGTCATTGCTCATGCAGACCAAATGCGAGCAGCAATTCACGCCTGGCGGCGCAAACGGCGGTAATGTCGCGGTACCCGACATTAACAAGAACCCACCACCGGCGTTGGGCGGTACCAAAATTGCCGGAGAGACTTTTTCAGCTGAACAAGTCCGCAACGCCTGGATCATTCTTGACGTCGCCAAACAGCGAAAACTTCCGGAAAAGGCGTGGCTGATCGCTATGGTCACCGCCCGCAAGGAGTCCACCTACACGAACGTCCTCGTGCCCGTAGACCATGACTCGCTCGGGGTGTTTCAGCAGCGACCCTCCGCGGGTTGGGGAACTCCCCAGCAACTCACCGATGTGTGGTACGCGGCAAATGCGTTTTTCGGTGGACCCCAGCCGCCTAGCAACACGGGTCTGGTAGACGTGCCTGGCTGGGAAAACATGGAAATTCAACAAGCTGCCGAGGCAGTGCAACACTCGGCATTTGGTAGCGCGGAGAACTACAACAGGTTCTTGGCGGTCGCGCAAGGCATGCTCTCCTACCTGGGCTCCCCGGTAGCCGGAGTGCCGATAGCCGGCGGCGCCAGCGGGGGTAACTGCGCCAGCAGCGTGGTCGGCGGCCTGCGGGGGCGGATTGTGCAGCTAGCTCAAAACGAGGTGGGGTACAGACCGACGGGCGAAGGCTGCGTGAAGTACAGCGATCCCAACTGGTTGCCATATCCGCAGGGTGCCCCAGACGCACAACCGTGCCAAAACTGGTGCGCGACCTTTGTACAGGCAATCTGGAAAAGGGCCGGCGTAAACCCGGCCTCCCTGTTTGGAACCGTGTGGGCACAAGCCATACCCACCGAAGTAATGAGAAGCGGCGGCGCTAAAGGTACGTTCAAACCTAAGACGCCAGGCAAGCGTGATGGTAATCCGCAACCTGGTGATGCTCTCATTTATGGGGTACCCACCGAGCCAGGCCAGAAACCGCCTGGCCAAAAGGAGACTGGCCACGTCGGCATTGTGGTCAACGTCTACCCCGACGGCTCGATCGATACTGTTGAAGGAAATAGCGGTAACGGTGTCGGCCGAGTGTCTTTAAATAAGCGGCTAGACCCCATTACGTTGAACAACGGGTCCCCGGCTACTCAAATCTCGGGATACGTCACGCCGCCCGGCGGTTAGCTTCTACGGCGTTTTCCGGGAAAACGTCGCGTCGAGCGCCTTTTTTGTGACGTTTTCCCGGAAAACGCCGAGGCTACGAGGGTGAGTGGGGATAGAAGCCTCCGCCGGTTTTGCGGCCCAGCTTGCCATCGGCCACCATCCGAGCCAGCAGCTCGGGGACGTCGAACACATCGCTTTCCGCCTCGGCATACATGACTTTTGCCGCGTTAACTAACACGTCAGCGCCGATGAGATCACAGGTAGCCAGCGGTCCCATCCGATGCCCGAAACCCAGCCGGCAGGCGGTGTCAATGTCGGCGGCACTCGCCACCCCGGCTTCCACCAGCCGTGCAGCTTCTAGCACCAGCGCGGTGATCAGCCGCGTCGTGATGAAGCCCGGCACATCGCGACGCACCACCACCGCGGTCTTGCCCAAGCTTTCAACAAAATCAGTGGCTTTTCCCAGCGTGCTCTCCGACGTCTGCTCCCCTGCAACGAGCTCACACAACTCCATCATCGGCACCGGGGAGAAGAAGTGCGTGCCCACTACCGACTCTGGCCGGCTAGTCGCCGCCGCAAGCCGGGTGATCGGAATTGCGCTGGTGTTGGAGCACAATAGAGCATGAGGTGCAGCTATCCGGTCTAATTCAGCGAAGAGTTGGAATTTGATGTCAACATCTTCAAAAACCGCCTCCACCAGCACATTCGCGGCGCTGGCGGCGTCTAAAGACTCGCCGAACTTCACTCGATCGAGTGCGGCGGCGGCATGCGCCGAGCTGCACTGGTGCTTGCGCACGCGGGCCGCCAGTGAGCGCTCGATAACAGCCCGCGCACGTGGCGGAGCTTGAGGATCAGTGTCATACAGCGTGACCCGCCAGCCGGTCTCTGCCGCCACCTGCGCGATGCCAGCCCCCATCAGGCCCGCACCCAACACCATCAGCGTTTGAGGCAGCGTACTCGGTTGAGTATTCACGCCCCAAGCTCCGGCTCGGCAACCTGTACTCGCTCTACCTGCGCCCCTAACCGCTGTAACTGAGCCGCAAAATCGGGGTAGCCGCGGTCAATATGATGAATATCGGAGACCTCGGTGAAGCCCTCAGCGCGCAGGGCCGCGATCACCAAACCCGCTCCGGCTCGAATATCGGTCGCGCGCACGGGTGCGCCAGAGAGCCACTCCTTGCCACGCACCACAGCGTGATGGCCATCAGTGCGGATCTCGGCCCCCAGCCGCGCCATTTCGTTGGCGAACATAAAACGCGCGTCGAACACATTCTCGGTCATCAGCGAAGGACCCTCACTCACCGACGCCAAGGCGATCGCCATAGGCAGCATGTCGGTAGCGAAGCCCGGAAACGGCAGTGTCACTACATCTACCGCGCACGGGCGTTGCGTCATCTGCACACGAAACCCACCGTGGATAGGGTCGGCGCCCAAATCGGTTATGTGCGCGCCAGCGTGGGCCAGCTTGTCTAGCGCGACCCGTAGATGAGAGGCATCTGCGCCACGAATCAAGACATCGCCCTGGGCGATCGCGACGGCATAAGCCCAGGTGCCGGCAACAATCCGATCGGGCACGGTCCGGTGGATGACGGGGACGAGCTCCTCCACACCCTCGACTTCCAACGTGGAGCTACCGGCTCCAGAGACCCGGGCACCCATGCCGTTGAGCATCGCAACGATATTGCCAATCTCAGGTTCACGAGCGGCGTTGTCGATCACGGTGCAGCCTTTGGCCAACACCGCCGCGGCCAGAATGTTCTCTGTGGCGCCCACGCTGGGAAATTCCAGCACAATGCTCGCACCGTGCAGCCGCTCGGCGCGCGCAATCACAAACCCATGCTCGCTGGTGATCTCAGCACCCATTCGGCGCAGCCCAGCGATGTGATAATCGAGACCACGAGAGCCAATCGCATCGCCACCAGGATGAGCCACCTTCACGTGGCCTCGGCGAGCCAGCAGCGGACCGAGCACATTGATGGATGCCCGCAGCCGCCGGACCAGGTCATAGTCGGCTTCGGTGCCCACGTCTTCGGGTACGTCGATGCTCACACTGTCGGTGCTGCAACCTTTCTCGGTGTCTGGCTTCACCTCCACCTGACAACCAAGTCGGCGCAGGACCTCACTCATGATGGCCACGTCGGCAATGCGCGGCGCGTTGTGCAGCACGGTGCGTCCCGGCGCCAACAACGCGATCGCCATCAACTTCAAGATGCTGTTTTTAGCGCCCCCAACGCGAACTTCACCTACTAGGCGGCCGCCACCCTGCACACGAAATATCTCCACCGCGCAATCCTACTGATCCACTCCACTGAGCCTTACGCTTGCGGTATGTCCATTCACCTCACACGCATTTACACCAAAACTGGCGACAGCGGCAGCACCGCGTTGGGCGACTTCAGCCGAGTGCCCAAGACCCATCCGCGGATCGAGGC
>QHCE01000076.1 GCA_003243955.1 Acidimicrobiales bacterium | reverse complement strand
AACACCCTTAAATACACAGACCCTGATTACTGTTTCTCCAAATGAGCACGAGTTATTGTCCATTTCTGACACGATTCGGCGCCTGAGCCTTGGTCGCACTAAAGTTTATGAGCTTATCCGTAATAGAAAGCTTCGGTCCTTCAAGGTTGGTAGTCGTAGGTTAATACCTGCTATCGCAATTGGAGAGTTCGTTACGATGCTCGAAAATGAAGATTTGAGCTATGAGTAAAAGAAGCAACGGCGAAGGGACAGTAGCGCAGCGAAAGGATGGGCGATGGGTTGGCGCTGCTTATGTTTATGATTCTGAAGGAAATAAACGGCGAGCGTATGTTTATGGAAAATCACGACGTGAAGCGCATGAAAAGCTGACTACAGTTCTCAAGCGTTCTCAAGATGGTTTACCTACAGAATCTAGCGACCGACTTGGCGAGTACTTGGCTCGCTGGCTTACGCAAGTTGCTAAACCTCAACTGCGAGTACGGACCTACGAGACCTACGTTCGCTGCGTTAATAACCATATTATTCCCTATCTTGGAGCTAAACGTTTAAAATCGTTAACTCCTACTGATGTGCGTGGCTTTCTCAATCAGAAGACTGTTGAGGGGTTGGCTCCAAGAACTATTCAGTATTTTCGAGCGGTTTTGCGATCAGCTTTAGCGCAAGCAGTCCGGGACGGATTGCTACAAAGAAATGTTTCGGCTCTCGTTAAGCCACCTCGTGCACGCAGAAAACATGTTGAGGTTCTGAATGCCGAAGAAGCCCGTCATCTCATAAGGGTCTCTGCTGATGACAAATTTTCGGCCCTGTGGGTAGTAGCTCTTACTTTGGGCTTGCGAAGATCGGAAATTTTGGGGCTTACATGGTCCGGAATTGATTTCGATAAGGCAGCTGTTCGCATCTATCAAGGAGTTCAAAGAGCTGGGGGAAAGTTAGTCATTGATGAGTTAAAATCAGAGCGATCCCATCGAATTTTGCCGCTACCTGCTGTCACACTACGAGCCCTTCATCGGCATCGACTAGTTCAACAGAAACAACGTTTTAAAATGGGTCAGTACTGGCAGGATTATGATTTGATTTTCTGTACCGATATCGGTAAGCCGTTTGATCCACGCAACCTCAACCGTGCGTTTCGATCTCTGCTGATCCGGGCGGACGTTCGCTTGGAGACTACGCGTGACCCTCAAGGGAAAGCCCAACACAAAACAAAGATTCGTTTTCATGATTTGCGGCACTCGTGTGCATCTTTGCTGTTGTTGTTGGGGGCTTCGCCACGCGTAGTGATGGAGATTCTTGGTCACTCCGGTATCGCGATCACGATGAACACCTATGCCCACGTGCTGCCCACACTGCTTGGTGACACGATGACGAGGATGGACAGCCTCTTTGAGGAAGACACTGAGGGGTAGTGGTCAAAATGGTTGTCAATTACCCCAACCAGCAGATGATCACAGAAGCAGATCCGCGTTTTCCCAGTTCAAAACTGGTGGAGCTGAGGGGACTCGAACCCCTGACCCCCACACTGCCAGTGTGGTGCGCTACCAGCTGCGCCACAGCCCCGTACGGTTATTGTTGCTAACAACCGCCGACCGAGCCAGTCTACACAGCCCGGCTGAGTGTGCCGTCGCGGCTACCTAGCAGCTAGTTCAGCGACGGATCAGAGGGGAACAGCGCGACGGCCGCGAGTAGGCCGCTTTGGCGCCGCAGCACCATGGACCACAGGTCTTCTGGCTGCTCGACGAAGGGATCTCCAGGTAGCGCGTCACACACAAACCACGCCCCTTCAGCTACTTCTGACTCGAGTTGATGAGCGTCCCAGCCTGCGTATCCAGCAAATACTCGCAAACCATCGAGTTGCCCGGAGAAACTTTCGGGTTCACGCGTAACGTCTAAGGTGCCGATGCGATCCATAAACGGACTGAATCCGTCTGCGTCAAAGCCGTGCTGCGACCGTGCCACACAGATAGCCGCCTCGGGCTGCACGGGGCCGCCCTCAAAAACCACCGACGGCTCGGCAACCAAATGTTCCCAGCCATCGATGATGGCAGCGACCTCTACTTCAGTCGCTCGGTTGAGCACCACACCCAATGCGCTGGTTTCGTCGTGGGCGACCACGAGCACTACAGACTGCTCGAAATTAGGATCGCGCAATAGCGGACTGGCAACTAAAAGCTTGCCCAGCAACCGATACTGCGAGACCGAACGATCCTCGATTGAGCTCATCCGATACACCCACCTCACTGTCTGAAGCTGACTGAATATCTCAGTTCCCGCTATCTGTAGATGACACTAGTCGCGAGGCATCAAAGACGAAAGTGGCAGCTCTTCCCAGCACAGCAATCACCTGAGTGCGCACCTAGACATGTTCGGCGCATCATCTCTCCAGATCAAATTTCGTTTATACCTCCTACCTGAGGGACCAACTGCTACTTTTGCCGGATGAAAATCGGGGGCTCCGGAAGAAGGCGAGGTCTTAGCCGAGCCACTAACCCAAAACTTGATGGGTTCGGAGGCCTCCCATATCCTCCAGGAGGCTCAAGGCCGATCAGTCCCGCGCCCTGGAGCGAGGATCGCGCGCAAGCCATAGCGAACAGAATCGCAGCAGGGAGGGCGGGTGCGGTCAAAAAAATTCGCGTGTCCGAGGCGGTTTCGCTGTTCAAGATCGAAACCGAATCTGGCGATTTCGTAGCTCGCGTTACTCCATCGTCCAAACCTCTGAAGCAGATGCAAGCCGAAGTCGATTTGGCGCGTCATCTATCTAAACAGGGCGTGCCAGTTGCACGGCCATACGGTAACGCATTTGAGCTGGATGGGGGCCATGTCACTATGTGGCACCACGTGAAGCACAGCGATATGAAGGTTTCCGGCGCTCTCGGTGGCCAAGTTTTGGCAAAAATGCATAATGCCCTAATAATCGCCGACCCGGCAATATTCGACCCGATAGCACTGTGTGAAGCCACGTTTGCTCAATTTAAAGAAGCTTCATGGCTGAGTGAAAGCGAAAAAAGTATTATCGCACAGCTTATTCCCGAGGCTAAGGAGCTCTGGGAGGCCATTATGACCGACTACCCACCGGAGCTTTTCACACATGTTCATGCCGACTTTCACCTGGGTAATATGATGCTGACTTCCAAGAAAAAAGCTATCCTTCACGATTTTGAGGTAAGTGTCAGTTGCCAACCGGAGTACCGGCCTTGTGTAGGGCCACCAGAATACGACTTTCTTCGGATGGAACATTCCGTCATACGGTTTAAACGTCCCCAAAAAAGTCTCACCGATTTCTATGCTCAATACGAGGCGGGGGGCAGAGAGGTCAACCGAGAACTCACCAAGCGCATACTTCCCATAGCTGACCTAGTAGCGACTCTGGGTTTCGGGGTTCGGTGCGATAATGAACCAACCGTGCGGGAATTTCGCACTAGAATCCAGTCCATACACGCCAGAGACACCACCGCGCGTTGGGTCGGTTTCGGTGACCTTAAAAAAGCCTCAAGAAACTAAAGACTCCTCGTCACCGGCAGGAGGGTTCCCTCTCCCGCAGCGGGAAAACCAAAAATCCCAGGTGCAGCTGAGCGTTAACTCAGCTTGGCCAGCTACCGGTTAGTTGGCGCACCCCGGCGGCACCACCTCGATCGAACGCGGCCTTAACGACGGCGAAGATCGCACCTTGAATTGCCGCGGCGGCAATTACCTCACCCCAACCACGGTCCTCATCCATAGCTCCTGGAGCTTCTTCATCACCGGAGATCAGCTTCCAGGTCTGACGAAAAGCCAGAGCCGCTAGCGCACCAGCACCAATACTGGCCAACAAGCTCACTGGCCGAAATAATAAATTCACCGTGACCTCCGGCGCGCGATAACCCCAATGACCACCGCTAGCATGCAGACAGTCGCGACGATCACCGCTGTCTGATTCTGTTTCCCAAACCGGGCGGCTTGCTGGGTACGCTCTTTAGCGCCGCGCGCCACCCGAGTTTTCACATTCAACCGCTCAGTCAGCGCCTGCACAGTTTCACTGAGCTCGGCGCGTGCGACCGCAATGTTTTTGCGGGTTTGTTGGATGTCACTTCCAGTCATTAGCGCCATGGGCGCACTCCCTTTTACTTATGGTCCCCAATGACCGCCGCCTGGCGGCCAGTATTGCGCTTATTCCTTGGCCCCTTTAAGCGCACCCATGTCGGCCTTGAGATTTTCCACAACCTCAGGCGGTACAGGAGGCGTAGCGGCTTTGAGCTGACGCTTACCAAGTACAGCAAAAATCGCGGCTAAAAACAGCAGCCCACCACCGACAATTAGCGCGGCAAGCCACGGCTGGAATACTTGCGCAACTCCCAGCACCCCTGCAGCAATAAGCACGCCAATCGCGTATAGCGCGAACAAGGCAGCCATGCCTAGGAGGGCGGCACCACGTCCAACTCGCTTACGTTTGTTGGACAACTCCAGCCGAGCAAGTTTCAACTCTTCGCGCACCAAAATCACAAGCTGCTCGGAGGCATATTTCACTAACTGGGCGATACCACGTGTCGCCTTGGCCTGCCCATCGGCAGCCTTTTGATCGACAGTTTGATCGATGGGGTCCGTGCTCGCCGAGTCAGGTAGTTCGGTGGTGACACTCATTGTCGCGCCTCCAGATACATTTCAGGTCAGCTTTTGGCGACTCCACCCCAGGTATAGCCGCGGCTGGTGTGCCAGTGGCCAGCCTAGAGCAGTACCACAAGCCAGAGAAACTGCCATGCGGACACCTTGAATCTAATTGTGGTAGCTACCCGGCTTTTGAGCGACGAAACACACCACATTGCGTCGTACCGACCCGCTTTACTGCGCCTTGTGCAGTCTAGGAAGTACACGACGCTGGTATCTGGCAATAGCGAAGCCGCCGATTAACAAGATCCCCACCATTCCTACCGGAATTAGCCACCGAGGTAGGTCGCTGTCGAGGATCGCAATGATCACAAACCCTTCCCACAACGAAATGTAGGTGAAGTACACATGGTTCATATACAGGCCCTGCCAGCTCCCCGGACGTCGCCGTGCCAACTGAAAACTCTGGCAGATTCGAAACAAGATGAACGCCCCGAGGCCCACCAGTCCAATGAAAACGGCTCGGGTCGTGTTGTCCAAGCCGGACCACCCCGCCGCTATCGAGCCAGCTACAGCAAGTACTAGCGTCGCCAGCGACACCACGTAGAGGCCGCGAACCACTCCGCGCTTATCACCCAACGCGGGCGGGTGTAGCGCGAAAAGTCCCGCGACAAGCCCCACGGCTCCGGCACAGATGTGCACCGCCAGCAACACCTCATGCAGCATGCAACTTTCCTTTCGGCAGCGGCTTTCACAGGTGCCGGTTTCACGTTTCCGTCAGCACTGCACTGAACCTCAGTTCCGGCGGAGTTCGCAGAACGCTCGATTCGCCACATCCCACTGCTCCACGTGGGTCAGACCAATCTTCTCCGCGCATTGGCGTAGCGCAGGCAGCCCTACCCGAGCCCACGGAAACGGACCGCTTCTACGACCGTGATCGTCCACTAAGTATGCGGTGTAGGACAGGTCCACATCAGTTGAGTCCACCTCCACCAAGACGCGGCCATCTCCGCCGATCAACGACGCGCAACGGCGCAGCAGCGTCAACGGGTCGCCGCCGATACCCACGTTGCCGTCGATCAATAGCACCGTCGACCAACGGCCTTCAGCCGGTAGCGGCTCGAATACTGACCGACACAGTGCCGTCCCACCAGATTGAAGCGTGCGCTTCACCGCGCTAGGCGTCACGTCCACTCCCAGCGCCAGCATGCCCCGCTCCGCCGCGGCTACCGTCAGCCGGCCAGGTCCACAACCCACGTCTAGCACCGGACCTACACATCGGGTCAGGATGGATTCGTCCACCTCATCGGCGGGGGCACACCAGCGCGACACTTCCAGCGGTACCGCTGGAGCGGTGTGGAACTCATCTAGCGGCCGTAGATACAGCCCGCTTCCGCCGGAATCCAGAGCCTGTGTGTAGGGATCGGCCACAGAGCTCACAGCGCGGTCCCGAATTCAGGCCGCGGCGCGCAAGCCGTTCCTGGCGGTCTCGGGGACACAGCAGCGACACTCGGTGTGCCTAGCTGCAACTCAAGGGCTGACTCAAAATCTGAAAAAACCCGAGCGAACGCGCTATCTGGAGCCACAGCAGCCACAGCCCGGGCATCAGTAATCGTGTCCACGTCACGTAACTGCGGGAGCTCTGCCACACGCAACCCAGCATCAAGCAGTCTGCGCCGTTGAATGTCACCGGTGTTGACAGCAGACATAGGCACTCCACGGATCAGTTCAGGTTGAGGCTCAGCAAAGCCTAACGCCCAAAAACCGCCATCGTGAGCCGGTCCAAACCAGGCGTCAGTTCCGGCCCAGCTAGCTTCGGTCAACACAGGGGCAAGTAATCGTTCGGACAGTTGCGGGGTGTCCATTCCCACAAGCAGTGTGCGGCCCCGGCACTGCTCGAAGGCGGCCGCCAGGCGCTCGTCCAATCCCCCTTCGGGCTGCGCAATCACCTCAAATCCAGCAGCCTCCGGCGGCGCAGTACCGGCAAAAGCCAACACCCGGCGGGCCACTGGCAACGCGGAAACGACTCGCAAAGTATCCGACAAACTGGCCGCGGCCAGGTCTGCTGCCTGCGTGCCAGAAAACGGAGGGCTCAGCCGCGTTTTCACCCGGCCAGGCACGCACTCCTTGGCAATTACCACGATGGTGAGGTCGACGCTCGCGTGAGGCATATTAGGCATATTAGGCATATTAGGACACGGACGCTCTCGTCACCGTACAGTCGATTGCACAGCCGCGCCGCGCGCATCCGAGAGTAGCGCAGACATGTCCGCGATCGCGTGCCACGTGCCTTTAAGAGTCCCCGTCACTTTCGAGGCTCCGCTACGCGGCGTGTAATCAATCGGAAGCTCCGCGATGCGCCAACCAGCTCGAGCCGCTTTCAAAAACATCTCCAATGGATATCCGCTCCGGCGATCCCGCACATCAAGATCCAGCAATGCTTGCCGTGAAGCTACCCGCATGGGCCCTAAATCATGCACTGAAACACCGGTGAGTTGCCGCAGCCGCCACGCCAACACTTTGTTCGCCAACCGTGCATGCAGTGGCCAGGAACGCCAGCTGGTGGGCTTGCGACGACCCAACACCAGCTCCGCGGTTCCGACCAGCATAGGTTCGACCAATCGGGGAAGCTGCGCGGGGTCCATGGAAGCATCACAGTCGCAAAACGCAACCCAATCAGCCTGCGCCGCCGCTAGACCAGCATGAGCCGCCGACCCAAAACCACGGCGCGGCTCGGTTACTACAGTTGCGCCCCGATCAGCGGCGATCTGAGCAGAGGCATCGCGTGAGCCATTGTCTACCACGATCGCTCGATAGCCGGCTGGCAATCGATCCAACACCCAAGGCAGCGCTGTCGCCTCATCCAGGCAGGGAAATACGACGTCAATCACATCTAACACACGTCCGATTCTAGAGCTACAGGCGAGCTTCCCGTTGTTCGCCTGGCCGAGAATGTCGCCGCACAAGCGCGCCCTAAGCTCAGCGGCATGCCGGGAGCGCTTTCCGGAACATTTTATGTTTCCAGCCACGGTGCCAGGTTTTGGATTTCGGAGGCGACCCACCCATGAGTAGCAACGATCTATTCGGCGTCCTCGCGATCGCGACCACTGTCTGCTTGACCGTAGGTCTGATCGGCATCGGAGCGCTCCGGCTGCTACGAACAAGCTCGATAACAGTACAAACCACTGTAGTAGCACTAGGCACGGTCGTGGCAACGCTCATCGGAATCACCAGCGTCGCGGCGGCCATGTTCGTCTCTGGCCACGATTTTCTCGTCGCGCTATACGTCTGTGCGATCTCTGGCATGGCGGCGATACCACTCTCGCTTACGCTGAGCAGACGATTGATTCACACCAACCGCTCCGTGGTGAAATCCCGGGAACGGGAGCGTGCCATGGAAAATTCTCGACGAGAGCTCATCGCATGGATATCCCACGACCTTCGAGCACCACTCGTCGGACTACGTAGTACCGCGCAGGCGCTGGAGGAAGGGCTAGTTGATGACCCCGAGTCTGCCCACAAGCAGCTGCGCTGCGAAGTCGACCGAATTACCAGCATGGTCGATGATGTGGTGGAGTTGTCTCATGCTCAAACAGGGCCACCACAGTTGGCTCAACACCGGGTTAAGCTCTCAAAGCTACTCACTGGTGCGATCACCAGCACCCAGTCGATGGCAAGCGCCCGAGACATCCACATCGACAATAGCGGCACCTGCGCGGTGGAGGTGTATGCCGACAGCCAGCTGCTCATCCGAGCGTTGAGTGCTGTGCTGATCCATGCGATTCGGCACACACCTGCCGAGAGCACCATCGTTATAGCCGTACACAGCAACAATCAGAACGCCACAGTGTGGGTCACCGACAGTTGCGGGGGGCTCGCCGAGCATCACCTGAAGCGCGTTTTTGACACCGCATGGAGCGGTACCAGTACTACCCAGGCAGCAACATATAACGGCGCGTTGGTTCGGTTGGCCGCGGTTAAAAGCATCGTCGAGGCTCACGGCGGTAGCACCAACATCGCCAACGTCGGCGACGGATGTCGATGTGAAATCACGCTGCCAGCCGCGGCGGCAGAAACCGGCATTGACCGCTGAGCGCACCTCAGGATCCCACGACAACTAGGCACAAGTTGTCATAGGTTGAACGACAACTAAGCACAAGTTGTCATAGGTTCTTGCCGAGGCTTTGTCGCACTATTGAGGGTGCTCAGACATCCCGCACTCGGGTGCTAACAATGGCTCGGCTGAGTTATCCCCAGCCGGCTACTGAGCCGATATTCGCCAGGAAGCTGTAGGCGCACCCGAACCCAGCGGTCGGTTCCGGGCTCGATACACCCTTTGGGACCCTCCAGCGCAAGCCAACGCGACCAGACCACGCGCATCACGATAGTCGCCGGACTTGGTGCCGCGGGCACCGTGAAGCGCACACCGGTAGCGTTGGACTCCACCAGCTTGGCTGGGTAATCCACCAAAGTGCGACCACCGATCACGCGAAAAAGCTCCCAATTGGAGCTCTGCCAATCTGGTTCCAGGTAGGGAAGATTTGCCGCAATCAATGAGGCTTCCTGCTGCCCAGCCCAGTCAATGGATACATCCCGCGGCAGAGCCACGTACTCCACCGCGTTGCGATACAACCACTCCAGATAACTCGCTGGAGTCAGCGAACCATCGTAGAACAGGCTATTGCGTTCCACATCAACTTGGCGCAGCCAACCACGAGCGATCGGAACAACATCAGAGACATATGTGGCTTCCCAGTGGTTTGCCAACGGCACTACTTCCACCCGACCCACCGGCTGGCGTCGGCCCAGCTCGTTGATCAGCGGCTGGTGAAACAGTCGCTCGGCGTCATCGGCGCCAGCATGGTTTAAGTCACTGGCAACCAGGGGCGGTTGCCACCAAAAAATCGCCGCGATTACCGCCGCGAGCCAGCGACCATTTAGCGTAGAGACCGCGACGATGACCGGGGCCGCGAACAATAAAGGTAACCGTCCGGCGTTACTGCCCATAGCGTTAGGGATATGCGCGGCGGCCACAACCAGGGCCGCGGTGAGTACGACACCTATTCGCAGCGCCAAGTACCGCGCCGGCACCAAAAAGAACGCCGCTATACAGACTGCTAGCGCCACCTTCATGGAGTCCACGGCGTACGGCTGTGTGCCGCCGTCTCGGAATAGCAGCACCGCTGGAATTAAGCCCACGCTGGCCCCAGCAGCCAGGGCGCCCCCTTGCCACCACGTCCTTGCTAGTAGCAGAGCAAGACCAGCCAAGCCCACAAATGCCCCCGCAACCGGGCTGGCCGCGCCACTGAGCACAGCCAACAGAGCTGCCGACCCGAGACGCCATCGCCATCCCCGCTGTGGCAGCTGCCGTTCTGGCAGCACCACAAAGCACAATGCGAGAACGCCGAACGCCACGCCCATGGCGAACGTGGTACGACCCGACACCAAATTGAATATGCCGACCAGCGCGCCCAGCACTCCTCCAAGC
Source organism: Acidimicrobiales bacterium (assembly GCA_003243955.1). GTDB lineage: Bacteria > Actinomycetota > Actinomycetes > Mycobacteriales > QHCE01 > QHCE01. Next base: position 15,379 of record QHCE01000076.1, on the reverse strand, counting down.
GTTGGACGCCGCACCCGCAGCCGAGTCAACAGCCACGCGAATGCGCTCGCCGAAAGTACACACGCGACCGCACCGACACCGCGTGATCCCAACAGGGCGTTCAGTGGCCCGGTGAGCACACTGTAGCCAAACGGCAGTGTTCCGCCGTACCAGCGAAAATCAACTGGCTCCGGCCCATGCCTGTGGAAAAAGTGGCCCCGCGCTACTTGCGCCGATAGATCAGTACCGGCCAGCGGGAGCAACAGGAAACCCACGCACAGGAGCAGCGATGTCGCGGTGGTCACCACCATCGGTACTCGGTACCGCACGACAAAGGCGTTATCTACCCAAGCCAGTGTCCGTGCGTTGGCCCGGCGCAGTGCTTGGCCAGCTGAGTAACTACCCGAGTGACCTCCAAGCACCACTACACCAACTGTCCATCATCGAAATCAAGTTACGGGTTCATCCCCACACGGCGGCTAACTACTAACCGGCCAGCAGTCTATCCACAGCTTTACGGGCCTGCCTGGTGGTTCGCAAATAAGTATCAGTGAACACGCCAACCTCCTCTGACGCGCCATCGGAAACTAGCCGTACCACTCCCAACAGCTCACGGCCTATCCGAGGAAGCTGATCGGCCGCACTGCCCCGCACTAGCGTGGCAGCATCACGCAGCCGCGACACCATCAGCCAAGCGCGTTCCAGCGCAGCACAGTCTGCCTCATCAATCAGACCAGCGCTGAGCTGCGCGTGCAGGGCTTGCAACGTACGAGGTGTGCGCAGCCCCGGCATGGTGGAGGCGTACCGCAGCTGCATTAGTTGCACGGTCCACTCCACGTCTACCAACGCACCTCGACCGAGTTTGAGATGGCTTGAGGGGTCGCTGCCACGCGGTAGCCGTTCGGTCTCCACTCGTGCTTTCATCCGTTTTAACTCACGCAGCTGATCGTTGTTCAGTCCAGCTTTCGGATACCGCAGCGGGTCGATCAACTCAACGAATGCCGCCCCTAACACCGCGTCACCCGCGACCCAGCGGGCACGCAGCAACGCCTGCTTCTCCCACAGCTGAACACGAGTCTGGTAATACCGTTCATACGCGCCGCGGCTGGCCGCAAGCGGCCCACCGCGACCTTCCGGACGAAGATCGGCATCGATAACCAGCCCGGGATCCGGACCTGCGCTCGGCAAGTAGCCGCATCAGCTGCCAGGCTACACCTTGTGCGGCCGCACTGGCGACCCCCGGATCCGCGCCGGGCTGAGGTTCGTATACAAACAGCACGTCGGCATCAGAGGCGTAACTGCTTTCCTGCCCACCGTATCGGCCCATGGCGATCACAGCCAACCGCATCGGAAGCGCACCACAGTGCCGTGCGGCCAGCTGAACCAATGCCGCTTCCAGCGCTACGCCGAGCACGGCATCGGTCAGATCGCTCAGCGCTGGCCCTACGTTCGTGGAGGGAAGCATACCACACACGTCAGCACAGGCAATGCGTAACAGCTCATGCTGGCGCCTACTCCGCAGGGCGGCAATCGCCCGACGCAGTACCGCGCCGGGCTCAGGAGCGGGCGGCAGGTGAGGCTCGGAAAGCATTCGCTTGGTCGCGGTAGTTAGCAGCTCCACCAACTGAACTCGACTTCGTGGCACTAGGTCATCATCGCTGGCCAACAAGTTTAGTCCGTGCGCATCTCGCTCCAACAGGTTGGCGATGTATTTGCTGTGGCCCAGCACCTTGGCTAGTCGCAGCGCCAGCACGCCACCGTCACGCATTAAACGCAGAAACCATGGGCTGCGACCCAGTTGTTCACTGACCCTGCGATACGCCAACAGACCAGCATCGGGATCGGCGGCTTGCGCCAGCTCGGCGAGGATCACCGGCAGCAGCGCACGTTGAATCGCTGCCCTACGCGACACGCCCGTACTCAGCGCTGCAACGTGCGCTAGCGCCCCAGGTGGATCGGCAAAACCCAGCGTAGCAAGCCTATGCCGTGCCGCATCTGGCGTAAGGCGCACCGCGTCGCTAGGCAGTCGCGCCACCGCCGTGAGTAGCGGACGATAGAACAACTTCTCGTGCAGCTGCCGTACCTGTGCGCTGTGCCGGCGCCAATCGGCCAGGAACAGCTCGACAGCATCGCCGGGACGCTGACCTCCGGTTACCCGGTGATATCCGAGGGAGCGAGCCAACCAACGCAACTGCACCGGGTCGGCTACCAGCTGATGCGTGCGACGCAGTGATCTCAGCTGCAGCCGGTGCTCCATGATGCGCAGAAAACAGTAGGAGTCGTGCAACGCCGCCCCATCCTCACGACCGATATAACCGCCGTCGGTGAGCGCGGCCAGCGCCGAAACCATGCCCGCCGAGCGCAGCGCTGGGTCTCCCTGACCGTGCACCAGCTGTAGCAGCTGCACCGCGAATTCAATATCACGCAGCCCGCCAGGCCCAAGTTTAATGTCGTAGTAGGCAGCAACTCCGATATGCCTGTTTGCCCGCTGCTCCACTCGCCGACGCATCGCCTGTGCGTCTAAGACAAAGTTTGGCCGGTTCGCCGCACGCCACACTAGAGGAGTGATCTGCTCCAACCACCCTTGGGCGATCGGGCTCTCAGCGGACACTCCGGCTATCCAGCGGGCCTTCAGCAGCGCCTGGAACTCCCAACTATCGGCCCAGCGCTGGTAGTACGCCACGTAGCTGTCCAGCGTGCGCACTAGGGCTCCTTGTTGACCCTCCGGCCGCAGCCCTGGGTCAATCTGCCAAGCCACCTCATGACAGATCCGCATCAAACCGCGAGCGGATGTCGTGGCTCGCATCGTCTGCTCGGTCCGCTCAGTGAGAAACAGCACGTCAACATCGCTGACGTAGTTCAACTCCCGCGCGCCACACTTACCCAACGCCAGCACCGCAAGCTTGCTACCAGGCTCAGCGGCCATCTGCATAGCGGCGTTCACCGTGGCATCAGCTAGATCAGATAGCTGGGCGGCAACCAACATTATCGGTAACTGGCCTGTCAGATCGGCAGCCGCGATGCGCAACAACTCCCGTCGGTACGCACAGCGCAGTTGCGCCGCGGACGTGGTCGGAAGCGCAAGCACCTGCGGCTGCTCAACCCCGAGCACCTCCCAGTCGGCCGCGCCCAATGCGGCCCGCTGCACCAGGTGATCTCCGAGTGCCACTGACGCTCCCAGCACCGCAAGTAGCCGCTCCCGCAACGGTGAGGAAGTTGCCAGCTCATTCCGTAGTCGAGCTGAGTTTTTCCCAGTGGCCTGTTCGCTCGCCTGCACTAAACGGCTCAGCGTCCGCTCCGCCAGCGGCGGATCCGCGGTGTTGGCAAGCGACTTCTGTAGCTGCTGTAGCTGCATGGTCACAGCAGCGGCAGGTAGAGCGCTCGCTCGTATGGGGTAACTTGGCGGCGGTAAGCATCCCACTCGGCACGCTTGTTCTTGAGAAAGAAGTCGAATACATGCTCACCCAGCGTGCTGGCCGCCAGCTCGCTGGATTCCAGTACTGACAGCGCCTCGGCCAGGGTGGTCGGCAGTGACTTGTAACCGGCGGCACTACGTTCGGCATCCGAGAGCGCGCGGACGTCGTCTTCGGTGGCCGCGTTGAGCTCGTAGCCCTGCTCGATTCCGCGCAGCCCGGCAGCTAGCAGCATCGCAAACGCCAGATACGGATTGCAGGCCGGATCCGGGGAGCGCACTTCAACTCGCGCGGACGTCGGCTTGCCATAAGCGGGCACTCGCACCAGCGCCGAGCGGTTGAGGTGGCCCCAGCTGATGTGCGCTGGCGCTTCAGCGATTTTCCCCGGCAGCGGTTGCGGAAAAAGCCGCTTGTAGGAGTTCACCCACTGATTGGTGACGGCAGTCCATTCCCGAGCGTGGGTAAGCAGCCCCGCGACAAACGAACGGCCCAGCTTCGACAGACCCATCGGGTCGGCCGGATCACAAAACGCGTTCTGCTCGCCCTCAAACAGCGACAGATGGGTGTGCATGCCGCTACCCGGCTGATCGGTGAATGGCTTGGGCATGAACGTGGCACGTACCCCGTGGCTGATCGCTAACTCCTGCAGTACGTGCCGGAACGTCATGATGTTGTCGGCGGTAGTGAGGGCATCGGCGTAGCGTAGGTCGATTTCTTGCTGGCCGGGCGCGCACTCGTGGTGGCTAAACTCCACCGAAATGCCAATCTGCTCCAGCGCCAACACCGCCTCGCGGCGGAAGTCGCGCGCCAACACGTGAGAGGTATGGTCAAAATACCCGCCTGCGTCTACCGGGGTGGGGGGCGATCCATCGCTGGGAACATCGCTGAGTAGAAAGAATTCAATCTCAGGGTGGGTATAAAAGGTGAAGCCTTTCTCGGCCGCCGCGGCCAGCGTGCGCCGCAGCACATGCCGAGGATCCGCCCATGACGGCGAGCCATCTGGCAGCTGCAGGTCGCAGAACATGCGGGCAACCTCACCGCCGCTGCCAACGCTGCCACTTTCGAACGGAAAAACCTGAAACGTCGCCGGGTCGGGAACAGCAACCATGTCGGATTCGTAGACTCGGGTGAAACCTTCAATCGCCGAGCCATCAAAGCCGATGCCATCTTCAAACGCGTCATCAAGCTCGGCCGGTGCCACCGAAACGGATTTGAGCATGCCCAGCACGTCGGTGAACCAGAGCCGAACGAAGCTGATATCGCGTTCCTCCAGCGTGCGTAGTACGAATTCGCGCTGCTTGGCCAGCTGACTAGGCTGCGACTGGGCCGAGGTGTGCGGCTCCATAGGCTGATCCATTGGCTCCATAACGCACAGTCTGCCTCACCTAGGGCATAAGACAAAAAAATTTATGCCACGTTAGTGATTGGGGCAAAATGATTGCGCAGCATGGGCAAGGCAAAACGGCGGCTCTATGGCGGCCGACTGGACCAGAGGAGCTGGAGCTCATCCGGCAATCTGGTTGGCGAAGCTGGCCGCCGCGCCTGCCGGAACAACCGATCTTTTATCCAGTCCTTAACGAGGATTACGCCATTAAAATTGCCCGAGACTGGAACGTCGTGCACAGCGGCGTTGGATATGTAACTCGGTTCGAGGTGGAATCAGATTTCTTGGCACGCTATCCGGTTCAGCAGGTAGGTGGAGAGACCATATTGGAGTTGTGGGTCCCGGCCGAGGAATTGGAGGAGTTCAATACTCATATCGTGGGGTTGATCGAACTCGTGCACGAATTCCGCTAAGGGCAGGAGGAGTCAAAGGCACCGAGATGGACCGACTGATAGCGCTGCTCACCGCCCACAGTCATGGCGTGGTGCTAGACGTTGTTTTCGCGGGAGCCGCGGACTGCCCGAGCAGCAGCGGGAGGCTGTCGATTGGGCGCCCTACGACAGACACCCCACGATCTACACGCTCGGCTGGATGCTCCTGCTTGCCCGGACGAACCCTGCGTCGAATGCGACAGTGCTCTAGAGGTCATCCGGTCATCGAGGTTGGCCATATCTTCAAGCTGGGACGCGGCTACACCAGGGCGTTTAATGTCACGGTCGCCGATCTCGAGGGCGAAAGCGTGCATCCCGTCATGGGCAGTTACGGCGTAGGCGTGGAACGCTGCCTGGCTACCATTGTGGAGAAGCACCACGACTCTGCTGGAATCAGCTGGCCGCGGTGGTAGAAACGATGACAGAGCTACTAAACGCAGCCACTGCTGCATAGCCAATCGAAAGCGAACGTATCTCTATGACACAGCTTCGCCTGGCACTGGCCCAAATCAACCCGACCGTTGGCGACTTCGCGGGGAATACCGAGTTGATCGTGAACGCTGCGCGCAACGCTCGTGAGGCCGGCGCGCAGTTGTTAGCGGTCGGGGAGATGGCGCTGACCGGCTACCCGATCGAAGATCTGGTGCTTCGGGAAGCGTTCGTGGCTAACAGCGCAGCCGCGTTGGCTCAACTGCAACAGCGGCTCGGAGATTCCCAGCTCGACGACGTGGCCCTGATCGTCGGGGCCCTCGGTGCTGATGGGCCAGTCCGTCCGCAGGCTGTGGGCGCCCGCAGCCTGGCCGGAGCCCGCAATATGGCCGTGCTGCTGCATCGTGGCCAGGTTGTGGCTAAGCAGAACAAGCATCACCTTCCCACTCATGGAGTGTTCGACGAGAACCGACACTTCGTACCCGGCAACCAATTGTCAATAGTCACCATGGCCAGTGATGATGGTCCCATCAAGTTAGGCATGCTGGTCTGCGAAGACCTGTGGCATGTCAACGGGCCACTGGCTGCCTGCGCCAGCAAAGACATTGGCGTGCTGGTCTGCATCAACGCCTCGCCGTATGAGTACGGCAAGGATGCGGCCCGGGTCGCGGTGTGCCAACAGGCAGCACGGCATACCGGCGCGATAATCGCCTATGTGAACCTCGTCGGTGGGCAAGACGAGCTGGTGTTCGATGGCAGCTCAATAGTGGTGCATCCAGACGGCCGGGTGCTCGCACATGCTCCGTCATATGAAGACCATCTACTGGTGGTGGATCTGGACCTTCCGACGGAACACCTAAAGCGCCACACTCCGGATACGGCGCTGCCGACCGAGCTATCTGAGCTACCCGAGCAGCCGACCATCACAATCGAGCACGCCCAGACCATGTTGCGGCCCAGACCGGTCAACGTAAAGCCCGCTCCGGCAGGCTCAGCGCAGCTGATCCGCAAGGAGCGCGGCCAAGAACAGCAGACGTGGCAGGCGTTGAGTCTGGGACTGCGGGACTACGTGCACAAGAATGGCTTCTCCTGCGTGGTATTGGGCGTATCGGGCGGGATCGACTCCGCGGTCTGCGCGACGCTCGCCTGTGACGCGTTAGGCGGGTCACAGGTGCACGGCGTAGCGCTGCCCAGTGCCTTCTCATCCCAGCATTCCTACGATGACGCCGCTGACCTAGCCGCACGGACTGGGCTGCACTATCGAGTGATTCCGATCAACGGGCTAGTGAAAACATTCTCCGATGAGCTGCCGCTGCGGGGCCTGGCGGCGCAGAACGTGCAGGCACGCCTGCGCGCGGTGTTATTGATGGGCATCTCTAACTCTGAGGGTCAGCTGCTGTTGTCCACCGGAAACAAGAGCGAGCTCGCCGTGGGGTACTCCACGCTGTACGGCGACGCGGCAGGCGCGTTCGCGCCGCTCAAGGACGTGTACAAGACAATGGTCTGGAAGCTTGCACGGTGGCGCAACTCCTACGCCGAACAACGGGACGAGCAGCCTCCCATCCCGGAGAACAGTATCGTCAAGCCGCCGTCAGCCGAGCTAAGCCTGGATCAGCTAGACAGTGACGCATTACCACCATATGACGTACTCGACGCGATCCTGCGGTTATATGTCGATTCCGACGCCGGGCGTGAAGAGATCGTCGCCGCCGGCTACGACTCCGAGCTCGTGGATTCGGTGCTGCGACTGATCAAGACCGCCGAGCATAAGCGACGCCAAGCACCGCCAGGACCCAAGGTCAGCACCAAAGCCTTCGGCCGAGATCGGCGACTCCCCATCGCCAACCGCTTCGTGGGCTGACCCTGTTGCTCAGGAACTACCCCCGAACTCGATAAAAACGTCGCTTTTTAGTTCGAAAACCGCGAAACTGTCGAGTTCGTAGAGGCGAACACCGGTGCCGGTCAGTACAGCGATCTGCGCCACACCTTGGGGAATGTGGCACAGATTGCCCTAAGCTTAAGCCCGATCGTCCATCCCACCTGGGGACCTAATGGCCTCAAGGAACACAGGAGATCGTTATGACTACCGCACCTCAATCTTCCGCGTCTCAAGCCGCTATCCGTGGGTCCAGCCCGGAGGCAGCGTCGCTATATGGCGGACCAAGCTCCCGCCGTGTTCGGCTTGCCGATCTCCAGGCGGCCAAGCACCGCGGTGAACGCTGGCCCATGCTTACCTCCTATGACCAATACACCGCGGGGCTGTTTGACGAGCTTGGTATTCCAGTGCTGCTGGTGGGTGATTCGGCATCCAACAATGTGTTCGGCAATGAGACAAGCCTGCCGGTCACCACCGACGAGCTGATCCCGCTTGCCCGCTCGGTCGTGCGCTCTACTCGGCGGGCGCTAGTGGTCGCCGACCTTCCTTTCGGCTCCTACGAGGCCAGTCCGCAGCAAGCCTGGAGCACCGCCGTGCGGTTCATGAAAGAGGCCGGCGTGCATGCGGTCAAGCTCGAAGGGGGCATCAGCAACGCGGCACAGATCGAACTTCTGAGCGCCGGAGGCATCCCAGTGATGGGGCATGTGGGGTTCACCCCCCAGCGTGAGCATGTGCTGAGCGGCTATCGGGTGCAGGGCCGCGATCATGCGGCCGAGCAGGTTGTGGCCGACGCGCAAGCCGCACAAGAGGCCGGGGCGTTCGCTGTGGTGTTGGAGATGGTTCCGACGGCGGTGGCCGCGCGGATTACGCAGAAGCTGCGGGTGCCCACCATTGGGATTGGCGCCGGGCCAGACTGCGACGCCCAGGTGTTGGTGTGGCAGGACATGGCCGGGTTACGCGGCGGAAAGCTACCACGTTTCGTTAAACAGTACGGCGATTTGCGGGGAGCGCTGTCCACCGCGGCCCAGCGCTTCGCCGAAGACGTCCGGGATGGCGTTTTTCCTGCTGCCGAACATAGCTTCGAGTGAGCGGTGGACGAGGCTAATCGAGCGGGCCTGTGAGGTCGTAAGTTTTGATCGTGATTTTGCGCGATTTGACGGTATCGCTTGGACAACACCAAAAGCCTGACATCCCTCGGATGCCGAGTATGAACCAGCGATTTCACGAATCATTGCGCGCAAATTGGCCGACTACCCGCGATCGGTGGAAAAGCATAACGAAACTCGCCACTCCCACGGTGGCCCATAACACATCAAGGATTAATGCTGGGATGAAAAGATGCCAAGCTATTCCGCCAGTCGCCACAGCGCGGCGGGATGCCTCAAATACATAGGTAGGCGGAAAAGCGTACGCAATAGCCCGAAAAACGTTCGGTAAAACACTTACCGGAAAGAAAGCCGCGGTAAGCGGTTGAAAAAGAAGAACGCTCCCCACGTGACAGCCTGAATGCTCGGTCCGTAACGGAAGACCAGCCCTAAAAGCAGCCAGCCGACTGCCCACGCGAAAATGGAAAGGGTGGTGAATCCTAGAAACAGCGTCACCACGCCGATACTCAGAATATTGAAGTGGAATATCAACGAGGCCGTCACGGAGATCAATGTAAAAACGATAACGGTCCGCAGCAGCGCAAGCAGGCAATTAGCCGCTATGTACTCGGTTATTGAGACTGGGGTGATGAAAATATTTCCTAGATTCTTAGACCACAAGTTCCACATACTATTAAGACTTACGCAATATTGGTTGACTCGGCCTACTTCCCAGAGCAGCATGCCGAGAATAACGTTGGTAGCCGCGGCTGAAGAGCTATGTTCAGTCAGGTATTGCGATAGCAGCCCGAATACGATGACTGATATCGTGGAGAAAACTAAGAGATCGAACCACAGCGCAGATTCTCTCCGAGTGATGTAGAGTTCTTGCAGCATTACTCCTTTAATTCTGGACCAGACCATCTGACCTCCTTGCCAAGCTCAAAAAAACGCCTTCCAGCGTGGGCTTGCGGATATCAACGTCCATCACCTGAATTCCGCTGAGATTAGCTACGCCTGCCAACAAGGCAGGTATTTGTGGGCCGTCTGTTGCGATAGCTACCCGGGAGCCAGCTTCCATGGTGAATTCTGTACCTAGTTCCCGCAGATGCGCAATGAGCGCCGCTTCCGATCCGGAGAATGTAATTGCAAGCTGGGTTGCGTGTAGCCCTAACGTGAGATTCTTCGGAGAGTCGTGCAGCACAATTCTGCCTTGATCTAAGAAAATCACCTCATCGCAAATCCGGGTAACTTCCTCCATGTTGTGGCTGGTAAACAAAATAGACAGCTCCCGGTTAGCCCGCAGGTTTTCTACTAGCGACAGCGTCTTGTCTCGAATGTCGGGGTCTAACGATGCGGTTGGCTCGTCCATTAAGATTAGCTCTGGATCGTTAAGTAGCGCCTTGGCTAAACTAACCCGAGTGCGTTGACCAGCCGATAAACTCCAAAAAATCTGGTCAGACAAGCTATCAATTTCGAGGAATTCCATAAGCTCGGCGATCTTTCGCTTAGGATTTCTCACTGAATACAGCAGAGCAAAGGACAGTAGATTTTCACGTACCGTGATTTTTCCTTGCAAGCTATTGTATGCGGAGGTGAAGTTTATCCGAGACAGGCACTCTTGGCGGTGCTTGCGAAAATCTTGCCCAAAATATCGGATACCGCCCGACGTGACCTCGGTAATACCCAAAAGCATCTGAATTGTCGTGGTCTTGCCGGCTCCATTCGCGCCGAGCAGGCCGACCACCGCTCCTCGGGGGACCGTGAACGAGATCCCTGAGACAGCTTTGTAGTTCCCGTAAAACTTAGTGAGAGCGTCAACTTCGAGCGCGGGATCGGTCACATGGTCAGGATACGAGCAGTTCTATTCCGTCACGCGGAGGGTTTAGACGTAGGCCGGAAATGCAGGTTGCCAGCAGGAAATATTTTAGGGGTCTATGACGGTGAAATGTTTAGCGCCAACGGGTCGCAACTCACAGTTTGTGCGCTAGAATTACGTACATGACGACCCTGCCTATAGCTGATGCCCGATCGATGCTATCTAAACTCGTCGAGGAAGCCTCGACCACACACGAACGATTTGAAATCACCCGCAACGGTCGCCGGAGCGCTGTTTTGCTTGCCGCCGACGATTACGATGCCATGCGGGAGACGATCGCGGTGCTGTCTGATACAAAGCTGCTACAAGCCCATCAGGAGGGGCGCGCAGCGATTGAAGCCGATGATTACTTGGACGCTGAGCAGCTGGCAAGTGTGATGCATGACGCTGGACGTCTCCCGCAGTGAGTGGTAAGTATCGGCTGCACATCGCCCGCTCAGCGGCGAAAGATTTAGCCGAACGGCTACCGGAGAAGGTCGCTCGAGTGGTCTATGAGTTCATCACTAGACCACTACTAGACAATCCCCAGCGGGTCGGGAAGCCACTGAATCCGCCCCTGGCGCCTGCCTGGTCAGCACGACGAGGTAGTTACCGCGTCCTGTACGTCCTCAACGAGGAGCAAAAGATTGTCAAAATAACAGCGATTCGTCACCGAGCTGACGCTTATCAAACGTGAGGCTCGATCCGCTGTTTCCACTCGGCCAGAGTTAACGCGTACTCCACGTCGCCGAGCTCGCTACCTTCGATCGGGTCGGGCCACGACTGATGAAATGTCCGAATAAACCGCAGACCGATCTTCTCCATCACCCGCCGGGAGGCGGTATTCACCGCCATCGTTGTGGCGAAGACTCGTTCCACGTTGCTCTCGGCGAACGCGCTGCGTAGCAAAGCTCGGGAGACTTCGGTCGCGTAGCCCTTACCCCACGCTAGGCGACGCAGTCGATATCCCAGCTCTGCCTCGATCGAGGAGTCGCCGACGACCGGTCTAAGCGAAAACCAGCCCACGAAGTCGCCGGTCAGTTTCTCCTGCGCGGCCCAGTAACCTAGTGCGGCGAAGCGCTCGTAGTACCCCAGCCAGGTGGACAGCGTCTCGGTTTTGATAACTTCCCGCGCCGTCGCTCGGCCACCTGTGAGAAACCGCATCACCGCGGGATCCCCATCAAGCTCAACCAGGTTATCCGCATCTCCCATCGTGAAGCGACGCAGCACCAACCGCGAGGTTTCTATAAACCGCTGCATGACGGAATGTCTTCCCTAATAAAGGCTGCTCAGTCATTTTCCCAGTTACCTTGGCTAGCCCATTTCTATTGGCTTAGGTGCTAGCAAGCAGCTGAGTTCTTCTGTGTTAACTTCCGGGTTGCTGGCAAGCGGCTCCCATCTGCCGGTTGAAGTGAAACCAAGCTTGGAGTAGAACTGGCGCCCACGGTTGTTTCCCTCAACGACATATAACGTGAGCACTTCCGCCCCTTCCTCTACTGCCCAGGCTTTCACCGCGGCAACGAGTTCCACCGCCATACCCGTACCGCGTTGAGCAGGATGCACCCACATAGAAAGCAGTTCTCGCTTTGTAGCGGATGTGCCCTGGCAGGTCCGACTGGCGGCGAGTCCCACGGGTTGATCATTCAACCATGCGATAAACCAGGCAGAGGTACCCAATCGCGAATGCCACTTAGCCTCCGTAAAGGCATATTCGCGCTCATACGTGGAACCAAAAGCGAATGGAGCTTCCTGTAAAGCGGCCAGCCGCACCGTGCGCAGCGACTCCCACTCAGCCGGAGTAACCCGACGAATTACAGCGCCCTTCATTTCACCTCAAGCGGGACACAACTCATGCAGTTGATTGCCCAGTGACCATTCGCTCATCTTTGGGCCGACACTATAGGGCCGCCTGTGCCAGCATTTCGGGGAGGCGCCGGCCCCGTCCAGGGATTGGCCTGCGGTCCAACCGAGCGATCGCTGAGTTACTGGAAACCAAATCAAAACTATAAAACCTAAAGGAGCTGCTGCCCCGAGAAAGCCTGCTATAGAAAGCAACTGAGCTCTGCTGCAATAACGGTAGGGTCAATCACAAGTGGCTCTCGCTTGCCTGTTGGTGTGAAGCAGAGCTTCTTATAGAACCGGAAGGCGCGGTCATTCCCGTCATTTACCCACAGCGCGAGCACTTCGGCCCCGTCGTCTTTTGCCCACATTTTAACGGCGGTAACGAGCTCCATCGCCACTTTCGTACCGCGTTGATCCGGACTAACCCACATGGAAAAGAGCTCACGCTCGTGAGTGGCAGCACCCTCGAAGCGTCCTCCGAAAACGAGCCCGACAGGTTGATCGTTCATCCAGGCGATGAATCCGACGAATGTTGTCAACAGTAAGCGCCAGTCAGCTTCGGTGAAGGCAAGTTCGCGTTCATACGTCGACTCAAAAGCGAACGGCGCATCCTGTAAAGCAGCCAGCCGCACCGTACGTAACAACTCCCACTCAGCCGGAGCAACCCGACGGATTACAGCGCCCTTCATTTCGCACTCCCGCGGAACGTATCCATTCGGTCAGTTGTCCAGTGACCTGGGTCAGCCCCATTACCTAAAGGTTAAGCTTTTTCGCACAGCTACTGACGAGCTTGCTTTACCTGTATTTTACGAGCTTGAAGCGAATGAGGTGGCCTGTAAGTCGGATTCCGTGACCTTAGGGCATTGCTCGGCCTGGTTTACCGAACCGCTCCCGTCACCGAGAGCGCTGGTGGTCCCTGCGGGCGTGACAACCGACTGCAAGGTTAACTGCTTAACTACCCCAGAGCGCCGCTATTGGCACCGCGGTGATGCGCTCACCTAAGGGAAAAATCCAGCGCCCCGTATTCAGTACGATTCCCGCCGCAAACTGGTCGCCAAGCTGGTCTCGAAGCCAGCAAAGGTGACGGGCGTCACCCTTGGATGGGGACGCCGTTGCCTTGACCTCTAAACCAACGAGACGTCCGTCCGACGCCTCGAGCACGATGTCAACTTCGTGCTTACCGTCCTGTTGGCGCAGATGGTAAGCACGAACACCAAGGGCACTCAAACCGAGCAGTGGGCGGAGCTGCGCCATCACGAATGTGTCGAGCATACTTCCGAGCAAGCCCCCATGAGAGAGTACAGCCGCTGCGTCGATCCCCAGCACTACGGCGGCAAGCCCAGTGTCCACCACGTACCGCTTGCGGGCTTTGACCAGGCGTTTGATTCGGTTACTGTGCCAGGGTGCGAGGGGTTCGACGATCCGAAGATCCTCCAGCAGGCGTTCCTGTCGCCGCACTGTCTTCACGTTAATGTCCGCGGCCACAGCCAGCTCGGTATCTGCCACAACTCCGGCGGTATGTTCAGTGATCGCCCGCAGCAACCGGCGTAGCCCGGCCGGATCGCGAATCTCTCCTAACTCAGGAGCATCGCGTAACACCAGCTGCTCAGCATAGCTCCGCAGCCAGGCGCGGCGCTTGGGCGCGTCGAGCCGCACCACCGGCGGGTACCTGCCGACGATCGCCAAATCCACATAGTCGACCATGTTCGGGAGCTCAGGCGGAAGTGCCAAATCGGCTGCCCTACCGGCAAATGTTTGTTCGATGAATTCCGTACAGGGCCGTTGCCTCCCTTGCAGCTCTAGAACGGTCATCGGATACATGTCCACCTCAATGACCCGACCAGTTCCCGCCCAGGGATTTGCGGTAAGAGCGGCCCGAACACTTCCGGTGAGCAGGAAGCTACCCGGCTGAGCTCCCTGATCGACTGCCCGCTTCACAGCACCCAGCACTTCAGGAACGGCTTGCCACTCATCAAGAAGCACCGGGCCGACCCGACCCGTACCTCGCTGCCGTAGCCGCGCTAACAGCGCAGCACTCGGATCGGCATGAAAAGGAGCCGCCTGGGGCGGGTCATCCAGCTCAACGATGTTGCTCGCAATTCTGCGGGCACTCGTAGTCTTACCACTGGCGCGGGGACCAAGTAAAAGAGCAGCTGGAAACGTTGCCAGTGTTTCAGCCAACGAGGCGTCAACCAACCGCGGGACGTAAACTACGTGTTGATCTGCCATGCACTCAACTCTAGCGGACGTTTCACACCCTCGCTAGCGGACGTTTCACACTTAGCGTCGCAGGGCGGCTGAGCTCAGCCCTCCTAGTTCCTACCCGTAAAAATGATTGTGAAGACATTGGACACGTAGATAAAATGGGCTTATGACGATTGACCTCCCAGACTTTCTGCGTGCCCGTCTCGCGGAAGAAGACGATCTTGCTCGCCGCTGCGATGGCAATGATGAATGTGGCAAATGGGTAGCTAGCAGTGACAGCGTGGACTTCTGTCAAGTGAGTCTTTCTGGTTTCCCTCCAACCATCGCCCAACATGTAGCACTGCACGATCCAGCCCGAATCCTGCGTGAGGTGGACGCCAAGCGCCGCATCCTCAGCCGCCATACGCTCAGCCCCGCCGGCGGTGATCCTGAACTGCCGTGGGACGACCAAGACGACTGTCAGTACGACGGAGAGCCGTGGCCTTGTCCTGATCTGCTGGACTTAGCTCTCCCCTACACCGACCACCCCGACTATCGCGAACAGTGGTACTGAGTCGATCGTTATTGAGCTCGGTTTAGAGCGGATGGGTTGGCCTGTAAGCCGGAGATAGCGGGACATGCAGGTCAGGGCCCCCCGATTCGTCGCTCGGGGCCGTGGAACCTGCGCCGCAAGGTAGATCACCACCTCGACCAGGTTTCCTAACCGAGGGGTGCGCCACCACTCGGCGCATCGCACGTACCGCCCGACGAGGTCCGCGTATCTATCGCTGGAGAAGTTGCTCTCCGTCACCCGCTCCACGGTCTACCGGGCCTAGCAAGAGCCGGCAGCCGCGCCGGCCCGACGGTGAGCCGCCAAAGCTTGGAACCGTCCGGGTCC
>QHCE01000054.1 GCA_003243955.1 Acidimicrobiales bacterium | reverse complement strand
CCCTTGGAATAGATCATCTAGGGTGACGCTGTACCGCTTCAAATTCATTCCTCGCATACGCGGCTTGGGCCCGTTTGTTTCTCGTGTCCGTTTTCACAACGAGGGAGTGCACACCGCTGTTGTACCGTGCCCAGGCAGCCGCCATGTCCATAAACCGGTCAACAATAGGTTGGCCGCAATCTGTCAGTTGGCCATCTTTCGGTTGACGACCTCGGTGCTCTGGGTCAACCCAAACTTCCACTATCTCCCCGACTGACCGTCGTCCTTCAGCCTTTGTGCCCTTTCGTACGTGCACCCCAAAGGTGCCAACCCACTTACTCTCTGGACCCAACCTCGCACTATTACTCACCGCTACAAAGAAAACATTCGGGGCGCTGGCCCGCCGCGCCGCCCGCTTCTTCCAGGTGCGAGGCTTCCATTTTTCTATCGGTAAATGCCCTACCTCGTGGGGTTCACTGGTCCGTAAGATTTGGGTTATGGCGCGACGGTACTGCAGCCACTCACTTGGCCGCATTTGCCGAACGGTGACCCCCATACGACCACGCTACTGGCAAATGACGCCACGTCTTCTGCTTCGGCTAAACCGCGCCTCAAACCCGCTTAGTATCGTGCTGCTGTTAGCCGGGCAGGGATTCCTCACAAAGCCGCTACGCGGCTGGCAAACTTCCTGCATTATGGGTGCCATGACACCAGCAGCCCGTCTGTCCCCAGCCCTACGCCGTCGTTTTCTGATCAGCTTTGTCGCTTCGCTGGTGGCTGTGATCGGGACGACTGTCGGAATCAGGGCGTGCGGCAATAACGACTCTGATAGTCGGGCTCAGGGCGCGGTCGATGGCTTTGTGACCGCGTGGCGCACCGGCGCGCTTTCTGAGGTTCACTACGCCAACGCCGGTAACGTTCCGGCTTTATACGCCAAAGCGGCCGGTGACTTCGTCGGCGAAACGCCAAAGCTCGCCGCCGGCGACGTTTCCACCGATGGCGATAAGGGCCACGCCAAGGTCCACGTGACTTGGGGCCTGGGCTCTGGACAGACCTGGCGTTACGACACCACCGTACAGCTGCGGAAGCAGGGCGGAGAAGATTGGCGAATCGTGTGGTCGCCGGCGATCCTGCACCCCAAACTCAAAGGCGATGACGCGCTGCAGGTGCGGCGCGGCGTAGCTAATCGCGGCGACATCCGCGGTGGCGGCGACGCACTTCTTGTTACCGAACGTCCAGTGATACAGGTGGACGTAGTGCCGCGAGAGGTCCCTGACCCGAACGCACTCGCCACCACCCTGGGCGCAAAGCTGTCCGCTGACGACGTCGACAGCGCGGAACTGCGCAAGCACATCCGCGGCGCGAAGCCCGACGAGCGGGTCGAGGTGGTGACGTTACGCCGGGAGCGCTACGACGCAGTTAAGTCAGCGATCCACGACCTGCCCGGTGTTCATTTTACCGAGGCGACTATGCCACTGCCGCCGCGTCGCGAATTTGCCCGAGCGGTGCTTGGAGCCGTCGGCCCAGTGACGAAGGAGGAAATGACCGCCCATCCCGGCAGATATCGGATCGGCGACCAGGTCGGTAAGGGCGGCCTGCAGCAGCGCTACCAGGATCTGCTGGCGAGCAGTGCCGACGTGACGATAGAGACTACGAGCGGGCTAAAGCTAGTTTCCTTCGCCGGCAAGGTCGGCCAGCAACTGACCACCACACTGGATCTCCGAACGCAGGACGCGGCCGACAACGCGTTGGCGTCACAGGATAAACAGAGCGCGCTGGTGGCGATCCGCGTCTCTGATGGCGCCATCCTCGCAGCCGCGAATGGCCCGAGTACTTCCGGTGTCAATCTGGCCTTCGAGGCCGCCACAGCGCCCGGCTCTACGTTCAAGATGGTTTCGGGCTGGGGTTATCTCAATGCCGGTGTGACACCCGATCAGACCGTGCCGTGCCCCAAGTACGTCACGGCCGGCGGCAAGCGGTTCCAGAATGACCACGAGTTTGAGCTCGGCGATGTACCGTTTCATACCGATTTCGCACAATCGTGCAACACCGCCTTCGCCGGGCTAGCCCCAAAGCTGGGTAATGATGGGCTAGCCAAGGCCGGTAAAGAGCTGGGTATCGGTACCAAATGGTCGGTAGGGCTAGACGCTCACACCGGTTCGATTGCCACTGGTGGCTCAGACGCGGAGAAAGCCGCGGCGGTCTTTGGCCAAGGTAAGACCACGGTAAGCCCGCTGGCCATGGCCGCCGCTACCGCCGCGGTGGCTCGCGGGCAGTGGCGGCAACCGGTATTGGTGACCGGACCGGCACAGCAGAAGACGGCAGATGGGAAGAAGCTAGACGGCCACCTAATCGGCCAGCTCCGCGAGATGATGTGTGAAGTAGTAACCAAAGGCACTGCTACCGCGTTACGTTCCGTCCCCGGTGAGCCGGTCTGTGGAAAGACCGGCACCGCCGAATACGGGAACGAGCAACCACCCCATAGTCATGGTTGGTTCGTCGGCTATCAGGGAGACATCGCGTTTGCGGTATTCGTAAACGACGGCGGTTCCTCCGCGCCGGCGGTGGATATTGCCGGACGGTTCCTGCGAGCGCTTCCCCGGTAGTCAGCCTTCGGCGACCACGCTGGGCAACTTGGGAAAGGATTCTAAGTATCGGCCTCGGCCAGCTCGCTGTCGAGCGCGAGCGCGGCGACCGTGCCCTCTCCCATGGCAACCGCTACGTGGTGGGTAGGTTGCGCCATCGAAGGCCGCCGAGCCATGTCTCCGGCGGCGAAAACCCCTGGAACGCTGGTGTGGTGCAGATCGTCAACGGCCACTGCCCCGTCTTCTAAGAACTCACATCCGAGTGTGGCGGCCAAATCGCTGCGCTGTCGTGACGAGGGGTGGAGGAAAAGGGCGGTGCATCGCAGCTGGGACCCATCGGAGAAGATCAGCCGCTCGATCTCCTGCTCTCGAGCTTCTACTTGTTTCAGTGTGCCAACTTTCACCGTTACTCCGGCTTTTTCCAGTCTTGATCGGTCTCGCTGAGGCAATGCCACTGAATCGTCCACACAGCACACGACGTGAGGGCTGAACCGGGCAAGCATTAGCGCTAGAGCCGCGTCGGACGCTTCTTGGGCCAGCACCGCTAGCGGCTGGCCAGCAAGCTCATATCCGTCGCAATAAGGGCAGTGCAGCACTGCGCGGCCCCACAGCTGGGCAAGACCTGGAATGTCTGGCAATACGTCGTACAGTCCGGTTGCGAGCAGAACTCTACGGGCATGGATCACCGAGTCATCGGCGAGAAGCAGTTGGAATTTCTCGGCCTCACCGCTCACGCTGGATACGCGTTGTTTCCATCGATGTATTTCCGGCAGGCAGTCCACTACAGATTCTGCTGCCTCCCGGTAGCGCTCGGGAGGCAGACCACTCCCCACTGCCAAACCCTGCACACCTTGCGCGGTCGCGTTGCGCCCCTCACCGGTATCTAGGAGTGCAACACCTCGACATGCCCGGCCAAGGTTCAGCGCGGCTGACACCCCAGCTGGACCAGCGCCAACCACCGCAACGTCATACATAGCTTTTCCTTTCGGAAGTACTTACCTCTTGGATTAACTGGGGAGTCTACGGGGGGGAATCCTCGTCTTTTCGAACCGCAAGACTATGGCTACGGTATGCGCAATTCGCCAGCACCTAACACGGCCGAGAATCAGCCATTATGCCATATAGTGGGATGCATGCGGACGGAAGTGTTGACTGGGGTCAGAATAATCGCGGCGAAAAATCTGGGTTTCGTCCCATTGTTACAAGCCCAAGCGGCGGGGATAACTATTGAGGATTTGGCCGAGCTTGTTGCCGAAGAAGTGTTAGAAGACTGGGTCGGGAAGGATATTTGGCTGCACTCTGAGAGTGATTTCCCGGAATTCCCTCACCTAATTGCTGCATGGGTAATGCTCGAACCCGCTACCCCTGTTGAGCAAAGGCGTTCTTCTGCTCAATGGGTGGCTTCTCACATTTCCGCCGCGCAAATTTCCGGATTAGTTTCTTCGCCCGATCAGATATGGCACTTCACTACTCCAAAAAGCTCAGCAATTTTACCTAAGCACCCTGCCTATTCACAAAAAATTCAGATACACAGAGAGGATCTTGAATCTTCAGAGATAGATCGAGAGTATTTGATTCCTTGCACTACTCCCTTTCGCACATTTTGTGATTTAGCTAGCGAAGGAGATGTAAGCGTGCGAGTCCTTGGTGATATCGCGGCAAACCTCATCAAGAGCGATGCTGCTGTGTGGACTGAACTCTTGTCTCCAGCGTATGATTATGTATCAAAAATTACAAATGTCTCAAACGGGCGGCAAGCGCTGGTATTTCTTCTAGAAAATTCCAAATCTTCCTTAGTAATTCCTGAACTGCTTACAGAAGACAGTTCGCATGACTTCACCTAGAGGACCCTGGACACCAAGGGCGGCGAGAAAAAGCATCGGAAAGCTATACTATGAAGCCGCGAAGGCATCAGCCAGACCCGGAGAATTTTACGATGCGGCAGAACTGGTTCACCGGTTTTTCTATGGAAAAGTTTTAGATCGATTATTCGCCGACGGGACCCAACTTCGTCAGGATGGGCATCATCCCTGGATTCTCAAAGGATCATTAGCGCGGACCTTGCTGCGAGCTCCTAATGATCTTGATCTTTGCCGCCCAGGAACCATCAGAGAAGAGGCGCTTAGCGCGTTCGAAGGCGCCTTAGCTACTGACCTTGATGATGGGTTTTCCTTCGAGATCCTTGATGAGGACGGCAGAGATACTAGATCCGATAGTGTATGGTTTCCGGTTTTAGCTTTACTCAATGGCGCTCCGATCATTAAATTCGAAGTCGATTTGACTCATCTAAATCCCCTGGTAAATGCTCCCGAACTAGTCACCTCTCCGCTGACATCAGTACAATTCGACGATACTTCTACTCCTTATCTAAGATACTCTGTTGAAGATCACGTCATTGACAAATATTGCGCCATCCTTCGTAAGAAGAAATACTCCGATGGTAAAACTCGTAGCTCAGTTCGCTTCGGTGATTACGTTGATATAGTGGACATTCTCACTCTCGGTGAGCCAATCGATATGGAATCTGTTAGAAAAGCCCGTGATGTCAAGGGTCCCCAAGATGGGGTTGATTTCAGCGAACCCTTTTCCTTGCCGGATCATGAATTGTGGAGGTATCAGTGCGAGAAGACAATGATTTTGTCTGGAAGATCGGCGCAGCGGCCTTCTTTCGACCAATCATTAGAGCTAGTCACGTCTTTTTGGAACGTTCTGCAATCTGAACAGCAGGGCATCTGGAACCCACAAACTCTATCGGTAAGTCCGCTTCCTGAAATTCTTGAAACTGAAAAGAGCCAGCTTCTTCTCCCGTCTCCTAAGCGCGAACCCTGGCCTTGGAGGTCAGGGCGTGGCCCTGGATTCGTCAGAAGAAACCGGACGCGAAAATAGTGTTTCACTGACGGAGGACCGCGTTCAGATTTTTTCAGAGCCGCTGTGCAAGACTCGTGTCATGGTGAACTGTACCCAGCTAGACGCGACAACCCCACGAGCTCGGCAGATGCTGAACAAGGTCCCAGAAGTCACGATCTATTTCTGGATCATCAAGGTTCTAGCCACCACAGTGGGCGAGACAGCGGCAGACAACCTGAACGCAAAGCTGAATCTAGGCTTGACCGGCACGACCTACGTCATGGGGAGCCTGTTGATTATTACACTGCTCTTCCAGTTCAGATGCAGGAAGTACATGCCAGGGATCTACTGGCTCGCGGTCGTCCTGCTCAGCATCGTCGGCACGCTGATCACCGACAATCTGGTGAATAACTTTGGTGTCCCGCTAGAGACGACCACTATCATCTTCAGCGTTGCGCTGGCAGCAACGTTTGCCGCCTGGTACGCGAGCGAGAAGACCCTGTCCATTCACACCATCTACACAACTCGACGGGAAGCCTTCTACTGGGCGGCTATCCTGTTCACATTCGCCCTAGGTACCGCGGCAGGTGACCTGGTAGGAGAGAAGCTCAACTTGGGCTACTGGAAGTCAGCACTCATATTCGGCGCGCTGATCGCAGTCGTGGCAGCCGGCGCCTTCGGCTTCACATTGAACATGGTTTTGGCCTTCTGGATCGCCTACATCCTGACTCGGCCACTCGGCGCATCCATCGGTGATTACCTATCACAAGCTCGCACTGACAACGGCCTCGGCTTAGGTACGGTTTGGACCAGCGTGCTCTTCCTCGCTGCGATCTTGAGTCTGGTCGTTTACCTAACCATCACCAGAAGAGACCAACTTCGGAGTCCGGCTGAGGAGAAAAGCGTCGTCTAGTCCGGTGCCGCCGAACGCTCCAATCGACGCCAGGGCCTGTTTACGTTTCACCTCATCAGATCGTCAGCGCGAGGTCCTGTGGTTCCACGGATTGATCAGGCCGATGCCGAGACCGTGAAAGCCTTTGATATTGCGTGTAGCAAGCGTGGCTCCTTGGTGCTGGCAGATTGCCGCGATCATGCCGTCTTCGACGCTTAGTTGATGACCGCGAGCGCGACAAGACTCCTGCAGCGTCGCATACATGCGGGCGGCGAGATCGTCATACGGCAACACCAGATCAGCGAATTTAGTGAGGTTCGTTTCGATTGCAGCTATCAGGGCAATCCGTCTCTGCCCGAGCGGCAGGAGCCGCACACCGGTAAGAATTTCGCCTACGCTAATCGACGTCAGCGCAACCCGATCCGTGACATCAGCAAGCCACATCAGCACCGCCGGTTCAGGTCGGGCTCGAAGTGGTTCCGAGAGCACGTTTGTGTCGAGGATGATCACGAAAAGCCTGACTCACGCGGGACTGACCGGGTAGGGATGACGAGGTCATCACCGCGAACATCCGCGGCACTGTTCAACCACGCCGCGGCGAAGCCGCCATCGATGACGGCAGCGGTCAGGATCGCGCGAGCCTCGGCTTCCATCGACTGGCCGTGTGAGGCGGCTTGATGCTTAATTCGACGTTGCACCTCCGCCTCCAGATTACGAACCGTGATGGTCGCCATGAGAACCCCCAAGATTGATGCTGTCAATGCTAGCATCTATTACCTAGTGTATCCGCAGAAAAGGCTGATCCGATTTCCTTCGTAACAAGAACCGCCGAAGTCCAGGCGCACCCTGTGATCACAGCGCAGCAGTTCGAGGGGCTAGCCCGCGTGCATCGGCGCAGTGCGGGTCGGACTCGTTGACGGTGACGATGGCCTCGACGTGGTCAACTTGGAGGGTGGTGTGCGTGATCGCGTACTCGGCGCGCAACAGGCTCTCCATAGCGCGTCGCACCGCGTGACAAGCTCCGCCTTCAGCAACCAGTACATGCGCGGACAACGCGGGTTGACCGGAAGTGATCTGCCAAACGTGCAGATCATGGAGCTCCACGACCCCATCGATTCCAGCAAGCCTCGCGCCCAACTCCGCCGGGTCTACTCCGACCGGTGCGGCTTCTAGCAGGATTCGTCCAGATGCTCTCATGAGTCGAACCCCAGCTTTGATCATCAAAGCCACGACGACCAAAGTGGCGATGGCGTCGGCTCGGGCAAATCCGGTGAACACCATCACCACGCCGGCGATTGCTGTGGCGATGAAGGCAAACAGATCAGTGAGAATGTGCTGGTAGGCACCCTCAACATTGAGGTTCGCCCGATTGGCACGGCTGATCACCCAGGTCGTTGCGGCATTGACTACCATCCCAACCAGCGCGGTGATCAAGACCAAACCACCAGCTACCGGCAGCGGATCAACTAGTCGGCTAATCGCCTCGTATCCGAGCCAACCAGCCAATAGCAGTAGGGCCAGGCCGTTGGCTTGAGTCGCCAGAATCTCGGCGCGTTTCAAACCGTAGGTATAGCCACCTTTGGGCGGCCGAACCGCTAGCCGCATCGCGGCCAGAGCCAGCGCGATTGAGGCCACATCGGTAAGCATGTGTGCGGCATCCGACAGTAAGGCAAGAGACCCAGACGCAAGCCCGACGATCACCTCTCCAGCCATAAACAGGCCGAGCAAAATCATGGCCAGATTGAGCCAGCGCCAATCGGAACCAGCTGCGATGGCATGCACGTGGCAACCATCATTACGGCTGCGAACCTTCACGTCGATACCCATTTCCAGTACAGCAGTTTCATGCCCACACATAAAATGGTTTCCCGCTTCATCGCATATGGTGAGGTACCATCGTTAGGTAGTAAGGGTAATGGATAAATTTCAGCTCGCCTCCTGTTACCTGCCGGTGAAATGGTGAATCAGGCAGGAGGGTGGGGGTGTTCTCTGTGGCGTTAATCGTCAGCGCCCGATGCCGCGGCTATTGAGTTCACAAGTGGGCCCTAAACAGGCACCGAGCTCACCGAAAGCGGTGTTAGCGCGGTCGGGTACTACCAACGTCGGCGTACAGTGCCCTTGGGCCCGGCTACCAAGCTCGCCGCTGGCACATCGTCGGCCACGATTGCCCCGGCCGCGACAACGGCGTCGCGACCGATGCTGACGCCAGGCAGGATCGTCGCGCCGGCACCGATCCACACATTCTCCGCCACATTGATCGGCGCACCGGTGAGGAACTGACGCCGCTCGTCAGGGTTCACCGGGTGGCCCACCGTGATGAATGTGGCCTTCGGGCCAACCATCACGCCCTCGCCCAACCGGATACCGGCATAGTCGAGGAATGTGCAGCCCTGATTGATGAAGACACGCTCTGCCAAGTCCAGACGAAGGCCGTGATCGGTGTAGAAGGGCGGGTAGATCGTGACCCTCGCTGGGAGAGGGCCGCCCAAAATCTGCTTGAGCAGTGCCGCCTTACCCGCCTCGTCTTCGAACGGGAGGAGGTTGAGACGAGAGGTCAGCTCCGTGACCCGCAACACCCTCTCGCTCATCGCTTTGAACTCGCCGCCCAGAACACGCTCGCCCCTCGCTTGGAGTTCCGGATCGTGGATCAGCATGAAGCGGTCGTTGGTCATTCTGAGGTGTATCAGGTTTTCCAG
>QHCE01000074.1 GCA_003243955.1 Acidimicrobiales bacterium | reverse complement strand
TCTGCCAATTGAGCTACGTCCCCCGAGTGGGAGGAGTTGGCTAGCTGAACTACTGGAGCTAGATACCAGCTAACGATTATACCGGTACTCGCAGTAGCTCAGGAGCACTTGTCGCTTCTTGCCAAAGTTCTCGCTCTTCACGAGCCACCCGAAGTTTTTTCACTACCAACAACGCAACTGTGGATACCGCTGCCACTAACACTATTCGCTTGAACACGCAGTGCCGCCTTCCCTGTATGGGTCTTGAAAAACTTTAATCACCTGTTGCTGGTTAGGTCAACCGGACTCCGTCGGCCGACAGGAGTTCGCACCGCGGGATCTGGGGGGCTCGGCCCCCAGAGAAATGACGATCAAGTCCGGTTCGCGCTTGTGGTGAACCGGACTTACCTCGAAATCGTGGGGCTAGCTGGAATCGAACCAGCGACCTCATCGTTATCAGCGATGCGCTCTAACCGACTGAGCTATAGCCCCGGGTGCGGGGCATAGATTACCTCACTCGTCGTGGCTATTCGCGCTCGGCCAGCGTTAGCTCGATTCCGCCCGCTAAGTCCGCGCAGACGTTATATATGAACGCACCCAGAGTGGACATCGCAGTGAATAGAACCATGTTCACCGCTCCCAGTAGCGCCGATCCGCCAATCACTAACTTCGCGTCAATCGCGAACGTGGATGAACCTGCGTTTTGCTCGCCGCTGCTGGTTAAGGAGGTGATCGTCTCATTCAGGCTGTCGAAAACACCCATAGCATCGAGCACAGTGTACAAGATCACTGAAGCCACAATTCCCATGACGAAAAGCACAAAAGCTACAGCGAAAGATAACCTCATCATCGACCACGGGTCGACCTTCTTCAACTGTAGCCGTGCGCGTCGCGGACCCCGACCCGCTGCCGAAGCCACTGCTTCCCGGGCCTTATTCACGGCCTCACTGAATTGAAATTTCTCCGAGGTGGCTGACGCGTGTAGAGCAGAGTGTGAGCCTGGCCCGGTCGGCACACTCAACGGCTCAGGAACCCGCCGCGGCAACGGTTGATCTGCGGTGAGAGCTCCCTCTGGAGGAACGCTAGGCTTGGACACCAGGCCATGGGAGCCATTGGACATGGGCTGCGGTGATGCTGGAGACCCAGGGCCGCGTCCAACAGTGCCCGATGATGGTAACGGTACAGGCGGCCACGCTGGAGTAGGAGCTGCCACTGATAAGACAGCGGCCCTTGAGTTGAGCGCCACCGACACCTGTTCATCCGGCGCTGTCTCTTCATCCGGCGTTGTCTCTCCACGCGGGATAGAGGAAGCAGAATCAGCAAGCTCCGGATTCACCGCCGCCGAGGCTGCATTGGGATCCTTCTGAATGCGCTCGGCGCTGCTCGTAGCGTCGCTCATTTATTCATCCTGTTCATCTGGTTCATCTACATTGCGTGCCATAGCAACGAGGCTGACGCCGGCGGGTAGATCCATCAGCTTCACACCCATAGTATTGCGATCCCTAGTCCGACGAACAGGCTTTACCGGCGTGCGTATTACTCCACCATTAGAGGTGATCGCAAAAATTTCGTCCTCGCCAGCAACCGCGAGGGCGCCTACTAGGATCCCTCGCCTACTCACAATTCTCGCGGTAATGACGCCTTTCCCGCCGCGTCCTTGCACCGGATACTCCTCGATTGGTGTGCGCTTGGCAAATCCGCCTTCGGTGGCAACCAGCACATCCATACCAGGCTGCACGACCTCCATAGCCAATAGCTCATCGCCATCGCCGAAGCGCATTCCGATCACACCGCTAGTTGCCCGCCCCATGGGACGCAGCGCCTCATCGCTGGCTTGGAACCGAATCGACTGCGCCTGCTTACTCACCAACAGTAAATCGTCTTCGGCAGTAATGAGTGCCGCCGCCATTAGTTCGTCGTCCTCTCTAAGATTTACCGCGATGATCCCGCCTTGCCGGCTGGAGTCAAAGTCAGTAAGCACCGTCTTCTTAACTAAGCCTCGCTTAGTAGCTAACACCAAGTACGGGGCTACTTGATAATCCGGGATCTGGATGATTTGCGCAATATGTTCATCAGGCTGGAAAGCCAGCAGATTGGCTACGTGCTGACCGCGGGCAGTACGATTCGCCTCCGGAAGTTCATACGTCTTCGCCCGATAAACCCGGCCCTTATTGGTGAAAAATAAGATCCAGTCATGGGTAGAGCAGACAAAAAAGTGCGCCACAATATCGTCTTGTTTTAGTGTCGCCCCCTGGACACCTTTCCCGCCGCGGCGCTGTGAACGGTATAGATCCAACTTGGTGCGCTTGGCGTAGCCAGTGCGCGATACCGTGACCACAACATCCTCACGCACGATGAGATCTTCCATGCACACATCACCGTCAAAGGGCACAATTTTAGTGCGTCGTTCATCGCCATACTTTGTGACGATCTCGGAAAGTTCAGAGCTCACTAGCTGCCGTTGTCGCTCATCGCTGTCTAAAATTGCCTGCAGCTCGGCAATGTCATGCATTAACTGCTCATATTCATCAACGATCTTCTGACGTTCCAGCGCCGCAAGCCGCCGAAGCTGCATTTCCAAGATGGCGTTAGCTTGAATTTCATCAATATCGAGCAGCGCTATCAAACCGGAGCGAGCATTCTCCACTGTGGCACTGGCGCGAATCAGCGCGATCACTTCGTCGATAGCGTCTAGCGCTTTAAGGAGGCCACGTAAGATGTGCGCCCGTTCCTCCTTTTTTCGCAATCGGTAGCGGGTTCTGCGTACGACGACCTCGATCTGGTGCGCTACGTAATAACGCAGCATCTCCGCCAAATTCAGCGTTCGAGGCACCCCTTCAACAATCGAAAGCATATTGACGCCAAAAGAGTCCTGCAGTTGCGTGTGCTTGTAGAGGTTGTTGAGCACTACCTTTGCCACTGCATCTCGCCGGAGTATCAGCACCAGCCGCTGTCCGGTACGGCCAGACGACTCATCTCGGATATCGGCAATCCCTCCCAGCTTTCCTTCTTTCACTAATTCAGCAATGCGCTCGGCAACATTGTCCGGATTCACCTGGTAAGGCAGCTCGGTAACGACCAGCTGGGTTCGGCCTTTAACATCTTCCTCGATATCAACCACAGAGCGCATACGCACCGAACCGCGCCCCGTTCGATAAGCATCCGCAATTCCCGAGGTGCCCACGATCAATGCACCCGTGGGAAAATCTGGCCCTTTTACCAGGCCGATGACAGCCTCTAGCGTTTCGGTAGGGCCAGCATCCGGATGTGCCAGGCACCACTGCACAGCACTAGCCACTTCGCCAAGGTTGTGCGACGGGATATTGGTGGCCATACCTACGGCGATACCACCGGAGCCATTTACCAGCAGATTGGGAAATCTGCTGGGTAGAATGTCGGGCTCTTGGGACCGCCCATCATAGTTGGGGCTGAAATTGACGGTGTCTTCGTCAATGTCGCGTAGCATTTCCATGGCCAGCGGATCAAGTCGGCATTCGGTGTAACGCATCGCCGCCGCTGGATCGTTGCCTGGTGAACCGAAGTTGCCGTTGCCATCCACTAGTGGGTGTCGCAGTGACCACGGCTGCGCCATACGCACCAACGTGTCATAAATTGCCGAATCACCGTGGGGATGGAACTGCCCCATGACATCCCCGACAACCCGGGAACATTTCACATAGCCACGATCTGGCCGGTAACCACCCGCGTACATGCCATACAAAATTTTTCGGTGCACCGGCTTGAGTCCGTCGCGCACATCAGGAAGCGCCCGGCCGACAATTACGCTCATCGCATAGTCGAGGTAGCTACGCTGCAGCTCTACCTCGATACCGATGGGCTCAACATGGCCGCCGGAGCTCTCCCCGGCACTGCTGACTGGGCCGTTGGGTGGCTGCGTAGTTACGGTCACCTAGCTACCTTCCACTGTAGACATGATTTGGCGATCTCACGGACATCCTGTGAAAAATGCCGACTTAAATTTTTGAGTCTGAAACTTCATTAAATATCAAGAAAGCGGACGTCTCTAGCATTGCGTTGAATGAAAGATCTACGCGACTCGACGTCTTCACCCATTAACACTGTGAACAGTTCGTCGGCTGTAGCTGCATCATCGAGCGTCACTCGCAGCAAAGTGCGACTTCCCGGATTCATCGTGGTTTCCCACAACTCGGGGTAATTCATTTCTCCTAGACCTTTATTACGCTGAATATCGTCAGGCTTCACTTTTGGGTTTTTCTCCTGACGCAACGCAATCAACCCATCGCGCTCCCGATCAGAGAACGCATACTCGACGTCGTCGCCCTTCTTATTCCACTTGAGTTTGTACAGTGGAGGCTGCGCCAAATATATGTGTCCAAGCTCCACTAGTGGACGCATGAAGCGAAACAGTAACGTCAGCAGCAGCGTGGTTATATGTTGCCCATCAACGTCGGCGTCGGCCATCAAAACCACTTTGTGATACCGAAGCTTTTCTATGTCAAACTCGTCGTGAATCCCGGTACCTAGCGCGGTAATGAGCGACTGTACTTCATTATTCTTCAGTACTTTATCAATCCTGGCCTTTTCAACATTGAGTATTTTACCGCGGATCGGCAAGATACCCTGAATTCGCGGGTCGCGCCCCTGTTTGGCAGAACCGCCAGCCGAGTCACCCTCCACGATGAAAAGCTCGCATTCACGCGGATCCGTGGACTGACAATCAGCAAGTTTCCCAGGCATCGAGTTGGAGTCCAGCGCATTCTTTCGCCTGGCCAATTTTCGGGCCTGGTGTGCGGCCATCCTGGCTCGCGCCGCCTGTGAAGCCTTCGTCACGATGATACGAGCTTCGGCGGGATTGCGTTCAAACCAATCCAACAACCAGTCGTTACACACCTTCTGCACGAAAGATTTAGCTTCGGTATTACCAAGTTTAGTCTTGGTCTGACCTTCAAACTGTGGATCGGCGAGTTTTAACGAAATAATCGCGGTGAGACCCTCTCGGATATCGTCTCCGGTAAGGTTGTCATCCTTCTCTTTCGCCAGTCGTTTATCTCGTGCGTAGCGATTAACAATCGTGGTCAGCGACGTTCTAAATCCTTCGTCGTGCGTACCACCCTCGTGAGTATTGATGGTATTGGCAAAAGAGTAGATTGATTCGGAGTAACTCTCGTTCCACTGCATCGCTACTTCAAGTGAGACGCCGCCACTCTCGCCCTCGAATTCGATTATCGACTTATGGAGAGCCGTCTTCTTTGCGTTGAGGTGCCGAACAAAGTCAGTGATTCCATCTTTGTACTGGTACACCACCTCACGGTGACTTTCTACTGCCTCGACTGGGTCCAAGGTGTCTACTATGTGCGTACTTCGCTCGTCCCGTAGCACCATACTCAAGCCCCGGTTTAAAAACGCCATTTCTTGTAGCCGGCGAGATACTGATTCAAAGCTATACGTGGTGGTTTCGAAAATTTCTGGATCAGCCCAGAATGTGACAGTCGTGCCGTGCTTACTGGTGGTCTGGCCTTTTTTGAGTTTGGCCGCCGGCTTGCTATTGACATAAGGCTGAGTCCAGACCCAACCATCTTTGTGAATTTCTACTTCAAGACGTCGCGACAACGCGTTTACCACCGAGACACCCACGCCGTGCAACCCACCCGATACCGCATAAGACTTTCCGTCAAACTTGCCACCAGCGTGCAGCGTAGTGAGGACAACTTCTACGGCCGGCCGCTTCTCCACAGGGTGCATGTCCACGGGAATACCCCGGCCGTTATCGGAGACCCGCACGCCGCCGTCCGCCAGCAGGGTTACCTCTACCAAGTCGCAGCAACCGGCCAGTGCCTCATCTACCGCGTTGTCGACAACTTCCCAAACCAAGTGGTGCAGCCCACGTTCCCCAGTGGAGCCGATGTACATTCCTGGCCGCTTGCGTACCGCCTCCAAACCTTCCAGCACAGTAATCGAACTAGCGCTGTATCCGGCCTTCTTGTCGGTAGCTGGCCGAGATGCCACGGGAGACCCTCTTTCTTTACGCCGAGCGGCGACTTGTTTCATATGTTGTCCAGACGCGGTGAGGACCGCAGGATTAAACTGAAGTATCTCAACGTGCAGGTTATGTCTTACAGTCTATCTCCTACCGACCCAATAACCGGGCATTGACCCCATTGAAAGGCTCGTAGCGAGCCTAAAGAAGCTTTCCCGTAGGGGGGCACGCCATAAAAGTGGTGTGAGTGCTGTTGCAACATCTCACCGATTCGACCTGAACTCCGATTATCGTTACCGTTTCGTGTCTAGGAAAATGCGTCGCGCGTCACCCCGAAACTCCACATATGCCAATCTGATAGCAAGTGCTTCTTTGCCAGACTGGCGGTAGCCGGCAACACCGGGTTCACTGAGCCAGCTCAGTAACCACGTATCGTTCATCCGTACCGCGACTCGGCTGGGGGTTGTATGGCTGTCGACATCGTGCGGCGTGCCCGGCAAGGTGTGAACAGAAGGTATGAGCGTCTAGCGCTCCTGCATGCTGCGCGGGCCTATCTCAGACATGGGTGGCCGATTATCCCCGGCGCGTGGTGGTCACCGCAGGAGTACCGACATGTGTGCGACATTCCTGGCTGCAGGAGCGGCGGATTACATCCGGGAGCGCTAGATACCGGGCCTGTTTCACCCCTCACCCCGCCATCAAATCTAGCTGATTACGCACTCACCAGCGAGCAAGACATTCGCACCCGCTGGGGTTTACATCCTTACTCCGTGCTGATGCCTACAGGTATAACCTGTGACGTCATCGAACTGCCCAGTAGCACCGCACATCAAATCTGGGCTGAAGGAAGTATAGCCGCGCTACATGCTCCGGCAGCGCAGCTACCAGCCTCTGCTGGTAGCTGCGCTGACACGAAATCCTCCGGTGATGATGCGGTAATGTTCGTGATTACCCAAACCGGCGAAACTATTCCCTCGGACACACTCGACGAGCTCGCCCGAAATCGCATCGTGCTGCACCGTAATGGCTCCTGGGTTCCGCTCCCGCCAACTTCGATAGGCGGACGGCCCATGCGGTGGTTACTTAAACCTCAACAGTGTGGCTGGCAGCTCCTGCCACTCGCGCAGCTGGCGCAGCATATTCTGCGGCGTATCGCCCAGCTACGATCAGTGCCGCCACCTGCTGAAAGTCCAGATAAGGCCGCCTAAAGCGCGGCCCTAACCGTAGGTATCTCTCGGGCCACGCCCAGGCACCGAGCGTAAGCCATGCTTCCATGTAGGGCCTAATGGTCCATGTACTCGAATTACCCGCACCAGATCAACCACCACACCACAGCTGTGTAGCTCGCGTCGAATTCCGGCCAACATGCGTGCGGTGAGCATCCGTAACTGAGTTGCCCACGCCGTGGATGCAGCGGCTATGACTAATTCCCCGTCACGTAGTGAAACCGGGGTACATTTCGCGGCTAGATCGTCGCCAACCAACTGATCCCATGCCCCAAAAATTCTTGCTTGTGTAACAGCCTGCTGCCAGCCTCGCTCGTTGAATAGTCGCTTAATCTCAGTACCTAACAGCTGCGGATCGCGAGGATCGGCATGTGTTCCCGTATAGCCACCAAGTCGACTTCGCGTGTTTCTCTGTTCCTTTGTTACCTGCTCCCTTGTACCGTTCTCTCGACTCGAGCTATCGGCGCGCCGAAATTTCCGCGATCCCTGCTTACCGTACGCCGCCTCCACAGCTGCTCGCGCCAGCTCCGGGCCACGTGGCATACGGCACGGATGGTTTGTCGAAGTAGGGTCTGGACCGTCATCGGAGATATCACCAGAATCGTAAACGTGGTTAATAGACACGACGCACCACACCATCGGCCACATCGAAGCGGGCACCAGTGTCGCGCACCTGTAAGAGTGAGCTGGGAATATCCTCGGCAACAGCAGCGGTGATCAACACTTGGGACGCTTTGATGGCAACATCTCCCAGCAACTTACGGCGTTGATTGTCTAACTCGGAAAAAACGTCATCTAGGATTAAAACTGGCTCGCTGCCCTCGGCTCGCAATAGTTCAAAGCAGGCTAACCGTAGCGCCAAGGCGTAAGACCATGACTCACCGTGGCTAGCGTATCCCTTGGCTGGAAGCTCCCCCAGACGAAGGATTAGATCGTCTCGATGCGGCCCCACCAGCGTGGTACCTCGCTCCAACTCCGCTGAGCGTACCTGAGCCAGGCCAGCCAATAGCTGAGAGCGCAGTACATCCTTGTCGGCGCTGAGCAGAGAAGTTTGGTCATCGTTAAGCGAGTCACAGGAGGTGCCTTTTGAAAGAGCTTGCGTCAGGGAACTACTGTAGCCCAGCCGTGCTCCGGCGGCGGACTCGCTTACTGCGTGGTACGCCTTTTCCACATACGGCGACAGATCGTGTATGGCGGCTAATCGGCCTGCGAGCAACTCGGCACCGTGCCGCGCAACGTGCACATTCCACACTTCTAACGTTGGCAAATCCGCAAAGTTGGGCTCGTTTTCAGTGGAGTTGCCGCCACGCCGCCGACCAGAACGGTAGCGTATGCCCGCGCTTTTGAGTAACGCATTCCGTTGTTTGAGCGCCCGATCATAATCAGCTCGAACCCCAGCAAAGCGGGGCGAACGTGTTACCAAAAAATCGTCGATAAACCGTCGCCGCTCGGCAGGATCTCCACGGATCAACGCAAGATCCTCCGGCGCAAACAACACACTGCGCAGAGCGCCCAACACGGCACGTGGTCGAGCTACCGGCGAGTGGTTGAGTCGGGCACGATTTGCTTTTCCTGGTACTAATTCCAACTCCACCAGCAACTCGCGCTGCTCGGAAATTACGGTGCAACGCACGATTGCACTACTAGCGCCGCGGCGTACCAAGGGGATATCGCTACTGACCCGATGGCTACTCAGCGTCGCGATGTAACCGACTGCTTCCATGAGGTTGGTTTTACCATGGCCGTTGGGGCCCACGAATAAGTTAACTCCGGGCACAAGCTCCAGATCGACACAGGCGTAGCTACGAAAATCACGCAGCGCCAGCGCCTGCACATACATGCCTGTCACATCCCAGCGTGAGCGGCTATTCCTGGAGGAGCTATCACCAGTGAAGCGTTACCTTGGCTGCGCAGCGGTCACCGCGTGTCCACCGAACTGATGACGCAGAGCGGACACGGCTTTCATCGTTGGTGAATCGGCTTGACGCGAAGCAAATCGAGCAAATAGTGCGGCGGCAATGACTGGGGTGGGAACGCTGTGGCTGATTGCCTCCTCAACTGTCCACCGGCCTTCGCCTGAATCCTCAACGTGTCCAGCGATAGCGTGAAGTCCTGGATCCTCCTCTAGCGCTTTCACCAAAAGATCCAACAACCATGATCGAACAACAGTACCTTCCCGCCAGCTGTTCAACACTCCAGGAACATCGACAACCAGCTCGCTTGCCGACAGTAGCTCATAGCCCTCGGCGTAGGCCTGCATCAGGCCATACTCGATACCGTTGTGCACCATCTTGGAGAAGTGCCCCGCGCCAACGCCTCCAGCATGCACGAATCCGCCTTCAGCCGGGCACAGTGCATCAAAAACGGGTTGCACCGCGGCAACATGTTCGGCAGCTCCACCAACCATCAAAGCGTAACCTTGATCTAGACCCCAAACCCCTCCGGAAACTCCAACATCGAGATAACCGATGCCGCGCTGGTCGAGTAAGGCTGAGTTCACAGCATCGTCAGTAAAGCGCGAATTACCGCCATCAATAACGATGTCACCGGAAGTAAGTAACCCTGCAAGCTGGTTAACGACGGAGTGGGTGGGGGCACCTGCGGGAACCATGACCCACACCACTCGGTCTTGCTCACCTAGCCGTACAACAAGCTCGGAAAGATCACTGACGTCACTCAGCGTGGAGTCTCGGTCATACCCCACGACCTCGTGACCTGCACGCGTCAGCCGCTCGCGCATGTTGCCGCCCATTTTTCCCAAACCAACAAGCCCAAGCTTCATGGCAGCTTCCTCTTCTCGTTCTTAGGTTGCTGGGCCAACAGTTGCTGGACTGAGCGCCCGAGCTTTAGCCAGAAATACGGACTGGCATTAATACATAACGATAACCGGTGTCTTCAGTCCAGCCTTTCTCGTCATCTCCCAAGGCCGCGGCGATGACGGCCGGACGAGCGGGATCGGTGAACGACACCATTGCTACCGCTGACTCGATAGCGGCTAGGCCATCGAGAAAGTAATCGGGGTTAAACGCGATGGATAACTCGTCTCCGTCATAGTGTGCTGACATCGATTCACTGGCACGAGCTTCGTCACTGCCACCTGCTTCAATCGTGAGTAGATCAGCGGTAAAGCACAAGCGAATCGGCGCGTTGCGTTCAGCTACCAGTGCCACTCGCTTAACGACCTCGATGGCTTCGGCAGTGTTGAGTCGGGCCACAGAATTGTAGCTATCGGGCAGGAGTGACCGCACCTTCGGATATTCGCCATCGAGCAACCGGGTCGTCGTGCGTCGAGAAGATCCGGAGAATCCAATCAATCCACCAGCACTTTCTGCGGCGCTTTCAGATAAAGCAATCGCGACTTCGTTACCGCTTGCAAGCACCTTAACCGTCTCGGCCAAAGTGCGGGCCGGCACCAGTGCGTACCGATGCTCCTCGATCGATCCTGGCCGCCACGCAAGTTCACGAATAGCAAGGCGATAACGGTCGGTAGCCAGCAATGATAGCTGCGCCCCGTTGAGCTCCATGTGCACACCAGTCAACATGGGCAATGTGTCATCTCGCCCAGCCGCTACCGCGACTTGCCGCACCGCTACCGCAAATAAGTCGGCGTCCACAGCTCCAGCGATCGTGGGCATCTCAGGAAGTGCTGGGTAGTCTTCCACCGGAAGGGTCGGCAAGGTGAAACGCGCCGAACCACAGGTGACCTCTGCCTGTGAACCTGCCGCACTGATGTGCACTGGATGATTAGGAAGCGCACGAGAAATCTCGGCGAGTAGCCGCCCTGAGACAAGTACCTGCCCGTCGGATTCGGCTTGTACATCGATGCTGACTTGGTTAGAAACTTCGTAATCGAAACCAGCGATGGTGAGCCGATCGTTATGGGCTTCCATCATGATGCCCGCAAGTACCGCCACTGTCGGACGACTAGGCAGACTCTTTGCTGTCCACGCCACCGCATCAGCGAGCGAGTTACGGTTTACTTGAAATTTCATTCCTCGCTCCTGCATGCTTTCCCCTGACCTCCAACGCTGGCCAGTAGCCGAGCCCAGTTTAGGTCCAAGCGCTTTGTCGGATAGAACACGGGTAGCTGGAGAAGACGCTATCCGTGTGTGCACAGATTCCCTGAGGTGAAAACTATGGGTTTATCAGTGGAATAGAAGTATAGGTAGTAGTAGTCATAGCTGTTGTGCACTCTGTGGAGCGAAAGGCATTCATGTGCTCATGCCGGCGTGCCGCTTGTGCACTAATCGTGGATCGGCTGATGGCAACCTAGCCGCACATGTGGGCAACGCCATCGTTCGGGCGCAGAACCTATAGTTATCCACACGCTCGCTGGGTAGTATCCCAAGTCTTGTTCACAAGCAACCATTTCGGTGTCAGTAGGTGATAGTGCTGATGTAGCTGTCGGGCAGGGGCTAACCTCGATCAGCGGGAGGAACTTTGCTTGATCTGATTGGTGAGTTCGGCAATTTGGTTATACAGTGAGCGGCTCTCGGCCATATGCGAACGAATTTTTCGGTCCGCATGCATCACTGTGGTGTGATCTCTACCGCCGAAAGCATGGCCAATGCGCGGTAACGACAGTTCAGTGAGCTCGCGGCAGAGATACATTGCGATTTGGCGAGCGTTCACCAATACCCTGGATCGAGATGAGCCACAGAGCTCGTCAATCGTAAGGCCGAAGTATGCTGCGGTAGCCGCCATGATCGTTGCCGCGGTGATATTGGAATCACCGCTAGCCGGGATGAGGTCTTTGAGTACGACTTCAGCTAGTCCGAGGTCTACAGCTTGACGATTTAAGCTGGCAAACGCAGTTACTCTTATCAGGGCGCCTTCGAGCTCTCGAATGTTGCTAGAGATCTTGCTGGCGATGAATTCCAGCACTTCTGGCGGTGCCGCAAGGCGCTCCTGCGCTGCTTTCTTCCGCAAGATCGCGATCCGGGTTTCCAGATCGGGCGGTTGAATGTCGGTAAGCAGCCCCCATTCAAACCGGGTGCGAAGCCGATCCTCAAGCGTAGACAACTGCTTGGGCGAGCGATCGGAGGAGATGACGATCTGTTTGTTGGCGTTGTGCAGGGTGTTAAAGGTGTGAAAGAACTCTTCTTGGGTACGCTCACGGGTTTCTAAAAATTGGATGTCATCAACGAGTAAAATATCGACATCGCGATATCGGCGCTGGAAAGCTTGAGTTTTATCGTCACGCAGCGAGTTGATGAAGTCGTTGGTGAATTCTTCTGTGGAAACGTATCGAACGCTGCGAGCATGACCCAAGCTATGAGCGTAGTGGCCAATCGCGTGGAGTAGGTGAGTTTTACCCAGGCCAGATTCGCCGTAGATGAACAGCGGATTGTAGGCACGTGCCGGTGCTTCGGCCACAGCTACCGCGGCAGCGTGGGCGAAGCGGTTGGAAGAACCAATGACGAAGGTGTCAAACGTGTACTTGGGGTTGAGTTGGGTAAAGTCTGTACTAGCTGAGTCAGCTACGCTTCCCCGTCCGGCCGCGATACGTGACTTGGTAGAAGCTTTTCCTGGCTGATGTGTTATGCCCTCAACGGATCCGGTCTCTTCAGTAGAGTCGAGAAAGCTGGGTGCGGGATCGGCGGAGATCGGGGCTGGATCACTGCCCGCGGCCTCTTCAGGGCTACGTACTGTCACCGCTACTGAGACCTCGCTGCCCAGCTGAGCGGAGATCGCCTCGGTGATTATCGGACGCAGTCTACTTTCGAACGCATCCTTGGCGAACTGATTCGGTGCTGCAAGCAACGCGGTGTTTTCGATGAGGGCCAGCGGTTTAGTGAGCCGCACCCATGCGCGCTGCTGAGGGCTCAACGCGCCGTTGACAAGCTTATCTGTAACCGCGTTCCACACTGCTTCTAACGCATTGTAATCATCGGCCATAGTGTTCCCCACTCAGTAAATTTCAGCACTTCGTAAAAGTCAGCAATGTCAGTAGTTCAGCAACTACGCACCGCACGCCCAGCGCGGAGCTGATGCTGCAACGATTATGGTCGGCTTGTGGTTCGATTAGCACTAGAAATCCACACCATTATCCACAGCTGTGAAATGTGGTCTTGTGGAGCGTGCACATGTTGGACTCATGACACTTCCTCATCCTGGGCTGACGTAATAGGCCGCACCCCAGTATGAGACCATAGCTGTTCGCCCTCAGTGCCTCAATGATTCTGGCGAGAGGTAGTTGGCTCAAGAAATTCATCGGAGACTGTGGTGAGTAAGGGTAAACGGACATTTCAACCCAACAATCGGCGTCGGGCTCGCAAGCACGGCTGGCGATTACGGATGCGTACTCGCGCGGGACGCGCCATCATTGCGCTCCGCCGCCGGCAGGGCCGCAAACGGCTTTCCGCTTAGTGGTTCGCGCGAGGCGCCATGTTGCCAGCCACGTCTCGATTACGCTGCCGCAGCGATTTTAGTCGGATAGCGCGACGCGGCCATCGCCGAGTTGTTCACAAGGTAGAAAAACCCCATGAGCCTCTTCTGGTCCTGCACTGGCAGCGAGATGTTCCTAACTCACCGGTAGCACGGCTGGGTCTTATCATCGGTCGTACAGTAGGCAACGCGGTTATTCGCCATCGTTTAGCCCGTCGACTTCGACATCTGATGCGCTCTGAGCTAGCGGCTCTGCCCTCCGGCACAGATATAGTGTTGCGTGCACTGCCGCGATCCGCGTGTGCCAGTAGCGCCGAATTAGCCATCGCGATAAATCCAGTACTGGCGCGGATTCGGCAGGTTGTGGCACAGCAGGAACCTGGTAGAACTGCCCGTAAGGCCGCCAAGGTATCGTCGTGATGAGGAAGCTGCGGATGTCCGGCATACTGGTGGCGCTACTGCGTGGTTATCAACGTTTCCTATCGCCACTATTGCCACCTCGATGTCGATTTTATCCAACGTGCAGCGAGTATGCCGTGCAAGCGGTGACGCGGCACGGCGTGATCCGCGGTGGAGCGTTCGCGGTGTGGCGGATAGGACGCTGCCATCCATTCCACTCCGGTGGATATGACCCGGTACCGTCAGCAAAACAGCGTAGCCAGTGAGACAGCCCCGCCAAATAAGACCATGCGGTACTACGACCCTCTAACCGGGGCAGCATGACCACGACTGGAGATCGGCTAAGTGGATTTCAACTTGAACTGGATCTATATCGCCATCTCGTGGATCTTGCTTCGATGGCATGGATTGTGGGCGGTGGTTTTTGGAGAGCACAGTGACGTAGCATGGATTTTTTCGATTATCTTCCTTGTCATCACACTTCGCGTGCTGCTATTTCCGGCATTCGTCAAACAGATCAAGTCGCAGCGACAGCTACAGGCCATGCAGCCCAAGATGCGCGAAATTAGAGAGAAGCATAAGAACGATCGGCAAACTGCCAGCATTGAGCTGCAGAAGCTGATGAAGGAAAGCGGCTCGAATCCACTCCTGGGCTGTCTTCCAATTTTCTTGCAACTGCCGTTCTTTTTCGGAATTTTCCACGTATTACGGCAGATCAATCCACAGTCACAGACCTCGCTGCATGCCATGACCGAGCAGTACGGCTGGTCGATTGATCAGTTTTATGCTGCTTCAGACGCCAAATTATTCGGTGCGCCGATCGCAGCCGCTTTCAATTCACCGGAGAAGTTCGTCGCCAACTTGGGCGGTCAACGCTCCAGTGTGCAGATCGTAGCGGGTGTCTTGGTTTTAATCATGGTGGTGAGCCAGTATGTTACGGCTCGCCAGATCATGATTCGCAGCAAAGCCGCCGCGGCAAGTAGCGATGATTCCACTGCTAACGCTCAGCAGACCATGCAAAAAGTGATGCTGTACGGCTTACCTCTCACGTTGCTGTTCAGTGGGTTTTTCTTTCCCATCGGTGTGGTCTTGTATCAAGTTGTAAACAATGTGTTCTCTATGGGCCAGCAGTTCTGGGTTATCAAGAAAATGCCCCACCCTACGGTTGAAAAACCCCAAGAAATTTCTATCGAGAAGGCAAAGGCACTTGCGCCTAAGCCAGGAGTAAAGCCGCAACGCGATACACAAACAGCGGCAAAAGGCGCTGGTTTGGTGGGCTTGGATGGTGCTGGAACGCTGACCAACTCGGGTGGCGATGTCATTATGGTAGATACGGACAGCTCAAACGAGAAATTCCCACCGCCTGAT
The DNA here is from genome assembly GCA_003243955.1 of Acidimicrobiales bacterium. Lineage (GTDB taxonomy): Bacteria > Actinomycetota > Actinomycetes > Mycobacteriales > QHCE01 > QHCE01. Next base: position 1,060 of record QHCE01000074.1, on the reverse strand, counting down.
GCATCTTTCGGGAAAGACAAGGCTGGCAGTTCAGGCGGTGGTAGCTCTTCTAAGAGCAAGAAAACCAAAGCGCGGCGCAAAGGCGGCAGAATTTAATGAGTGCGCAGAATTTAATGGGTGCTGAGTCTCATGGCTCAAGTTACGGGGCCTCGGTGAGTAATAGTTCTGATGAGAACGGCGTGGTAACGAAGAGTGATGACCACAATGAAGTGAGCGATAAGGGCGTTACTTCTACGGTGCCCAGTACGGACACCGCTCTCTTGATTCAAGAAGGTGATATTGCCGCGGATTACATCGAGCGGCTACTCGACATTATCGACTCCGACGGCGATATTGATTTAGATGTAGAAGGAAACCGTGCGGCGGTCGCAGTTGTTGGTAATCGACTAAGCAACTTAGTAGGGCCTAGAGGCGCTACCTTAGACGCTCTACAGGAACTGACCCGACTGGCGGTGGCCCAACAAACTGGGACGCGCAGCAGGCTCATGCTTGATATTGGCAGCTTTCGTGCGGATCGTCGTACCGAACTAACCCGGCTCGCGCGCCGCGTGATCTCCGAAGTCCGGGCTTCAGGAGAGCCAGTCAAGCTCTCCCCAATGAACCCTTTCGAACGCAAAATTGTGCATGATGTCGTTTCGGCAGATGGAGAGTTATCCAGCGAGTCTGAGGGTGACGGCTCACAGCGGCGAGTAGTCATCCTTCCGGTTATGCGTGATAGTAAGTAGCCGCGAGGATTTCGTGGAGCGCTCGGGAACGCGCGACTGCCAGGTTCCGCTGGAGGTTCCCGAAGCCCTACGCGCGCCTTTAGCGGCACTATTTGGAGAACGTTCCGCTAAAGCTCAGTGCTACGCTCATCTACTCAGCACTATCGGCGTTTCACGGGGGCTACTGGGCCCTAGTGAAGCACCTCGAATATGGGAACGCCACATACTCAATTGCGGAGCAATCGCGCCACATGTTTCTACTGTTCAACACCTGGTAGATGTCGGTTCAGGTGCGGGTCTACCCGGGATCGTGTTGGCTATAGCTCACCAAGACCTTAGAGCGTGTTTTGAAACTG
>QHCE01000050.1 GCA_003243955.1 Acidimicrobiales bacterium | reverse complement strand
CACCCACCACTTGAGACCAACCAGCGTTTGCTGTGAACTCGACTCCCGACAACCCGGCTGGTGTACTGTTCGCTATACGTAAGGGAGCACACTATTCAGAAGCACCTCTGGTCGTGCGGGGAAGGGCTGTAACTAGGCGGGTGCCCTTTGTACCCGGAGCCGTAGCGGAGTCCTTAGTCACTGGCTCTCGAACGTACCCGGAGGCGGCACGCAGGCCTCCCGTAGCGGTTTCGGCCAAGACCGAGAGCTCCCGTCTCGCTGATTTTCTTTCGCAAGAACAGCCTTTTCCGTAACTCACCTATTAAGCAACTCTCAACCGTGTAAATATCAGGGGAAGCGGCTCAGCCCAATGCGCGGTATGATGAAGTATGACTATGGAGCGGCTCACTATTACATTACCGGAAGACCTCGTTACCCAAGCCCGTACCGATGTGGCAGCCGGCAGAGCTCGAAGCGTCTCAGCATGGATATCTGATCGGCTTAGCGGTATGCCTACCCCGTCGGTTATGGCCGCAGACGCTTTCGGGGAATTCCTGGCCGATATCGAACGTCGCAATACCCACCGAGCGGAATGGGAATCGGAGAAAAACGCGGCCAGGGCAGCGCTGGATGAACTTTATGCTGCTAAGCAGCCAATACTCCGAGCTGCATGACAACTGTACCAGTCATTGTGTTTGACAGCTCCGCACTGATCAAACTAGAAAGTGCTAGTCGCCTTGATGCAATCCTTGCTGGGCTAGTTGCTGACCTGCGGTTAGGGCGCGTCCGAATCGCGATTCCAGCTCCAGTTATCACAGAGGTTTGGCGGGGTACTGCTCAACAAGCACCACTGGCTCGGTTCTTGAAGCTACCTGGAGTAACGGTTGATGTCACTGATGTCGATCGGGCTCGCAGAGCCGGTGAATCACTCCGTGGTGCACAGGAAACACGCAAAGGTGTCAGGCGACCAGGTGCCATAGACGCTCTGGTCGTGGAATGTGCCCAGCGTTGGGCCGCGATAGGCATAGTCACTGGCGATGATAAAGATATCGCGGCACTGGGAGCGTCTGCTCGAATCATCGAGCTTTAGGCTCGCTCGACCAGCCGCAGCGAGATATATGTGGGAAAGAGTGTCCGCAGGATTCGGGACCGATTGCTCATTGTAAACGTTCGGCAGCAGTTGATGTGGAGCTGGCGTTAGCACTGGACAGGAGCACTTCGCGACGCGGCGCCAGCGTGCCTAGCGATGTGCGAAGCGACTCTGCTATGTCGTGTTGTTGCGGTCCGGCGTAGCGCACCAGCGCCAGCACCGCACCAATCGTCATAACGAAGCCCGCCGCCGCCAGTGGCTCAAGGCCGGGCACGATTTTGTCGCCGAGCAGTAGCAGGCCCGCTGCCGCTGCCGGAATTGCTGCCGCGGCATCCATAGCCGCGACCGTGGCAGTCGTCGAGCCATGTTGTAGCGCGAGCCCTAGTAGTAGCTGGCCTATCCCCGCATGCGCAAGTAGTACGTATAGCAGTGGGTTGGTGATGAACCCGGCTAAGGACTCTTCCCCAGCAAGCGGGCGCGAAACCACCGCGGCCGCACCGAATGCGAGGCCGGCAAGTGAACCTAGCGCTACCGACGCCTGAGCGCCTTGCCAGCGTGCCGCCGACCGGCCAAGCACCGCTAGCAGTGGAATCAGGGCGATCAGCATTCCCAGCACTATGGGACCGAGCTGCCGGGAAGGACTTGTCTGTGCTGAGATGATCAAACAGGTGACGCCAAGCCCGAGAAGGCTTAACACAAGCAACTCTGCGCGGGGAAGTCGCCACCCGAAAACGACCACCCCTAACAGCACGGTAACGCCTAGTCCTGCCGCTACTGAACTTTGCACCAAGAACAGTGGCAGCTCCGCACGAGCCAGAAACGCCAGTACAGATGCCACAATTTGGCAGAAGATGCCTAATAGGTAGCTGCGATGGCCAGCTAAGCGCAGTAGCAGCCGTGGATGCAGCGTACGGCGAGCGACAGTTCGGGTTGCCGCTACGGCCTGCAAAAAGTTTCCTGCGCCATAGGCAAAAACGGATGCCACCAGGTACAGCCAAGCGATACTCACGGGTCAATACCCTTCTGTCCGGGCGTCAACCCTGCGAGCACGGCCGCATGCAGTGGGCCGTTGGAGCTGATCAGGCCGGCGCCGTCGGCATAGGGCGCTCCAGCGAGGTCAGTGAGGGTACCAGCGGCCTCAGTGACGATAGGGATCAGCGCGGCTGCGTCCCAGAGCGAGAGCTGTGGTTCAACCATTACATCTACCGCGCCTTCGGCCACCAACATGTGCCCATAGAAGTCGCCGTAGGCTCGCGTGCGCCAGACCTGACGGGTGAGTTGTAGAAATGCTTCACCACGATTAGCCTGCCACCAGCTGTGTAGCGAGGCATAACAGAGTGAGGCATCGGCAAGTTGTTGCACTTTGGAGACCGTAATCGGGCTGCCCGTGCCGATGTGTTGTCCGGCAAAGGCCCCGCTGCCTAGGGCGGCCCACCAACGCCTACCGAGCCCTGGAGCGGAAACTAAGCCGACGACTGGCCGGCCATGGTCGAGTAGCGCGATCAGTGTTGCCCAAATGGGTACTCCGCGAAGAAAATTTTTCGTACCGTCGATAGGGTCGATGACCCACTGACGAGTAGCCACCGCGTCGCCGCTCGGTTGCTGCGCCTCGAACTCCTCGCCCAGCACTGTGTCGCGCGGCCGGGCGCGGGTTAAAGCGCTACGGATGGCTTTCTCTACTGCAATGTCGGCATCGGTGACAGGTGTGCCATCGGGTTTGTTCGTTACCTGCAAGTCTTGGGCGCGGAACCTGCGCCAGGAGATTGCGTCAGCAGTATCAGCCAGAACATGGGCTAGCGTGAGATCGTCGATGTAGCACATCTTTGAGGACGTCTCCTCGCCTATAATTATGTGGGCTAGTGGTGGCGTAGACGCAACTACACGTTCGGGTTGCTCGATGCCGCAATGCTCGATATTGGTGCAGCCGCCGCACCGTATCCGTCAGGCTCACTCTTGGCCGATCCAGATTCCGGCTGCGGCGAAGCTGTCTGACGTCTGCCGAGCCTGCCTACGCGATCTCGTACGTGTTCGGGCAGCTCGTGTCGCTGCGGCTGGGCATAAAACGCTAGACCGATCACTGCGCTCACGGTGGCCACGAAACCTACCGCGGCCAGCAGTTCGCGGCCGGGCACTATCTGGTCGCCTAGCAGAAGTAGCCCGACGACGGCCACTGGCGCGGCCATCGCATTCATAGCGGCGCTCGCGGCGGTGGTTGCGCGGCGTTGTAGTGCAAGGCCAAAGATCAACTGACCCGCGACAGTGTGGGCTAGAAAGATGTAGAGGAGCGGATTAAGCAGGAAGCTCTGTAGAGAGTCGGAATTGACCAACGGTCGAGACACAATGGCCGATGAACCATAAGCGAGGCCGGCCAATGCCCCAAGCGCCACCGATCCTGCCGCGCCATGTAGCCGGGCAGCGAAATGGGCGATGCCGGCAAGCACCACGACCAGCGAAGCGAGCACGATGACTGTGAGCAGGCTCAGATTTTTCGCCGTGCTGGGATTAGCGGAGAAGATCAGCGCGGCAAGCCCGGCGGCTGTGGCCAGCATCAGCAGTAGTTCGACGCGGGACAGTTTCCACTTCAGGACTAGTACGCCGAGCAGTGCGGTAACGCCGATCCCGGCACCGATAGCGGCCTGGACTAGAAACAGCGGCAGGTCACGGCGCGCCACAAAGGCGGTTATCGTGCCAAGTGCCTGAAACGCCACCCCTATCAGGTAGGTTTTGCGCCGCGCTAGCCGGATCAACAGCCGTGGATCGAGCCGTTCATCCGCGCTGTCTCGGGAGGCCGCCATGCCTTGCAGAAAATTGGCGGCGCCGTAGCCGAGCACCATGACAGCCAGAACAGCCCATCCGAATACCATGCTGGAACCTTACGCTTCGATATGCGGCAACTATTAGCCGGCAGAGCTGATATGAAGGCGAGCGACTCGGTTATTGTTGGTGAATCGACATGCGCTTTTTGTCGTTCCGCTATGCGTGATCAATTTTGAGAACTCTCACTCGGTATGATCATGCTGCGTCACTGCTGATGAACTTCAATCGACAGGGGGTGGACAAATCTCCACCAACCGATGCGCTTGATGTCTTCCGCGCTTGGCGGTTGTTTCTCATGATAAGAGAAGACATCGTCATCGAACTCCAGAGTTCGAGCGGAAGGATCAGTCAACGCACCGTTTTCCGCTCTCACGTCTGACGGGTCTAACCAGATCGTGGCACACTCGTCACATATCAAGATAGGTATGCCTCGTCGTGAAAACCAGATTTCCAGCTGACCTTGGTAGTCGAACGGACATGTAGTTGCCCAGTAGGCCCGTTCGGCTTTACGGCGACTAGGAAACATTCCGATCACACTACTTGTTCTATATGGGGAGTTGCCGAGATGACCGGAATCGACTTCCTCCAGCGATTTCAGGAGTTCTTAGGGCGCAATGGTTGGTCGACTGACCGGTCACCCTGGAGCGTCGTTGAGGAGTGGGAATCTCTCGTCGAGCAAGCTCAAGCCGATTATCGCTGGGGCTACTACGAGTTCACCAATGACCTTAGTGTGCGGGATCTACTCGAGGCTGCCTTGTGTGACGAGACGCTAAAGAAGTTCGAGCAGATCGCTGTCATGCGGGAGCTCGTCAATCAAGCTGATGCACATTTTAAGCAAGCTCTCTTGGCTGAGGTAAAGATCGGGGGAGTGGAACAACCATGGTGGCGCCGAGGAGTTCTTGCCCACGCGAGTGAGGAGTACGCCGAGGATATGAGTCGCCTATACGGGATGAAAGTCGGGTGTGGAGATTCATGACCAGGACATTTTCCTACCGTATGCTTCAAGGCTCATGGGGAATCGCCATTGATCTCACTGCAAGGCAACGTATCTTTCCGCTCCACCAGTGGGAGCAGTCAAAATCGAAGATCGACTATGGCTTGATCTAAACCATGTCAATGTGCCGCAGGTTGATCGTTTACAGCTGGAATATGGTTTACGGCGAACTGCTTTTAATATTCTTCAGCTTCAAGCAGGATCAAAAGATATTGTTATCAGTGTTATTGACTTATCGTATGTTCCCACTGATTATCAGCCAGAAGGTTTCCACGTGTTCCCGCTTGCTCTGGACGTACTGTTTAGCCTCCGAGGGCTACTCCTCAAGTGTCAGAACGAAATCCCAGCGCTCAGCAGGCAGCTGCATAAGCCGCGCGGCCTCGGCAATGTCATCGAGGATTGCCTTGGGAAGGCGGCAATCTGATTCCAAGAGCCGCTCACATAGGTTCTCTAGACCAAGGCCGTATTCGCTGTAAGAAATTTCCTGTCGAAAATCGCTAAGGAGACCGTAGTCAATGTAACCCTCAAGGCATTTAGCGAGGACATGCCGCCGTTTTTCCATCGAGTTTCTGCGTGGTAGGCTCATTAGAGGTCCCTATCTTCATTGAAGAACTCGACAATTTGTAGGGTTATATGTGCCCGACAGCTCGGACAGCGCTGCTTTAGGTCATGCGCTCGCAAACGTTCGCCCAGGGTCTTTGCGAATAAGGCTTGACCTCCATCGACTACTAGGATTCGCAGTTGGGTTGCACAGTTGAGGCAGTTTATTGTGCCTGGCTCAGCCACCAGCGCGCCCGCAAAGTCGTCGTCGTTAAACTCGCCCCGGAGAACCTTGCGATCAAGTTCGTGTAGATCGGTGCCGTCGCTCCAATGCAAGACACGGTAGAACAACGGCAGCGGCCGAATTAGGGCCGTCAGTACCCGACGAATCCGGGGATGCTGTTGGAGTTTCCGATCTTCGAACACATCGAAGTTCTGCATATTGCCCCGATCGCCGGCTAGCTGCTCGTCCGCAGCTAGATATCTGATCGGCTTACCCTCGATTTCGATAAGGTGACCAACCATTACAATGCTCCAGATCTCGAGATAATTCGATCAAGAAAGACAGCGCACGACTTGCTACCAAATGCGGTCCTTCGCATTGCAGAAGCCACTCACTACATCCATCACTTCCAGCAGCAGATCCTCCTGTTCGGGGCCAAGCTCACTTCTCAGCTTCTCCAACGTTGAATAGGCTTCCGCCTGTTCCCCGCCACCCTCTTTGAAATCGTGGAGCGCCTGCCACATCTGTTGTAGGGAGACGTCTGAATTTACCGCACCGCGAAGTTTATTAATCAGCGGTTCATTCACTGGCTCGTACCTCTTTCCAACCTGCTTGTTGCCATCTGTCGGTAATAGCGAGCGGCTCAGGACTCACACGTCATATGGATACAAAGTAATCTTTGCTGATCGCAGCGTCGCATACCGGCCGATAGCGCCGAGCGGAGGGTCGCCTTCGGTTTCTACCATGATCAGTGAATTGTCGACCAGCAGGGTCAGCACATCATCGGAGTCAAATGACTCGATCCGTCCAGAAATGCGGACCATGTCTTCATCATCCGCAATTTCCTGAGCGGGGGTATCTGCCACCCTAAGATCACGGCCCCACAAGAGCAGGTCATTCACGTCAATCTCTACGGAGTGGGATGTTCCAAGAGATGGTTTCTCCCCATGCCAGTCGGCAGTGAAAAAACCGTATGCGCTTTTAACTCGCAATCTGCCGTTACCCACGGGCTCAATTAAGTTCAACCTACATTAGTTTATTACTTTCATTATCATCCCTTTTCCTACCTCATCGTTAGAGTTCCGCCGAGCTGTGTGGCGACTGCTTATGAGACGCTGCTTCTTCGAGCATCGCCCGGACCTCACTGGGTGTACTGAAGGCAATCATGGTTTGCGGGTAAACCAGCCACTGCTCACGAACAGGCTAGGGCGGGGCTGCCGGGTCTCGATGAAGAATCGTTGGAAGGCTTGTTGCCGCCTGAGGTACAGCTCAGCGTAGGCCGGGGGGGTACGCCAACCCCATATGATCAGTGCTATGGCGGCCGCTGTTGAGACCACGCCTACGTAGGCAAACGCGACACGTAGAACTCCCAAGAGGTTGCCGGGCGCGAACGCAAGAACGAAGCCGAGCAGCCCCAGTCCGCTAGCCAGGCTTCCGCCGAAGGTTCCGGCAACTTGCCGCCAAGCCCTCCGCGTTGCGGCTGTAGCTCCTGCGGCATCGGCGTTGCTATCGAGCAGGTCTATGCCTGTCTCGGCTTTGATCTGTGCCGCGACTGCTCGTGGGTCTGGCGACGTCACAGCATGACCTCCTAGAGTGAGGCGATTCGCCCTGAAGTAATACTACTATTCTCTATCGGCCGCTCCACCGTTTACTGCGAGCGCTCGCAGTAAATGCCTGACCCTCATCTCGCCTCGGCCGATTGCTCCATGGGGGCTCTTGACAGCACCTCAATCGACGGAATCAGTTTTCTGCAGTCCTCCCAGTCACGGCGCACTGTGGGTCCGGCGGTCACCGATGGAACTCCCGGAAACAGGCTTAACCCGGCCGCCGCCGCACCTCAGTTCAAGATCAACTCATTGCCGTTACCTTGGCTTGGATAGGATTGCCCGCATGAGTCTGATCCGGGCCGCACTGGCCACGGTTGTCGCCGTCGCCGTGTCTGTCACTGAGCTCGGCTGTTCCGCGGCGATGGTGCCGACTGCCGACAAAACCAGCCACAGCAAGCCCCTGCTGACCCTGACCGATGTTGCCGCACAGCGGGTGCAGCTTGCCGACACTGTGGCCGCCGCGAAGTGGGGGACCGACGCCCCGATCAACGATCCAGTGCGGGAGAAGACCGTGCTCGATACCGTAGTCGCCAAGGCAGCGCAGTTAGGTGTGGATCCGGTAGTGTCAGTGGCGGTTTTGACTGATCAGATTGAGGCGAGCAAGGTCGTCCAATACGGACTGTACTCCCGTTGGACCGCACATCCTGGCCAGGCGCCCACCACCCGGGCCGATCTGGGTCAGATCCGGCCGGTTTTGGACCGCATCACCGATCAACTGCTCGCCGAGCTGAAAGCCATTCAGCAGCTTCGGGCTAAATCTTCCTGCGCCGCCCAGTTGACCGGAGCACGTCACCGTATAGAGCACACCCGCCACCTAGACCCGCTGCACGAAGAAGCTCTTACCCGAGCGCTCACCTCGATCTGCCGCTAACTCCGAGCCAAGCACCTGACACTTCCGTCCGAGAGGGTTTCCCACTGTGCCTCACGGTGACTTCTCCCCAGACAATCGTGCTTGTGCGGTGGCCAGCACCGCCGTGCCAGACAGCGGAATCGGCCGGATGCTAGTCAGTTCCCGCTCTCTGGCCGAGTATCGGGCCATGTTCGGTCTCACTGATGGTGATCTTCGTCGGCGGATACTGGATTGCCCCGGTGGTGCCGCCAGCCTGACCGCCGAGGTCAACTCTGGGGGCGGCGACGCCACCGCGTGTGACCCTGTTTATGCCGGCAGCACGGCGGAGGAGCTCGCGATCCTGACTCAGGTTGATACCGACCGGGCGAACTGTTACGTCCGCGCCCACCCCGAGCAGTACCGGTGGGACGTATTTGCCGATCCTGACGATCACTACCGCTCACGCAGGATCGCAGGAGCCCGTTTCGCCGCTGATCGCCGGGCCCACCCTGGGCGTTACGTCCCGGGCGCCCTGCCCGATCTGCCCTTTGGTGAGAGTGGGTTTGATTTAGTGCTCAGCTCACATCTGCTATTCACCTTCGCTGATCGTCTCGATTATGCCTTTCACCACGCCGGGGTTCTTGAGCTCATGCGCGTCACCCGCACCGAGCTGCGCATCTTCCCGCTGCTCGCCATGGGCGCCACCGCGCCTTACCCTCACCTCGAGCAGCTGCGAACCGAACTCGCCAAGGCAAAAGTCACCACACGTATAGTCGAGGTCGACTACGAGTTCCAGGTCGGCGGAAACCAAATGCTCGTCTGCGCCCGCTAACCCTTGCTGCAAGGCCGCCGCATTGCGGCTGCAGACCCGGCGGCATTGGTGCTGCTATCGAGCAGGTCAATGCCCGTCTTAGCTTTGATCCGCGCCGCGACAGCACGTGGGTCTGCCTAGGTCACGGCATAGCCTCCTGGAGTGAGGCGATTCGCCTTGAATTAATTCAACTGTTCCTACGCATACGATGGGCCCCATGATTGATCAGCTTCGTTTTTGCATGCTTCCCTTGCTTCCGCTTAAGGTCCAGGAAGCGAAGTGGGACGATCCAGTGCTCACCCTTGCAGGGCACGGGTGGTCACTTACCGTCTTATCGCCGTGGCGAGTTATAGCGAACGCTCGATTGCTGTATGGCTGGAGTGCAACCAATGCTGGAGACTTGGTTTGGGAGCTATGTGGACAGTCGATCGTCGATGTTGGTGTCCAATCACCTCTAGATGATCTATTCCAAGGG
>QHCE01000086.1 GCA_003243955.1 Acidimicrobiales bacterium | reverse complement strand
TCCGGAAAACCAAATACCCCTCACACCGAATGAAGGCAAGGTCTCCTATCTCTTGAGACATCACAATTATTCGTGGCTATGAGCGAACCGATGATGAACTCATAACTGAGATAGAAGTTAATGATCTTATTAGCGAATGGTTTCGCTCAGAGCTTGGTGTTGCTTCTACAGATTCCATGGTTAGTTGCTTCCCGCTGCCTACCGATATCTTAACCAAATTCCTTGAGCTATTAGGTGCCACGGTCAACAATAAGGGAGAGGATTTTTTTCTTGAGTGCGAAGCGGAGCCTCGTGAGTAGCAAGCTCAAACGCCTGTTCGGAATAAAAGCTGTCTTGTTATCGCCCCGCCCTAGTCGGCTTGCCTTTACTGATTGTTCGGATTTGAAGCAGAGGAGCGAAAACTGAATGAGCCAGTGATGAGAGAGGAAGGCAAACTATGTGGGTGATCGATTCATACGATTGGCAGAGGTTGCGGAGTGCAGGCATTTCCAGTGATGTGCCACAAGCCTTAATTGATCTGACGACCAGCCAAACACGTGAAGAGGCGGAAAGCGCGTACTGGAAACTCGACAACGCTGTCGTTCGACAAGGATCGTTGTTTCCCTCGGCCGTTCCAACCACGGTGGTACTCCTTGAAGCAATTCAGCGATGCGTGCCTGAGGTACGGGTGAAGATCCTAGAACTACTCGTGCAGATCGTCTCAGGCGAGACTGATCCCGACGAAGTGGGTTTCGGAGTCGACATTAAGCAGCTCTGTCTTGATGAGTTAGTTCACGGCTTCTCGATCGTTGTGCATTGGCTGGAAGTCGGGACCACCGAGGAACAGCACTGGTGTGTTGATCTCACGATGATGTGTGGACTGCACAGCTTGCCACTGCGACAACGGTCTCGGATAGCTTTGCGGCGGCTCCGTGATGAGACGGTAGAGGCTCCATTGAGAGAGCTCTGCAATGCCTCGCTCAATGAACTCGAAGGCTGATTGAAGGGGAGCTGCCACGCAAGCGTTGGTCATGCAATCGAACAAGCCCAATTTGAGTTTAGGCCGCTGCGTTTCGCCGAGGCATGATAGGAACGACGCTCCACCCGTCAAAGGTTTCGCTGTAACGGGCATATTCACCTTAACCTCCGCGAAGAAAACCACTGCGCTCTCTTAGCCGATTTCGTGAAGTCTTTCAGTCAGGAGTGGATCTAACATTTCTCGAAGCTTCGACCCTGGCTGGCTTATACGAGGCAGATGTTCTAAAAAAGAGGCATGGATAAGCTCGGCAATCTCAGCATCTTCGTTTTCAAGTGCCGCCTGGAAAAATTCAGAATCCGGATGACCAGGCGCTGAGATTGCGGCAGAGTTTAGGAAACTGGTGTACAAGTGCTCCCATGAAGACCACAGTGACAGCGCTCATGACTTATCTGGGTTCCTTTCTCCGGGATTGCACCACAATGGTTGAACTGTGCCGGGTAGGCATATATGACGAACGTGGAGTCGGCAGGTTCCTTTAGGGCAACCGAACGCTGGCAGGCTAGTGTATAGCAATGTTACGATGCGCTACATGACTACTTCGTTGCCCATTAGATTCCAGGACGATTTGGTAGCTCGGCTGCGTAGCCGAGCGCGTCGTATCCCCGGAGCGACCGCCTCTGGCTTGGCTCAGTTATATGTGGATGAGGGTATGCGAGTAGAAGAGTATCCAGGGATTATTTTCAAAAGCGGACCATCTGGTAGGCGAGCCGCATTGGCGGCTGGTCCGGATGTGTGGGAAGTAATCCGCGCTGTGAGCGAAATCGACGAACGCGGTGAGGCCGCGGTTGAGGCCACCGCGGAGCTACTGAACCTTCCCGAAAGTCAAGTGCGTCTGAGTATGCGCTACTACGCCGACTATCCAACCGACATTGACGCCGAGATAGCACGCAACGCCGCTGAAGCTGAAGACGCTTATCGTGCCTGGCAGATCGAATGCCGACTTGTAGCATGAATAAACACCATCAAGCTCCGGCGTTGTTACTCGACGAGATGCACCACCCTAAAGTCGCCGAAGAGCTGCGTAACCGAGGCTACGATGTGATCGCGGTGGCTGACACCGTTGAGCTACGTGGGCATACCGACGAACAGCTATGTTCTTGGGCAGCTGAGCATCAGCGGTGGATCGTTACCGAAAACATCAAGGATTTTCGCCCATTGCACATTGCGGCACGAGAAGCAAACGAACTCCTGCCGAGACTATTGCTTACCAGCCCACATGCCTTTCCCCGAAGTCGAAAGAACTTCGGTAGGCTCATCGCCGCACTCGTGCAATGGCTTGAGGAAGGCCATCAGAAAGCCGTAGGAGCCGAAGACTGGCTCACTGGCTAGAGCGCCGTATTCTCCCCGATGCTTTATGTGTCTACTAAAACTTGGCTCAGCGATGCCGGTACTGGTTGATCTCAGCCGGGACTTCACCGAGAGTCTCTGGCGTGATGTCGATCTTCTTCCACGTGCCATCTGGCTGGCGGTCAATGTGGGAGGTACCTACATCGCTAGACAGAATCCACAGTTGGTCGTGGCCAGACAACCACGTGATAGTGAGCCTGTGACGGGGGCTGTATGCATAGTCGTCACGAAAGACTTCCGTACCGGAAGTATCATTGATGACCGCGATCCAGGTTTTGACGCTGTTTTCCTCTGGCCCGAACTTTACCGAAGCAGTGTATAGGCCTGATGAGGATAGCTTTGGTTTACCGATCCCGACAAACCGTTCTTCTTGCGCATTGGTTCTGTCGGAGGTTCCACATCCCATCAGGATGGCGACTAGAGCTGCGGCCACACCTAGAAGAAGGCCTCGGGATCGCCAATTGTTTCGTGTCATGGTGGGCATGATACTGATTCCAGTTCAGTTCAGATCACTTCCATCGCCTAAACCGGCAGTCTTTCTAGTTCTTCCTCCTGCAACTCGTGCTCGTCGGTTTGGTCGGCCAGCACAGGAAGGCGCAGTTGGAGGGCGAGGTAATAAATGCCCAGACTGAAAGCCGCCATGACGGCAATATCCCAGCCAAAACCAAGAGTGCCGGTGGGCCCTTCAACGCCCAGCAGGGGGATGCGATCGGTGTCCTGAATATTAAATGAGCTCAGGTAGGAGACGAGCCCGAGGCCGATTAGATACGGCCACATCCATGCAACGGGGCGCCATGCCAGCTTAGGACGCTGGGCGGTGGGGGTGGTCGCGAGCGCGATACCGAGTAGCACAAATCCGATCGCGATGGCGACGAGTAGCTTCCAGACGACCACCCAGGCGGAGAAGAGAATAATTTCGTTGGCGACGATGAATGCGAGCGGGGCGAGCACCGACGAGCACGGTAGTCGGTACGGGCGTGGTTGATCGGGCGCCGTTTTGCGGAGCGCGCCGAGGGCGAGCGGAATCATCGCGTAGGCGATGACGGTGGCCGAGGAGACGAAGCCGACTAGTTGCTGCCAGCCGGGGAACGGCAAGAAAACGATCATTCCGCACAGAAACGAAAAGGCGATGGCGTAGACAGGAGCACCGCGCAGGTTGAGGCGGCCAAAGATAGCCGGGATGTACCGCTGACGCCCCATGGCATAGCTGAGGCGGGAGCTAGTAGCAACATAGAGCAGACCCGTACCGGTAGGGGAGATGAACGCGTCCGTGTAGAGCGCAAATGCGAGCCAACCAAGGCCCAAGCCGGTGGCTAAGGCAGCGAAGGGACCGAACTGTTTGGTGTTCCCGGACGAGCTGAGCGCGGACCAACCATGCTGCAGACTGGCCGGGTCAAGAGCGGCAATAAAAGCAAATTGGAGCGCCAGATACAGCACGACACCGATCAAAACGGAGCCGATAACCGCGAGGGGAATATTGCGTCGCGGGTTGCGGCTTTCGGCGCCGAGCTGAATGGCTTGCTCGAAACCGATAAAACCGAAGATGACACCCCCGGTCGCGATAGCGCTAAAGACGCCTTTCATTCCAGCGGGCATGAACCCCCCACCGGCGGTGAAGTTGCCGGAGTGAAACGATACGAACACCAGGGCGATGACCGTGACCACGGGGATGGCGATTTTCCACCACATGGTGACAATGTTGGTTTTAGAGAGCCATCTGACCCCGAGTACGTTGATCGCCGAGAAGAACAGCATCATGAGCGCGGCGACGGCGTAGCCAAGGCCGGTGAGCACGATCTGGTGGGCGTGTTCTACGGTGAGCCCCGGTATGTAATGGGTGGCGTATTGCAGCGCCGCTTCCACTTCGATGGGGGCGGTGGTGACGCAGCCGAGGAACGCGAACCACCCGGCGCAGAATCCGGCGAGGCTACCGAAAGCGAAGTGGGGGATGCGGGCGCTCGCGCCGGCCACAGGAAACATGGCGCCAACTTCAGCATGAGCTAGAGCGAGGATAGTCACGGCGGCGCCACCCAGAAGCCAGCTCAGCATAGCTGCGGGCCCCGCGATGCTGGATGCGGTGAGGGCGCCGAAGAGCCAGCCGGAACCGATGACGGAGCCTAAAGAAGTAAACAGGAGCCCCACGAGTCCGACATCTCGTCGCAGGTAGCGGCTAGTACTCATTTCGGTCATGCTGCGATACTTTAGCTGTTAACGCTGTTCAGCGTCGTCCCCGCACGCGAAGAAGTGAGCTTTTTGGTCCGTGTCGCTGCTGTTGCCGAGCTTATTGTTTGGAGGCGCCCGGCTTGCTGAATCGATGGTTAGAGAATCTTGTGACGTGGCGTGAGGCGCCTACGTTAGCGATGGGTGGTCGTGCTGTACGCCGGCCAGAGTTCGCCGCGGCCGATTTAGGCCGGTCGTGGTCTTTATTCAATAGCGCGACCTTGCTGCGTCCAGTCCTTGAGACCGACAGGACGCGAGTATTAGATGAAGTGGAGGCGTTTTACGCCGCGAGTAATGCTGCCTGTCCACGAGATGATTTTCTGCTCTGGAGTCCTTGGCGTGTGCCAGGACTAGACGCGCGTGGTTGGAAACTTCACGATCACATGGTCATGATGCACCGTGGGGTCAACGCTGCACGACAAACACCCCCACCTCAAGGACTGACGATTGAACGTGTGTGTGACGCGATCACTTTGAGCACATTCGTGGATGTCGTGGCGCGGGCGTTTCCCTTTCCTGACCTGCGTTCGGCCCCCGATGCTTGGGATGAGCGGGTTCTTTCTCACCCGCGCCTGCGCTTTTGGCTCGGTCGCTTCGATGGGCATCCAGTTGCCACTTCAGCGACAGTGGTAGCCGGCGGTCTCAATGGGGTCACACTCGTTGCGACGCTTCCAGAGTTTCGGCAGCAAGAGTTCGGTGCCGCCCTGGCGTGGCAGGCCGCCACCGCCGAGCCGAGCCTTCCATCCGCACTGTTAGCTGGGGAAAAACCTAGACCGGTCTATGAGCGTCTCGGGTTTACCCCGATCACCCCATTCACGGTCTGGAGCCATCAGCGATAGCTTTCTCCCGGCTCCAGCGGGAAAATGACCAGTCCGGCTATTTCGATGGCAGCTCGTCGCGGTGTCGGCTAGCCGCTTCGTGAAACATGCGGGTGACTTCGGCGGCCTTTTCGATCGGCGCTAGTTGGGTTTCTCGGGCCGCTTCTGGCTCACCTACGGCAAGCAGATGCCCTTTGACGTACTCGGCCTGAGCGGCGAATTCACGGTAATAGGGCGGCATATCCGCTTCGGCAACACCGGCGTCGGGGTTGGTTCCTGACCGGGCCGACGCAACAGTCTCATGCGCCTGGCGGCTGGTGTGCCCGGAGAGGTCAGGCAGCTCTTGACCTCTCCGGGGCTGGTCCAGGTCGGCCAAGGTGTGGAACGCTGGGGACCAGGCGTCTCGCCGGGTCAGCGGCGGCGCGAGTGCTGCGAACACTGCTCGCAGCGTGGAAGGAACGCTGGCATGGTCTCGCACAGTGTCATCGATTTTCCCGGCGGCTACGTACGGGGAAACCACCACTGCCGGCACGCGGGGGCCGAGCAAGGTGAAATCAAAGGCGGCGGCCTTCTTGTGCACTAGGCCGGTAACTAAGCGGCGTAACCAACTGTGTGAATCGCCCGGACTCGGCACGCCCGTAGGCGGCGGAACGTGGTCATAGAAGCCTCCGTGCTCGTCATAGGTGATCACAAACAGGGACCGTTCGAATACCTCGGGCTGGGCACGCAACGCCTCGTAAATGTCGGCGATGAGTGATTCCGCGCGGCCGAAGTCGGTGTCGCCCGGCGTGAACTCGTCGTAGGAAGCCTCGGAAACCAGGTTGTTCTCTGGATGCTGGCTGTTACTGACATCGGGTGCGCCTCCAAGAGGGGAGTGGTCGAGCGTATGTAGTGTCGGCCGGTGGTTGGGTTCCAGAAATGAGTAGGCCGGAAGCTGCCCCGTCCGAACATGCCTGGCGAACTCGTCCAACGCGAACCACTTAGCGTGCCGATCTGGGCTATCCCACAACCGAGGAAAGGCCCACGCCTGCGGAGTGTCGTCGTGATAGATATGCCACCCTCGGCCGTTATCCTCCAACAACTCGAAGATGGTGCGATCGGTGTAGGGACGCAGCTCAATGTTGGTTTCGCCGTCGGAGGTGGCAGCGTGGAAGTAGTTCCGATTAGGCCAAGTTTCCCCGGGTACGGAACAAAACCATCGCGTACACACGGCGAACTCGAGGGCAAGGGTGCTCAGCACCGGGACGTTGCCTGGTGGTTGACAGCGCATCACCAGCGGGCCGCGGTTCTGGATTGCCGCATGGTCGCTGTCTTTGCGCGGCCCCCACCAGTTCAGCTGGGTCCACCAATTTACCAGTGGGCCGAGTAGGCCCCCAAACTTCGGTGATGTCGAGCCTCGATATTTTCGCTCGTAGCTGGTCACGAAGCCTTGGTTCGTCGGCTTACGCTCGACCGGAGTTCCTCGAAGTGCGAGCTGCTCCATGACTCCATCGTGGGAGTGGTCTGGCCCAGCGGGGATGACGACTTTCGCGTCCGGTGTGGCTGGAATCGATCGATTTCCGCTCCCCTCCGGGTTTTCATACGGGCCGCCACTACGCAAGCCATCAAACCGCGGATCCGGATGCGCCAGAAACCCCAGCATGTGGTCGAATGAGCGATTCTCCAGTACCAGCACGATGACATGTTCAATCTCAGCCACAGCGATCTTCCCTCCTCAAGCTTGCTCACTTTCGGGTCCTCGACCCGCTGAGTTGTCTAGGTATTACGAGGGAGAGTAGCGGCCAAGGTGACTGGCCTCGGCCCCCGGCGAGCTTAATCATTTACCAGCGATGTGCTCATTGAGCTATTTGGCTGAAGCGCTAGGGGCCTTATGGCAGGCTGGCTGGCAACTCACCACTACATACAGAAAGCCTAACCCGTTCATGGTGACGCACTGGAAGATCGATTTGACCCACCTGAGCCACTCAGACGATGCCGGGGCACAGAAGGGACGTCGCCTCTTCGAAGCGGGCAAGGCGAATACCGAGGACCCCGAGGAGTTAGTCGCGCTGGCTCCCGAAGGGATGACTGACGAGCGTGACAAGCTAGCGTGGGCGGTAGGTACCAACCTGAGCCGGGAGTCAGCGTGGTCGGTGTATGGGAACGCTGGGTGGTGCGCCTCCGCCGGTGTAGATCGGCAGTTTTTGGAGAGGCTCGCCGATGCCTACCCTACCTTGGTGATCAACTGCCCGGGGGTGCCCCCGCAGTTGATCGACCGGGCGGCACGGCACTTGCTGGCGGCGGCGAAGTTCGTCCGCGTTCAACGACTGATCGAGCTGGGCGAAGAGCCCACCGACGTCGAACGCAAGATCCTATCCGGTTTCGACGCCAACCAACCATGGTTCGCCGACCCCAACCCGCTGCGTAACAGCGCCACCGGCTATGTGCTGAATTTCAGCCCCAGAGCGGAGCCGGCCGAGTTGCGCAGGCACAACCGGGCGATCGATGAGTTTTTACATCCCACCGGCCTACCCACGGGATACGTTGCTCGGGTGATTCAGCTGGAACAGGGGCTGATCGCTCGGGCGTTCGTCCCAGAAGGCGCGCATGGGCGCCTGAACCGGGGGTGGAAGGTGACGACGAGGCTCTGCCGTGGAGTACAGGCAGCGTCAACCGCCAGGTGTGCGTGGTCGCGCGACCTCTCGGTCTCACCGATGGAAGCGGTGGTCTGGATCAGCCCGCCGAGGGCGTTCCTGAGCTTCTGCGTCGCTGGGGCGGTGAAGGCATGGTGGTCGAAGCCCTACCGGTGTGGGGTGAGTATTCCTGGGAGCTGGCGGAGGTGGGTATGCCGCTAGGGCATAGCCCGAGGACCCGCGGGCAGATAGACGCGCTCATGAACTTGTGCGTGCTGCTGCGCGTCTACGCAAATCCCCGTACCGCCACCATGGTGAGTCTCGATGGTGCCAGCTACTTAGAGGGTGTTTTGAAACTT